>NZ_AXBV01000096.1:0-261396 GCF_000475255.1 Marinobacter sp. ES-1
ACCAGATTTGACAATAACTCTTGCCACAGAGGCGAGTGCTTCAACCACTCGTAAGCGATTAAGCAGAACACGGGAAGCCATATCAGAGTTGGGTGGTATTGGTTGGAAGGTAACCGAGTACTCCAAAGGTCGATATGAGATCCTGAGGCCCACCGTTAACAGTCACAAACTCCCCCGTTAACGGTCACAACTCCCCCCCTTAACAGTCACACCAAAAATGCCGGAAGCTCAATAGTATCAAGTGATTCCGGCACATCCACGGATCTGATCTAAAATTATCTATAATTTTCTACTACCTAGTGCCGGGGCTGGATGCCCCGGCACATGTTTTCTTTCCAGGAGAGGTGGGTTCCTACTCCTCCGGGTTTATCAAAGTACTTCAGGGAAGCTGACCATCGCTTCTCGCTGTTTAGTTTCGATGATGTCTGCATATATTTCGGTAGTCCGAAGCTCCGAATGTCCCAGAAGGCGCGATACCGAGTAGATATCCACACCTCTGGAAAGTTGTATCACTGCGAAGCTGTGGCGTGCACTGTGGAAAGTGATCTTTTTCGTGATTCCGGCCGCCATAGCCCATCTCATCAGCTCCAAGTTGTGCCAGCTACTATATTTCAAGCCTTTAAACACGCGCTCAGATGGATCTTTGGGAAGACCCATGAGTTTAATGGCAGTGCGATTCAGGTCCAGGTACTGCAGCCCTTTGGTCTTTTTCTGACGAAAGATGACCCGGTGCCCATCGTAGAACTGCTCCACATCCCCCCAAACCAACTTCTGCACATCGGACCATCGCAAGCCAGTACACGCCGAGAATAAAAATGCCCTCTTCAGCACTTCGTATCTGCAATCGGCTTTGGCCAAAGCCCGCAGCTCGTCCTCCGTGAGGTACACCCTCTGATTGTTCTCTGGTTTGATGTTCTTTACTCGGCGAACCGGATTGTCATGAATAATACCCTGCTGCTCAGCCTGGTTCAGAGCAGCCCGAAGTTTATTGAAGTACGCATGCTGGGTATTAGAGCTGAGAGGGGCGGTACTTTTAGTGCGTGCAATGTGGGTAAGGTAATGTTTGAAGCCCTCAAGGAAAGCCTGGTCTACTTCCTCAAACGTCAGCTCCGGAAGCCTGTGGAAAACTTTCAGATGCTTGAGTGTCGAAACCCAGATTGAATGGTTACTCTTACTACCCGCGGCTTTTTCATCTGTGATGGACTGGAAATAATCGAAGAAGCTCGCCTTTAGTTGATTGGTGCCTCCGAGCCCGTGCTTGCCGGTTTCATATTCATAAAGGCGCTTTGCGCGGATTGCTTCAGCTGCGCGCTCGGCTTCCTTGTTGTGATGACGCTGCGCAGGCGTTCTGGGTTTGTCATACAGGAACAAATCCAAGGGTTCCCGAGATCGCTTATGCCGACGCTTGCCAGTCTCCGGATCTGTGTAGGAACCGCCATAGTAAATCAGGCGGATTGCCCGCTTTCCTTCTGTATCTGGTTTCCGAATCTCGATGCTGATTTTCACCTTTTCCTCCATTTGTACCCCAAGAGTCCCCCAAGACCATACTTCGGGGTACTCTCGGGGTAAATCATCGAGAAAAATGGAAAGACAAAAACAGCGAGAAAGAATAAAACCCTTTATAAACAGTTACTTGATTTGCTTTTGGTTGCTGTGGATAACCCTTTTTTTACCACTTCACTTCCCGATGCAAAACGACGAGAAGATTTTGCCCAACAACTCATCCGGTGTCAGATGCCCGGTAATTTCCCCCAGCGCATCCTGCGCCGCCCGCAGGTCTTCGGCCAGCAGTTCGCCAGCACCGTAACCTTCCAGCTGGGCCTGGCCCTGCAGCAGGGAGTCCCGGGCCCGTTCCAGGGCATCCAGGTGCCGGCGCCGGGCCAGGAAGCCGCCTTCGGTGGTGCTGGCAAAGCCGATGCTCTCCTTCAGGTGATCACGCAGGACCTCCAGGCCTTCCGCGGCCTTGGCCGCCAGCCGGATAACCGGAGCCGCCTGGTGCGGCTCGGCGCTGATGCCGACCGGTTCACCGGTCAGGTCCACCTTGTTGCGAATCACGGTGACTGGTGCGCCCTTGGGCAGTTGGTCAATAAAGTCCGGCCAGATTTCATGGGGTTCGGTTTTGTCGGTGGTGGTGGCATCCACCATCAACAGGATGCGGTCTGCCTGGCGGATTTCTTCCCAGGCCCGGGCAATGCCGATGCGCTCCACTTCGTCCGGGCTGTCGCGCAGGCCGGCGGTGTCGATGATGTGCAGCGGCATGCCATCAATGTGGATATGTTCGCGCAACACATCCCGGGTAGTGCCTTCGATGGCGGTCACAATCGCCGCTTCCCTGCCCGCCAGGGCATTGAGCAGGCTGGATTTTCCGGCATTGGGCCGGCCGGCGATGACCACTTTCATGCCGTCCCGCAAAATAGTGCCTTGCTGGGCTTCTCCCAGAATCTGCTGCACCTGCTCCAGCAGGCTCTGCAGGTCAGAAGCCACCTTGCCATCGGCCAGGAAATCGATCTCTTCTTCCGGAAAATCGATGGCTGCTTCCACGTAGATGCGCAGGTGGGTGATGGCCTCCACCAGGTTATCCACACGTTTGGAGAACACCCCTTGCATGGAACGCACCGCGCAGCGGGCCGCCTGTTCCGAACTGCTTTCGATCAGGTCGGCAATGGCTTCGGCCTGGGCCAGGTCCAGTTTGTCGTTCAGGAAGGCCCTTTCGGAAAACTCACCAGGCCGGGCCAGCCGGGCGCCCAGGCTGCAGACTTCCCGTAACAGGATATCCAGGATCACCGTGCCACCGTGGCCCTGAAGCTCGAATACGTCTTCGCCGGTAAAGGAGTGCGGATTGGGAAAATACAGGCCGATGCCTTCATCGATCAGCTCGCCCTGCCGGTCCCGGAACGGGCCGTAGTGTGCATACCGGGGCTTTGGTTCATAGCCCAGCATTGTGCGGGCAATGGCCATGGCTTTCGGACCGGACACCCGGACAATCCCTACACCGGCCTGGCCCGGGGCGGTGGCAATGGCGGCAATGGTATCTGTGGCTGGCTGCATCTTGGTTTTCCTGGAATAGAAAAAACAAAGGCTCCCCAAGGGAGCCTTTGTCAGGTCAGGAGCACTGTTGAATCAGTACTTCTTGCCTGCAGTTTCCGCTTCGATCTTGCGGGTAATGTACCACTGCTGGGAGATCGAAAGAATGTTGTTGACCAGCCAGTACAGAACCAGACCGGCCGGGAACCACAGGAAGAATACGGTGAAGATCAGCGGCATCAGCTTCATGATCTTGGCCTGCATAGGATCGGGCGGCGTAGGGTTCAGGCTCATCTGGATGAACATGCTGGCACCCATCAGGATCGGCAGGATGAAGTACGGGTCCATCTGGGACAGATCCTGAATCCAGAGCATGAACGGCGCATGACGAAGCTGGACGCTTTCAAACAGTACCCAGTAAAGGGCAATAAACACCGGCATCTGCACCAGGATCGGCAGACAGCCACCCAGCGGATTGATCTTTTCGCGCTTGTACAGCGCCATCATTTCCTGGGACATGCGCTGGCGATCGTCGCCATAAAGCTCTTTCAGCCGGGTCAGCTGCGGAGCGACCGCGCGCATTTTCGCCATGGAGCGATAGCTGGTGGCGGAGAGGTGGAAGAACACCGCTTTTACCAACACCGTCAGCAGGATGATGGCAACACCCCAGTTACCGACCAGGCCATAGAACCATTCAAGAATGTAGAACAGCGGCAGGGAAATGAAGAACAGCCAGCCGAAATCAACGGTGCGATCCAGGTTGGGAGCCAGAGCTTCCAGCCGATCAATAATCTTGGGGCCTACATAAGCGGTGGCGCCCACTTCCACGGTCTCACCCGGTGCTACCGTCGTCGCAGGATAAACAAAGCCCATGACATGGAGATCGCCCCGTCGGGTGGTCTGGAACTGGGCTTTCTGGTCCCGCTCGGGTACCCATGCGGTCAGGAAGTAATGCTGCAGGAAGGCCAGCCAGCCATTGGTGACCGACTGATTGATGCGCTTCTCTGACAGATCCTCGAAATCGTACTTCTCGTACGGATCTTCCGGGGTACTGATCACCATGCCCAGATAAGCCCGGATGCCCATGCTGGCCTGGGAAGTGGGGTCCGGAGCCTCGTCACGAACGATCTTGCCGGTGAAGTTGCCCTGCCACTCGGATTCGGAGTTGTTACTGATCAGGTAACGAACACCAATTTCGTAGCTGTCCCGGGCAAGCAGGTAACGCTTGGTGATGGCTACGCCCTGGTCGGTGGTAAAGGTCAGGTCGATGTTGAGCTCTTCCTGCCCTTCGGATAACTCGAATTCGCTGCTTTCTGCACTGAACACCGGCGGCTGCGAAGCGTTACTTCCATCCGGACCATCACGGCCGATCAGTCCGCTTTCCAGCAGGTAGGTACGGGTCTGGGTATTGGTCAGCAATTTCAGCGGTTGTTCGCTGTTGAGGGATTCGTCGTACTGGAGCAGTGAGCTTTCCACCACATTACCGCCAATACGGTCAATCTTCAGCTGGAAAACGTCCGTGGTTACAGTGATGTAGCGATTGCTGACCGACCCTTCGGCAGCTGTAGGCGTTGATGCCAGGCCGGTATTTTCCGGGGTGGCAAACTCTTCATTGCCTGATGCGGTGGATCCGGCCTCCGGCAACACCATATCGTCTGCCATCAAGTTGCCGTTAACGGAGGACTCAGCCTGTACCACAGGGCTGGTTTGCGGCTGGTTATAATCTTCGTTCCAGGCTAGCACCATCAGGTAACTGACAATCGCAAGACCGGCAAACAATACGATGCGTTGAATATCCATAAACTTAGCGTCTGGTCTGAATAGTGGTGTGTGTGGGTTCAGTCATGTTGCCGGTTGGTTCCGGAGCAACGTGTCCGGTTCCCGGTACAGGATCATAACCGCCTTCGGCCCAGGGATGACATCTGAGTAGACGCGCACCTGCCAGGTAACTGCCTTTGACAGCGCCATGATGCTGAATGGCTTCGAGAGCGTATTGTGAACAGGTAGGGTAGTGCCGGCAATGGCTAGCCATCATTGGAGAAATGGCATATTGGTAGAACCGGATGGGCAAAAGCAGTAACTGGCGCATCAATCGGTACCTCGGGACGTCGTGGTTGAGCCCTCAGACGTTGATTTTTGGTACGTTTTTTCGAGTTGCTTGTTGAACTGCTTTTTCACTCTGTGCCAGATATCGTCCAAAGCGGAATGCACGGCTGCGTTTTCCAGCTGGGCGAGGCCCTGTCTGCCAAGAACAATGATGTCAAGGGCAGGTAAATCCTGCTGTTTTCTGAAGGTTTCCCGTACCTGACGTTTGATCCGGTTTCTCTGGACCGCCAGTTTCAGGTTTTTTTTCGAGAAAATCAGTCCGACCCTGGCGTGACCCAGATTATTGGGGGCAGCCAGGATCAGAAAATTCCTGTGCGGAACTTTCAGCTGTACGCCATCGAAGACCTTGCTGTAGTCCGAAGGTTTCAACAGTCGATGAGACTTCGGAAACGTCAAAGCCTTCATGAGGCAAGCGTAAAGTTACGCAGACAGACGTGCGCGGCCTTTGGCACGACGACGGGAAATTACCTTACGGCCGTTCGCAGTCGCCATACGGGCACGGAAACCGTGAACACGCTTGCGCTTCAGGACGCTTGGCTGGAATGTTCTTTTCATGGTGATGATCTCACAACTCGTCAATGGACATTGGTAACTGGCTGGAAAATAGACAGCCAAAACAGGAGCGGCATTCTAGTCAAATCCTGCGGCAAGTTCAATGTTTGAGCGATATCTGAAGCGAGTTTTCCGTATGGGTAAAACCCGCAAGGCTCGATAACAGAATCTATAAGTCTTTTTTAAATTCTTTCAAAGATTATTTATTACTGTTATTAGGCACCATGATTTCTGTGGAAAAGCATGAAAATCCCTATAGAAACAGAATCCTAGAATAATGATAAGGCTTGTGACAGGTTGCTCTGAGCCCTGTGGAGAATGCCCGGTCGAATTGTGAACAAGTCGGGTCTGGAATCCGGGAGCGAGTTATCCATGGAGCGGTCAAGGTGTTGCACACAGGGTTGAGGTAACGGTTTACACAGAGCCCTGTGAATAACTTTTTTTCAGAGCTTTTCTGTACACAAGGCTGTAGATAGGTTTGTAAGAATTTGAAACTGAACATGAAAAGTTTCCACAGGCTGTTCATGACCTGAACAGCCGGCCTTTTACTGAACCCCCGCTCGCGGTAGAATCCGGGGTCACCTTGAGCAACGGGAAAGACCTTTCCGGTGTAAGAACAGTCAGGTAGTTAGGTAGTCGGGAGCAGGCGGTCGTGCCGAACAGTATGTGGCATCAATGTCTTGAAGTACTCCGGGATGAATTTCCCGCACAGCAGTTTAATACCTGGTTGAGGCCCCTTCAGTCGGACCAGCGGGAGGGGCAGCTGGTGCTGTTCGCCCCCAACCGGTTTGTGATGGACTGGGTGAATGAAAAATACCTTCGGCGTATAGAAGAAGTATTAAAGGAACTGGGCGGTGGCCAGGCCCCCCGGGTGCAGATGAAAGTGGGGTCTGCACCCAAGGCCAGTGAGCCGGTGGTGCGTTCAGTGGCCGAGCCGGTTCCGGAACGCTTGGCGGATGAAACCGGCCAGACGGTGACCGAAGAAGAGAAAAGCGTGGCGGCTACGGTGGCCAGTCCGGCCCAGGCCCCCGGCAGTACCTCGGCGGGCAGGGCCGGTAGCAGTGAACGGCGCCCGGTGCAGGTTGAAGGTGATATCAAGCACCAGAGTTTCCTGAACGAAACCTTTACCTTCGATACCTTTGTAGAAGGTAAGTCCAACCAGCTGGCCCGCGCGGCATCCATGCAGGTGGCGGAAAACCCCGGTGGTGCTTACAACCCGTTGTTCCTTTACGGGGGCGTTGGCCTGGGTAAGACCCACCTGATGCACGCCATCGGTAACGAGATTGTCCGTCGCAACCCGAAGGCCAAAGTAGCGTATCTGCGTTCGGAACGGTTTGTAGCCGATATGGTCAAGGCGCTGCAGTTGAACGCCATCAACGAATTCAAACGCTATTACCGCTCGGTCGATGCCTTGCTGATCGACGATATCCAGTTCTTCGCCCGCAAGGAGCGTTCCCAGGAAGAGTTTTTCCACACCTTTAATGCGCTGCTTGAGGGTGGCCAGCAGGTGATCGTGACCTGCGACCGTTTCCCGAAAGAAATCGTGGATATGGAAGAGCGGCTGAAATCCCGGTTCGGCTGGGGTCTGACGGTGATGGTCGAGCCGCCGGAGCTGGAAACCCGGGTTGCCATCCTGATGAAGAAGGCCGAGCAGGCCAATGTGAAGCTGAGCAGTGAAGCCGCGTTTTTTATTGCCCAGAAAATCCGCTCCAACGTACGAGAGCTGGAAGGCGCACTGCGTTTGGTGATAGCGAATGCTCACTTCACTGGTTCGGAGATTACCCCGCCGTTTATCCGGGAAAGCCTGAAAGACCTGCTGGCGCTGCATGAAAAGCAGGTCAGTATTGATAATATCCAGCGCACCGTGGCGGAGTATTACAAGATCAAGGTATCGGACCTGTTGTCCAAGCGCCGGACCCGTACCGTAACCCGGCCCCGCCAGGTGGCGATGTCCCTGGCCAAGGAACTGACCAACCACAGTTTGCCGGAAATTGGCGATGCCTTTGGCGGACGGGACCATACCACGGTGCTGCACGCCTGCAAGAAGATAGTCGAGTTGCAGGAAACTGATCCGGGCATCCGGGAAGACTACCAGAACTTTATGAGACTGCTGACCACCTGACCGGGGTGGCAAAACCAATAACATTCACTTCCGATAACTGAAGCCGAGTGCCATGAAACTGACAATCAGCCGTGAATCCCTGCTCACCCCGCTGCAAAGCATTGCGGGCGTTGTGGAAAAGAAACAGACCATGCCGGTGCTGTCCAACGTGTTGTTGGAAGCGGAAGACAATACTCTGACGCTGACCGGTACCAATATGGAAGTGGAGCTGGTAGGCCGTGTTACCCCGGTGCACGTCGACCAGCCCGGCAGGATCACGGTGCCGGCCCGCAAGCTGTCGGACATTTGCCGCGCCCTGGGCGATGAAGCCCCGATTGACCTGGCACTGGAAGGCGACCGCCTTCACGTACGCGCGGGCAATTCCCACTTCACCCTGTCGACGCTGCCGGCAGAGCATTTCCCGAATGTCGAAGACGAGCCGGAAAGTTTCCGCCTGGAACTGCCCCAGAAAGAACTCGGCCGCATGCTGGACGCCACCGCCTTTGCCATGGCGCAGCAGGATGTGCGCTATTACCTGAACGGCCTGTTGCTGGAAGTGGACAGCGGCCACGTGCGCGTTGTAGCCACCGATGGCCACCGCCTGGCCATGGCGCACAGAGACCTGCAGACCGGTTGCCCGGACCTGCGCCAGGTGATTGTGCCCAGGAAAGGCGTACTGGAACTGGCGCGTCTGCTGGCAGACGAAGAAACTCCGGTCACCCTGGTGATCGGGGACAACCACCTGCGGGCCACGGTGGGCGCCTACACCTTTACCTCCAAGCTGATTGAAGGCAAGTTCCCGGACTACAACCGGGTGATTCCGCGCGGTGGTGACAAGGTTGTGCTGGCCGATCGCGCCACCCTGAAAAATACCCTGCAGCGGGCCGGTATCCTGTCTCACGAAAACATTCGCGGCGTGCGCCTGAACCTGTCCCCCGGGCAGTTGCAGGTATTTGCCAACAACCCGGACCAGGAACAGGCCGAAGATGCATTGCCGGTAGACTACCAGGGCGAATCCCTGCAGATCGGTTTCAATGTAGGCTATCTGGTGGATGTGATGAACGTCCTGGACAATGCCCAGGTGAAGATCACTCTGTCTAATCCAAACAGCAGTGCGCTGATTGAAGCCGAAAATGACAACAGCAGTCTGTATGTTGTCATGCCCATGCGGCTGTAATTATTTCCGGAGGAGTTTATGGGTGCCGTAACGAATGGAATCAAAGGTGCTTTCCGAATTGGCCAGACCTTGTCGGTGCTGGGCCGTACCGGGCTGAACTGGGTGCGGGGCGATCGCCCCCCTACCCCGCAGCTGCTGCGCCAGACCTTCGAAAACCTGGGTGCCACCTACATCAAGCTGGGGCAGTTTATCGCCAGCTCGCCGACCTTTTTCCCTAAGGAGTATGTGGAGGAGTTCCAGTATTGCCTGGATAAAACCCCGAGCCTACCCTTCAGCGTTATCCGCAAGATTATCCGGGATGAACTGGGCCGGCCGATTGACCAGGTGTTTGCCGAGATCGATCCGGTTGCCCTCGCCTCCGCATCCATTGCCCAGGTACATGCGGCAAAGCTGGTGACCGGTGAAGATGTGGTGATCAAGGTTCAGAAACCGGGTGTGGAAAACATCCTGCTGACCGACTTGAACTTTCTGTACCTGTCTGCGCGGATTCTGGAAACCCTGGCGCCGAAACTGTCCTGGACGTCGCTGTCCGGCATTGTCGATGAAATCCAGCAAACCATGATGGAAGAGTGTGACTTCATCAAGGAAGCCAATAACCTGAAGGTGTTCCGGCAGTTTCTGCATGATACCCACAACGAAGACGCCACGGTTCCCCGGGTGTACGAGCACTGTAGCAGTCGCCGGATTCTGACCATGGAACGTTTCTACGGTGTGCCGCTGACCGACCTGGAAAGCATTCGCGGATTTTCCAGCGATCCGGAGCGTACCCTGATTACGGCGATGAATACCTGGTTTGCCAGTCTGACTAAGTGCGAATTTTTCCACGCCGATGTACACGCCGGTAACCTGATGGTGCTGAAAGACGGCCGGGTCGGGTTTATCGATTTTGGTATTGTTGGCCGGATAAAGCCGGACACCTGGCAGGCGGTCAGTGACTTCATTTCCGCCATCATGGTGGGTAACTTTGACGGTATGGCCGATGCCATGATCCGTATCGGCGTCACCCGCCGGTCCGTGCGGGTGGAAGACCTGTCTGCGGATTTGCAGAAACTGTACCGGCAGATGGATCGCATGGTTCCTGACGATGTCCCCTACCAGGTCGACCAGGCCGAGGATGATGTGAACAACATCCTGATGGATATGGTGAAGGTGGGCGAAAGCCACGGGCTGCATTTCCCAAGGGAGTTCGCGCTGTTACTGAAACAGTTCCTGTATTTCGACCGCTATGTGCATATCCTGGCGCCGGAAATGGATGTGTTTATGGATGAACGCCTGACCATGCTGCATTAACAAGGCTCAGGTTTATCGAGATGTTCTCCCTATGGCGCTAGTGAAACTTCAGACTCAGAATTTTCGTAACCTGGCGCCAGATTCTATCAGTTTCTCTCCCTCCTTTAATTTGCTCTACGGTGCCAATGGCAGTGGTAAGTCCAGCGTACTGGAAGCCATCGGCTACCTCGGGCTGGGCCGCTCGTTCCGGGTTACCCGGCACCAGGCTGTCGTTGCCCATGGCCAGAGCAAGCTCACCGTGTTTGGTGGCCTGGACAAAGGTCTGGACACCCCGGACAGCGACGGCGGCGAAGCAGTTATCCACAGGCTGGGGATTGCCCGGGATATTTCCGCCAAGGAAACCACGCTGCGTGTGGATGGAGAGGCGGTTCGCAGTTTGTCGGCGCTGGCCATGCATCTGCCGGTATCCGTGATTGACCCTGGCGTTTTCGACATAGTTGCCGGGGGGCCGAGCAAGCGTCGCCAGTTTCTGGATTGGTTAGTGTTCCACGTGGAACCTTCCTTTTCTTTAACCTGGCAACAATGCCAGAGAGTGACATCGCAGCGGAATCAAACGCTCAGAAATGGTAGACTGGACGAATCATTGATGCGGGTATGGGATAACCAGTTTGGTACCCTTGCAGAAACCCTCAGCGACATCAGGGAACAGGTTTTCAGGAAGTTCAAGGCAGCCTTCAATGGTGTGCTGAAAGAACTGGACGCCGGATGGACCGATGGTCTCAGGCTGGAGTTCTATCCGGGCTGGGATCGTAGCCAGTCACTGGTGCAGGTTCTGGCCAGTCACCGGGAGCAGGAACGCCGGATGGGGCACACTTTGTATGGCCCTAACCGGGCAGACATCCGTCTGAAGTTGGGCGGACGACCGGTGGCCGAAACCTTCTCGCGGGGGCAGCAGAAGACCCTCGTGATCCTGATGAAGATTGCCCAGGGTAAGGTACTGAGCGATCTTGGCAAACAGGTAACCTTCCTGCTGGACGACATCAATGCGGAGCTGGATGTGCGCCACCGGATTATGCTGGCCCGAAAGCTCCAGGAATTGCGTTGTCAGGTGTTTATTACCTCCATCGAACACCCGGAACCCGACGTGTTATGGGCGGGTGTGGACGCACCTGAATACAGAATGTTCCACGTGGAACATGGAAAATTGACGGAAGAATAGACCGGGAATCACCTCAGGAGTCTCGTTAATGAGTGAATCGAACTACAATTCCTCCAGCATCAAAGTCCTGAAAGGGCTGGATGCGGTGCGCAAGCGCCCGGGTATGTACATCGGCGATACCGACGATGGCACCGGCCTGCACCACATGGTCTTTGAATTGGTGGATAACTCCATCGACGAGGCTCTGGCGGGTTACTGCTCTGAAATCGGCGTGATCATCCACCCCGATGAGTCCATCACGGTCAAGGATAACGGCCGTGGTATCCCTGTGGATATCCATGAAGAAGAAGGGGTATCCGCCGCCGAAGTGATCATGACCGTACTGCACGCCGGCGGTAAGTTCGACGACAACTCCTACAAGGTTTCCGGTGGTCTGCACGGTGTGGGTGTATCGGTGGTTAACGCCCTGTCCTCTACCCTCACCCTGACCATCCGCCGTGATGGCAAGGTCTACGAGCAAAGCTACACCCACGGTGTGCCCAATGCTCCGTTGACAGAGGTCGGTGATACCCAGGATTCCGGTACCAAGGTTCATTTTATTCCCTCTCCGGAAACCTTCACCCAGATCAAGTTCCACTACGACATCCTGGCCAAGCGCCTACGGGAACTGGCGTTCCTGAACAGTGGTGTCCGTATCCGCCTGACCGACGAGCGCAGTGGCAAGGAAGAGGTGTTTGAATACGAGGGCGGTCTGCGGGCCTTTGTTGAGCACCTGAATACCAACAAAACCCCGCTGAACCAGGTGTTCCACTTCACCCATGAACGTGAAGACGGGATTGCCGTGGAAGTGGCGATGCAGTGGAACGACGCCTTCCAGGAGAACATCTACTGCTTCACCAACAACATCCCCCAGCGTGATGGTGGTACCCACCTGGCCGGCTTCCGGGCGGCGCTGACCCGCTCCCTGAACAACTACATCGAGCAGGAAGGCCTGGGCAAGAAAGCCAAGGTTGCCACCTCCGGTGATGACGCCCGGGAAGGCCTGACAGCCATTGTCAGCGTGAAGGTACCGGACCCGAAATTCTCGTCCCAGACCAAGGACAAGCTGGTTTCCTCCGAGGTGAAAACCGCGGTGGAGCAGGAGCTGTACCAGAAGTTTGCCGACTACCTGCAGGAAAAGCCGAACGAAGCTAAGGTCATCGTCAACAAGATGATCGAAGCGGCCCGTGCCCGCGAAGCCGCCCGTAAAGCCCGGGATATGACCCGCCGCAAGGGTGCGCTGGATATCGCCGGCCTGCCCGGCAAGCTGGCGGACTGCCAGGAAAAAGACCCGGCCCTGTCTGAACTGTTCATAGTGGAGGGTGATTCTGCAGGTGGTAGTGCCAAGCAGGGTCGTGACCGGAAAACCCAGGCCATCCTTCCCCTGAAAGGTAAGATCCTGAACGTTGAAAAAGCCCGGTTCGACAAGATGCTGTCGTCGGCGGAAGTGGGCACCCTGATTACCGCCCTGGGTTGTGGTATCGGCCGGGAAGAGTTCAACCCGGACAAGCTGCGTTACCACTCCATCATTATCATGACCGACGCCGACGTAGACGGCTCCCACATTCGTACCCTGCTGCTCACCTTCCTGTTCCGGCAGATGCGTGAAATCATCGAGCGGGGCCATGTATTCATTGCCATGCCGCCCCTGTACAAGGTCAAGCGTGGCAAGCAGGAACAGTACCTGAAGGACGAGAAGGCGAAGGAAGCCTACCTGACCCAGACCGCCCTGGAAGGCGCCCAGCTGTATGTGAACCCTGAGGCTCCGGCCATCAAGGATTCCGCCCTGGAGACCATGGTGAAGGATTATCAGGCGGTGATGGCAATGATTGAACGCCTGTCCCGTGCCTACCCGGCCATGGTGCTGCAGCAGATGATCTACAACAGCACCCTGACACCGGAGCAGCTGAAGGACGAAGAAACGGTCGCACGCTGGGTGGAGCGCCTGGGAGAAGGCCTGGAGCTGGATACCAAGACCGGCACCAAGTACACCTTCTCGGTAACCCGGGACGAAGAACGCGGCCTGTACCTGCCCAAGGTAACCATCTACGTGCACGGTATTCCCTACGAGCACGTGTTCAGCCACGATTTCTTCGAATCTGCCTCCTACAAGGCCATTGCCCGCCTTGGCGAAACCCTGGAAGGCCTGATCGAAGATGGTGCGTACATCCAGCGAGGTGAGCGTAAGCAGCCTGTATTGTCGTTTGAGGGCGCCCTGGCGTGGCTGATGAAGGAAGCCTCGCGCGGCCTGAACATCCAGCGCTATAAGGGTCTGGGTGAGATGAACCCGGAACAGCTGTGGGAAACCACAATGGACCCGGAAACCCGCCGGATGATGAAGGTCACCATCGAGGACGCCATCGCGGCCGACCAGATCTTCACCACCCTGATGGGCGACGACGTGGAACCCCGCCGCGAGTTTATCCAGACCAATGCACTGGAAGTGACCAACCTGGACGTCTGATTCCCAGGCGCCATCCAGGCCAAAAAAAACGGTGGCATCCGCAAGGAGCCACCGTTTTTGTTATCAGTACCGGGTGCATATTCCAGACCGTACTATTTGGAAGACTGTGCCCGCTTCCGTTCCTTCTCCTTTTCTTTCTCCACCAGGTGCGGTGCCATCACCTCTTCCAGGGTGTGGCCGGTGAGCCTGCGGATGGTGCGCCACAGGTACCAGAAAATCAGCATCATCATCACCATGGAGGGAATGGCGATCATCGGGTAGCTGACCAGCGTCATCCGCCCAAGTTCTTCATTGAACGCCTGGGTGCCGGACGGGCTGACCACAATCCACTTCGCCAGCACGTAGTTCATGATGGACGAGAACAGGAAGGTTCCGGCAAAGAAATAACTGGCCTTCATCAGCCGCCCTTCGAATTCCTCGACACTGCCCCGCTCTTCCAGCGAAGCATGGATCTTATCCACATCCAGAACATTCGGGTTGTAAAGCAGGGTGCGCACCAGCGGGTACTTCGTGCGGGTGGAAACCAGCACTGCCAGGCCAATCACCGCCGGCACCGCGGCTTCCTTGATGGCCAGCCAGCCGGCATCCAGCTCCAGTAGCCCGATGCCCCCGGTCAGGCCGACGCTGACCAGGCCCAGCAGGGCAATGAAGTTCTTCTTGTGATACCGGACCAGCTCGAACAAGCCCCAGCCCAGGGGAAAGGCCAGGCCGATGAGCAGTGCATTGACACTGCCAAGGTGTTCGTCGCCACTGAACTTCATCAGGATGACGGAGGGAAGGATGATACTGACCAGCAGGTCAATCCAGGGCCGGGGTTGATGATCCGGCGTGGTCTTGGCTTTGGAGGGTTCCGAAGTCATGCAAATACCTGAGTCTGGAAATTGGGTGCGCGTCAGGCACCTTGTGAATGCCCACAGTATACGATGAATCTGGCACAATCTGCTCCTTGCCAACCGAACAGGAAATCCCGTGCGCGCCTACGCTGATAACGACTACCCTGCCGACCATAAACCTGACTGGAAAGTGATTGCCGGCCTCTGGCCCTACCTGGCCGAGTACCGTGGCCGGGTGGTGCTGGCGCTGTCCCTGCTGGTGCTGGCCAAGCTGGCCACCGTGGCCACCCCGATCGCGCTGAAGTACATCGTCGATTACCTGGACCAGAACCGCGGTGCCGATATGCTGCTGTGGATTCCGGTTGTGCTGGTGGTGGCCTACGGGAGCCTGCGTTTTGGTGCCACCCTGTTCAGCGAACTGAGGGATGCCGTGTTTGCGAGGGTGGCGGAGCGGGCTATGCGGCGGGTTTCGTTGCGCGTTTTCGAGCACCTGCACCAGCGTGAGCTGGGTTTTCACCTGGACCGCAAAACCGGCGGCCTGGCCCGGGATATCGAACGGGGCACCAACGGCATCAGCTTTCTGCTGCGCTTCACCCTGTTCAACATCGTGCCTACCATCCTGGAAATCCTGCTGGTGGCGGGCATCCTGCTGGTGGTGTTCAACGTCGGGTATGTCGTCGCCATTCTGGTGGCGGTGGTTGTGTATGTGGTGTTCTCTATCAGGGTCACCGAGTGGCGGACCCGGTTCGTGCGGGAAGCCAATGCCCGGGACAACCAGTCCAACTCCCGGGCCATCGACAGCCTGCTCAACTACGAAACCGTCAAATACTTCAACAACGAACGCTACGAAGCCGAGCTCTACGACCAGGACCTGGATGAGTGGGAAAAGGCCCGGCTGAAGAACCGCCTGTCCCTGGCCACCCTGAACGCCGGCCAGGCATTGATCATCGGAGTGGCGCTGATCGTAATCATGGCCATGGCGGTGGGCGAAGTGGCCAGCGGCGAAATCACTCTGGGCGATTTCACCATGATCAACGCCTACCTGATCCAGCTGTTCATTCCCCTGAACGCATTGGGCTTCGTTTACCGGGAAATCCGCCAGGCCCTGGTGAACGTGGAGCGGCTGTTCAAACTGCTGGGCGATCAACCCGCCATCCAGGACGCACCGGATGCCCAGCCCCTGGCTGTGGATAAGGGCGAGGTACGCTTTGAACATATCCACTTCGCTTACCGGCCCGACCGCCCCATCTTGCAGGATGTGAACTTCACCATCCCCGCCGGCCACACGGTGGCTGTGGTTGGCGCCAGCGGTGCCGGCAAATCTACCCTCGCCCGGCTGCTGTTCCGGTTCTATGAGGTGGATAACGGTTCCATACGGATTGATGGTCAGGACATCCGTGAGGTCACCCAGGACTCCTTACGCTCCGCTATCGGTGTGGTTCCCCAAGACACCGTATTGTTCAATGACACGCTTTACCGAAACTTGGCCTACGGCCGCCCCGAAGCGACCGAGGAAGAAGTACAACGGGCCGCGCGCATGGCCCACCTGGAAAACTTTATCCACAGCCTGCCGGAAGGTTACGTCACCAAGGTGGGCGAACGGGGGCTGAAGTTGTCCGGTGGCGAAAAACAGCGAGTGGCGATTGCCCGGGTGATCCTGAAGAACCCGCCAATACTGATCCTCGACGAGGCAACCTCCTCCCTGGACTCCTTGTCCGAACAGGCTATCCTCGGCGCCCTGAAAGAGGTCAGCCGCCAGCGTACCACCCTGGTGATTGCCCACAGGTTATCCACAGTTCGCGATGCCAACACCATTCTGGTGATGGACGGCGGCCGGACTGTGGAAAGTGGCAGCCATAACGAACTGCTGGCGGCCGGTGGACACTACGCGCGCTTGTGGGCGCAGCAACATCGGGGTGAGGAAAGCTGACGATGAGGATGGGGCGGGTGAATGTGTTTAACCGCGGATGGCTGGAACAAAAGATACACCGATCATTCCTGATACCGCATGTTTGATTTGTGCAGATTGCATCTATATTCGATTTTTTTTCAGAAAACTTAGTTGATTCTTAGAAGTTTTATTCTATTATTGCGATTTGTTAATAATTGGACGTTATTTGTTTGGGGAAAAATATGAAGTATAAGCTATGGCTGGCTGGACTCATTTTATTATTGGCAGGATGTGGCGGTGGAGGTTCGTCCACTAGCGATGATCCCTCTGCTTCGCAGGAAGAGAAAGACTCAGAAAAGACTGCACAACCAGAAGAACAACTTCCAACTCCCACTAATAAAACTTACCAACTTACGACAAATGTAAAGCCCGGCGGCTTCATCTCCCCAACCGAAGCCACCGTTGAAGAGGGTCTTACTCAGGTTTTTGAGCTTACCGCTCAGGAGGGGTACAAGCTAAACAGCGTTCAGGGATGCTCCGGCAACCTCTCAGGGAGCACATACACAACAGGTGCAATTAGCACCTCCTGTTCTGTCACAGTAGAATTTGCACTACTGCCGCCTGTCGAACTTAGAGCATCGCCTCAGAATGGCTCAGTGGAGCTCTCCTGGGCTGCCACAACACCTGCGGTTCAATACTGCGTTTATGTCAGTGAAACTGAAAACATTAATCTTGATAACGCGGCGTCTTATAGTTCCGAGCTTTCAGTATGTACAGGAATTACTGAAGCTAGCTACACAGTAACGGGTTTAACAAATGGAACGCCTTACCATTTTGCTGTCACAGCCAAAGATGCGAATGATCTTGAAAGCCCACTCAGCTCCGAAGTTACCGCAACATCGGAAGCCCCCGTCGTTACAGCACGTGCCTTGAATGACACCGGCATTATTTGGTGTGCCAGCAATGACGCAAATAATCAGCCATGCCCTGTTACAGGCTTCTCTGGCCAGGATGGGGACTATGGGCGCGACGCGGCGGCCCGCTCGGGAGCTCTGGTCAAAGAAGGTTTTGGTGATGCGGGCTTTGATTTTACCAAGATTGCCAATGACGGTAGTGAGCTACCACCAGACGCAACAACGTGGTCCTGTGTGCGGGATAATGTTACGGACCTGATTTGGGAAGTGAAAACGGATGATGGTGGTCTTCGGGATAAAGACCATACCTACAGCTGGTTTAACGACAATCCGACCACTAACGGTGGTACCCAAGGCACTGAAAACGGTGGGACTTGCAATGGTGCCTCTTGTGATACAAAAGCTTACGTCGAGGCTGTTAACGCTCAAAACCTGTGTGGTGCCAGTGATTGGCGCTTGCCTCCGATCGAAGCACTGGCCAGTATCCATCACAGTGGCAAAAACGACCCTGCAATTGATATTAATTTGTTTCCCAATACTTTGAGCGGACGCTATTGGACTGCAACATCTAGCCCTTATTTTTCTGGCCAAGAAGCATTGAGTATTAGTTTTAATCTCTTATTTGGCAACATGGACGAGTTCGGGGAGGCTTCCGCAAAATCTACCGCCAAACATGTTCGCCTCGTGCGTTACGCAGACATTCGGGACTGAAGGGAGATCAAGTAATGATGGTTAATAGAGTAAAGTCTTGGATGTTTCTGGCTGCCGTGGTGTTACCGTTAAACGCAAACAGTCAGGAATCAACTTCGCAGTGCGCCAATGAAAATCCGGCGATTACCGCGACAACCCCAACTTCTGATTTCGAGCTGGGCACGGACGGAACTGCCGTTCACAAACCGACTCAACTGATGTGGATGCGTTGCGGCTTGGGCCAAACGTGGAACGCTGAGACTGGTGACTGTACGGGGAGTATGACAGGTTATACTTGGAGTCAGGCATTGCAGCAGGCAGATAGCGCAACATTTGCCGGTTACAGTGATTGGCGCCTGCCCAACAAAAACGAGCTGTTATCCATTTTTGAACGTCGGTGCTGGAATCCGAGTGCGAACATTGTCGTATTCCCGAACATACCAAACGCCCAGTTCTGGACATCGTCACCTTATGTGGCGGATAGTCGGAATGCATGGCACATCAATTTTTACACGGGAACTTCCAATTGCTTTGGCGCTTGTAAAATCCTTGAGCCCCATAAAGTCCGTCTGGTGAGAACGGCTACCCCGTAAACGTTGAGCAAAAACTGGTAGCACGACATCTTTCATTCGGGTTGCTTTTCCCTTAATCAAAGCTCTGCGGCTTGTTATCCACAAGCCGCAGAGCCAGCCCGGAAGCCCGCACCACCTGCTGTTCCACGCTTCCCCGGAATACCTGGGTGTCCCCGGTGATCAGGCTGAACCAGTTCTTGGCCCGGGTGATGCCCGTGTAGACCAGCCCCTTGGTGAGTACCGGGCTGAGCCGGTCTGGTAGTACCAGGCAGGTGTGGTTGAACTCCGAGCCCTGGGATTTGTGCACGGTCATGGCGTAGACCGTTTCCAGTTGCTGAAGGCGACTTGGGGAAATCCAGCGAATGCCGCCTGCGCTGTCACCGCTGGGGAAGGCTACCCGAAGGGTCTGTTTGGGCTCGCCGGTTTCGGTCTTATCCCAAGGCACGCTGAAGGTGATGCCGATATCCCCATTCATCAGGCCGAGGTTGTAGTCGTTACCGGTCACCAGCACCGGGCGGCCGGGGTACCAGCCTTCGGTTTTTTCGATCAGTTTCTCCGCCAGCAGCTTTTGGGCGATTTGCTGGTTTAAGCCTTCCACGCCCCAGGGGCCTTTGCGTAAGGCACATAGAACCTGGAAGTCGTTGAAGGCTTCCAGCGCATTTGCGGCGTGGGCATCCCAGGCTTCTCGGGGACTGTCGGCGGTTAAGCCAGAGTTGTGGATAACTTCCAGGTAATGGCGATAGCCCACCGGCGGAGGCAGTACCTTTCCATTCACCACCCGCCCCTGTCCGGCATTGCGGAAACTCTCCGGAGTGCCAGTGATGGCGTGGTAGCAAATCAACTCCTGGGTCTGTTCCGGATCTGGTTTCGGCGTGCCGCCATTCAGCCAGATCACATCCTCAAACTCGGCATCTCGGATCTGCCCCAGTACTTGGCTGGTGAGCGCGCTGGTGTTGACGGCTTCTGCTAACTGTCGGATACCGCTGTCCTGCCCGAAACGATGGCTCTTGCGCAGCATGGCCACGGCCTGGTCGAGTGGCTGGCCGGAGTTATCCACAAGGCTGGCCGGTACCTGGGCACCGGTGATGACGGCCAGCCAGCGGGTGGTGTCCGGGGTGTAGTGGGCGTCGAAGGCCCGCTGGCACAGCTCGCCCAGCACCGCGCCGGCATCCACCGAGGCCAACTGGTCTTTGTCGCCAAGCAGAATCAGCTGGGCACCTGCGGGCAGAGCGTCGAACACCGAGGCCATCAGGTCCACATCCACCATGGAGGCTTCGTCGATCACCAGGATATCCACCAGCAGCGGGTTGTCTCGGTTGTGGCGGAACTGGCGGGTGTCGGGCCGGCTACCGAGTAGCCGGTGCAGGGTGGTGACCTTGGTGGGAATGTCCTCCAGTTTCACGGAGCCGGGCAGGTCGGCCAGTGGCAGCTTGCTGACCGCACCGCCAATGGATTCGTTCAGCCGGGCGGCGGCCTTGCCGGTGGGTGCGGCCAGGCGGATACGGTACTTGCGCCCTGCCCGTTCCGGGCTTTCCCCGGCCACGGCCTGCAGGGCTGCCAGAAGATTCACCACGGTGGTGGTCTTGCCGGTACCCGGGCCACCGGTGATCACGGCAAAGCGGTTACGGGCCGCCAGAGCGCAGGCCAGTTTCTGGTAATCCACCGGTTCGGTGGACCGGAACAGCGTGTTGAGGGCTGTGGATAAGGTTTGCGCGGCCACTGATTGCGGGTCAGCCAGGGTTGATGGCAAGGCCAGCCGTTGCTGGATGCCGTCGGCAATACGCTGTTCGTAGCGCCAGAACCGGCGTAGGTACAACCGGGTGCCGTTCAGTACCAGCGGTGTCGGCACGGAGCCATCACTGACTGCCAGCGAGCCTTGCAGGGCCGCCAGGCAATCGGCGAGTTGTACCCGCGCCAGCAGCTCCTGTGGATAAATCCCTTGCAGGTTGGTCTCCTCGGCTTCGGACAGTCCGGTGTGGGCCGGTTCTTCTGGCGGCAGCGCCAGGGTATGGCCGGCATCGGCCAGCAGTGTGGCCAGGTCGATGCAGACGTGGCCCCGACCCACCTGGTGCGAAGTCAGTGCCGCCAACAGCAGCACCAGTGGTTGCGGGCGTTCGCCCTGCTCTTCGCTGAGTTCCCTGATCAGCCGGGCAAAGCCGGTATCCAGCGGGCGAATCCAGCCGGCCTGTTGCCATTGCCCTAACAGCGCCTCGGTGTCGTCAAGGTGGGCCAATAGCTGTGAGTTATCCACAGGCTTACACGGTTCCGTTGCCGTTGTGTTCACCGGCATGTCGTCACCCAGGTCCAGGGCAAACTGGTTATCAGTATGGCGGGTACGGCTCATGCGGCCACCTCCCCGGCAACCGGCTGGCCATCGAACAGGGCATCCAGTTGTTCAATCAGCGCTCTGGGTGGCTTGTCGGTAAAGGCTCCGCCGCTGGCGGAATTCACCCCGCGCAGGAACAGGTATACCGCGCCGCCGATGTGCTGGTCGTAGTCGTACCCCGGCAGCCGGGCTTTCAGCAGTCGGTGCAGGGCCAGCAGGTAGAGGATGTATTGCAGGTCGTAACGCTTGGCCAGGATAGCCTCGCCCATGGCCTGGTCGGTGTAGGCGGCGTCGTCCTCACCCAGGGTATTGGATTTGTAGTCCAGCACGTAATACTGCCCCTTATGTTCGAACACCAGGTCGATAAAGCCCTTGAGCATGCCGTTGAAGCGGTTGGCCTCGGCCCGGGGCCGGTCGGCACCGTTCAGGGTATAACGGGTGACCAGCGCATCCAGTTGCCGGATGCTGACGTTGCGGCTTTCAAACCAGAATTCCAGTTCCGGGCGCAGGCTGTCGAGTTGCGCCAGGCTGGCGCTTTGTTGCCCTTCCCGGTCCAGCTTTAGCGGTTTCCGGATCAGCGCCAGCAGCCACTGTTGCAGGGGTTCCACCCAGTCGCCCCAGCCCCGGGTGCCACAACGGCGGGCCAGCTGCTCGTGTAGAAGCTCGGGGTTATCCACAACCCGCTGGAAGCCCTGGGCCGTACACCACTCCAGTAACTCGTGCAGGAAAGTGCCGGGGCCGGCGCCCTTGGGGAAGTGATGGTGGTCGCGTGCGGCAGGCACGGCGGGTGTCTCATCAGTGTCGCTCTGGGAACTTTCTTCCAGCAGGTTCTGGGTCTGGGCGTCTTCCACCTCGCCGGTGAAGGTAATGCCGGTGCCTGCCATGCCGGTGTATTCGATGGTGGAGTAACTGGCAATCCACCAGTCTTCCTTCGCTTCCCGGGTGGAGACCAGCGCCGGGCCCAGGGCTTCCGGGGCGGTTTCGGTGAACATTGTGCTTTCGGCTTCCGGCAGCGGGGTAACCTGGATTTCCGGGCGGCCTAGCGCGAGCGGGGCCAGGGCCTGGCTGATGGGCTGCTCCGGTGTTCCGGCAATCGCATAGCCCAGGCCACTCTGGTGCCAGTTATCCACAGCCGCTGCGCCCACCCAGGTGGCAAATCGGGCCCGGGTCAGGGCCACGTACAGTTTGCGGATGTCCTCGCCCAGACGTTCCTGGTCGGCTTGTTCGAGGTCTTCCGGAGTCGGGTCGAACACCGTTACCAGCTTGCCGCTGTCGTCGTGGTAGCGAACATACGCCTGCTTCGGGTTCTCGGCCCGGAAGGCGGTGCCGAAGGGCAGGAACACCAGTGGATATTCCAGGCCCTTGGATTTGTGCACGGTGATCACCTTCACCAGCCCGGCGTCGCTTTCCAGGCGCAGGGTGCGGTGTTCGTCTTCTTCGTCTGCCGCCCGCAGGATCTGGGTGAAGTGGTGCACCAGGGCATGTTCGCCGTCCAGTTGCAGGCTGTCCTGCTGCAGCAGTTCGGCAATGTGCAGGATGTCAGTCAGTCTTCGCTCACCGTCGGGGCGCTGCAGCAGGCGGCCAGGCACCTCGAAGTCCATCAGAAAGCTGCGCAGCATGGGCAACACGCCCTGGCTTTGCCATTGCTGCTGGTAACCCTGAAAGCGCTCGATCTCCCGCTCCAGCACCAGCTCGTCGGTCAGCAGCCGATCCAGCGCTTGCCAGCTCTGGCCCAGGGTCGGCGTCGCCAGCGCGGCGCGGATAAACGCCAGTTGCCGGGGCTCGGCGAAGGCCCGCAGCCAGCACAACACTTCCTTGGCTTCCCGGGAAGTCAGCACCGAATCCCGGTCCGACAGGTACACGCTCTTGATGCGCCGGCGGCCAAGGGCATCGCGCACCGCAGCGGCTTCGTTGCGGTTGTTCACCAGCACGGCGATGTCTTTGGGTTCGACGGGCTCCAGGTCGGCCGGGTTATCTGGCAGGATAAAGCCTGCCTGCCCGGCCTGGCCCAGGGTTAGCAAGCGGGCAATCTCGCTGGCGCAGGTTTCGGCTACATCGGCCGTGGCGGTGCCTTTGGCGAGGCCTTTGGGGTTACCTTCCTTGTCCTCTTCTCCGGATTCGTGGGTCCAGAACACCAGGCTGGGCTGGATCTCTCCGTTTACGGCCCAGAGCCGTTTGGTGCCGTTGGCCGCCACGCTCTGGAACGGCAGTGGCGTGCTGTCCCCTTTGCCGAACAGGAAGGCGCCTTTCGGGCTTTGCTGGTCGCTGTACTCGAACACCCGATTCACCCCGCTGACCATAGTATCGGCGGAGCGGTAGTTTGTGCCCAGGGTGTAGGTGCGGGCCTGTACGCCCAGCCGGGCCTGCAGGTAGGTGTGGATATCGGCGCCCCGGAAACCGTAGATGGCCTGTTTCGGGTCACCGATCATCAGCAGGCAGGTGTCCGGTTGGTTGGCTTCTACGTTGTAGATCCGGTTGAAAATGCGGTACTGCACCGGGTCGGTGTCCTGGAATTCGTCAATCAGCGCTACCGGGAACTGGCGGCGGATGGTGGCGGCCAGTTGATCGCCCCGGGGGCCATGCAGGGCGTCGTCCAGGCGGGTGAGCAGGTCATCAAAGCCCATTTCCGAACGTTGCTGCTTCTCCGCTTCCAGCCGCGCGGCAACCCAGTGGCTGGCGTGGCGCAGGATATCGGATTTGGCGCTGGGCAGGTTCTGGCCGAATGCCATCAAGGCTTCGATGGCGTCGAAGGCCGGGTGATGGGGGCCGGGCTCCTCCCCTTTCAGGATGTTATCCAGGCCTTCGGGGGTCTGGTTCTTGTAACCGGCGGCGCTGTCCAGCTTCTCCGGCAGCAGCTCGTCGGATTCAGCCCAGGCCAGCAGGCTGTCCCAGACCTTGAGCATGGCGTTTTTGCTGTTGCCGTTCAGACGCTTGGCTTTGTTCAGGCCGTTCAGCAGGTCGGTGACTTCCTGCTGCCACTGGGCCCAGGGGTGGGCTTTCAGTTCACTGGCCCGGGCCAGCCGCTCGCTGACCACCTGGTTGATGGCCTGGTGGACACTCTCTGGCGGTGTGCCCAGGGCGGCTGGGTCGTCAATCAGGTTGCGCACCGCCTTGCGCAGGTCGGTGGGGGTTTTCCAGTGGCTCAGGGCTTCGTCCATCAGGGCCGGTGGCAGCGGGTAGACAAAGGTGCGCCAGTAGTCCCGGGCCACATCCTCCAACAGCTCGCTCTGGTCGGTTTCCAGGGTGAGCTTGAACAGGCTGCCGCTGTCGAAGGCGTGCTCGCTGAGCATGCGGTTGCAGAAGCCGTGAATGGTGGACACCGCGGCCTCGTCCATCCACTCGGCGGCCAGCAGCAGTTTCTTGCGGCAGTCGGGCCAGCTGGCCGGGTCCGGGTAGCTGCTATCCCGAAGCTTGTGGATAAGTGCGGTTTCCGGGGTCGGTTCCAGGCTGTGGGCGGCACCGGAAAACACCTCGGCAGCCTGGGTCAGCCGGGTGCGGATGCGGTCTCGCAACTCCTTGGTGGCGGCTTCGGTAAAGGTGACCACCAGCAGGTTCGGTGGCAGCAGGTTCTGCAGCGGGCTGTCTTCACTTTGGCCATGGCCCAGCACCAGACGCACATACAGGATGGCGATGGTGAAGGTTTTGCCGGTGCCGGCACTGGCCTCGATCAGCGCACTGCCGTTCAGGGGCAGTGCCAGCGGGTCGAGGTTCGGGTTGCGGTTTGCGATTGTCTGATTCATGCCTGCTCCTCCTGGTAACCCACCTGCTCCGCCGCCGATTTGCCCTGCTCCGCTTCCCACAGAGGCACGTAAAGCTGGTGCAGCAAGGCTTCGAACTCTCCGCTGGCCATCAGCGCCTCGGGGCTTTCAAAGGCGCCGCGCAGGTAGCCGGTGTCCCGTTCCAGGGCGGTGGTGTAGGCCTGCTCTGCCTCACTGATGGCCCGCTCGTGGTCGCCCACGTATTTCTTGCCGCCGTAGAAACTGGTGACCCAGGCAAAGCCGGCTTCGCAGTGAATGGGCAGGGCCCGGGTGGTGGCTTCCATCCAGCGGCCCAGAATGGCTTCGACATGTTTTCGTGCCTGCTCGGGGGCCATTATCGGGAAGTGGAATTTGCGGCCTTCTTCCTTACCGAGGATCAGGGTTTCAAACGGCTGGCCGCTGAGCTGCCCGGCCAGGTGAATCAGCCAGTCCCGCAGCAGGTTGGCGTAGCGGACTTTCTTGCCACTGCCTGAACTGCGCAGAAGGCCGGAGCTGGCGATGACCAGCCGGCACAATTGCCCTTGTGGATTACAGCGCAGGTTGTCGATCAGGTCCGCCACTTCTGCCGAACCGAGGTCACTCGTATAGCGAAACTCGAAGGGTAAAGGCTCGGCCACCACTTCCGGCCATTCCGCCAGGGCGCCCCGATAGCGCTCGAACAGGTCCGGCACCCGGCCGGCCAGCTCTGTGCGCAGGCGGTGTTCGGTGACGCCCATGCCCAAGTCGCCGCGCCGGGCCATGCGGTCCAGGCTGGTTGCAAGACGTTCGTGCAGCTCTTCCTCGCTGGCGGCTTTCAGTACGCTGTCCTGGATCAGTTCGTTATCCAGGCGCCAGCGGTCCAGGCCGTTCAGGTCGAAGTTTTCGTTGTCGGTGTCTTCGTCTTCCACGTCTTCAAAGCGCACCTGCAGCCGGCGCTGGTAGAAGGTGTCGATGGGCTTTTTCAGGAAGTTCGCCAGTTCATTCAGGCTGATTGGCTCTTCCGGCGCCTGGTATGGCAGGGCTTCCCGGCCCTGCTCCAAGTTATCCACAGCGTGGGCACTGCGCCATTCCCGTTCATAGGTAAACAGGCCCCGGGCCTGCAGCACCTCGGCCAGCGGTTTGGGTTGGGCCTCTTCGCCTGCGCCCACGCCGTTGGTTTTCGGGAAGTAATCCCGGCTGAACGGTTGCAGCGGGTGCCGGGTGGTCAGGGCCCGGGTAACCGCCAGTTCCGGTTGCCCGGCCACGGTCCACAGGCTGTCCAGGTGGTCCTGCAACTGGCCGATGAGCACCGAGGGAGGCCGTTCAGAGTCGTCCCTGATACTGCGCCCCACCCAGCTGATGTACAGCTGTTCCCGGGCGGACAACAAGGCTTCCAGAAACAGGTATCGGTCGTCTTCCCGGCGGGAGCGGTCCCCCGGCCGGTAATCCTGGGCCATCAGGTCGAAATCCACCGGCGGCCGGGAGCGAGGGTAATCGCCGTCGTTCATGCCCAGCAGGCACACCTTGCGGAAGGGAATGGCGCGCATCGGCATCAGGGTGGCAAAGTTCACCTTGCCGGCCAGGAAACGCTGGTTCAGACCGCCTTCGTCCAGGCCCTGCAGCAGCACATCTTTGACGATGTTCAGGGGCAGCGGCTGGTTATCAAGGCCGGCGGCAAGGGCATCGTCCAGCCACTGCTCCAGCTGACGGCGGAAACGGTTCAGCAACAGCAGGTCCTGGCCCTCCACCTTGTGGAAAAACTGCTCCAGCATGGTGGAGAACAGCGTTTCCCACTCGCCGGGTGTGCGGGTGGTTTGCAGGGCCTGCCAGAGGGTCTCCAGCTGATGCACGAACTCGCCCAGGCGCCCGGCCAGACTGGCTTGCAGCCCGCCGATTTCGCCATAGGGCTCTACCCCGCCCCAGGGCTCGTCATCGCCCATACCGTAGCCAAGCAGCATGGCCCGCAGGCCAGCCTGCCAGGTGTTACGTTCCAGCTCTGCCGGCAGGTCCAGGCTTTCCCGGTGTGCGCCGTGCAGGCCCCAGCGGATGTTGGCGCCTTCCACCCAGCGCCGGGCCAGGGGAATTTCATCCTCACTGATATCAAAGCGGTCGCGAATGCCGGGCACTTCCAGCAGGCTGATGATCTCACTCACGCCAAAGCGGCTGCGGGGCAGTGACATCAGGGTTTCCAGGGCAATCAGTACCGGCTCGTGGTGGCGCTGTCCCTGGTCGGAAATGGTGAACGGAATGTGGCGCTTGCGGCCGGGTGAATAGCGGCCGAACACCGCCTGAATATGAGGCGCGTACACGTTGATATCGGGCACCATCACGATCACATCCCGGGGTCTGAGCGATTCGTCGGCATTGAACGCGGCCAGCAGCTGGTCGTGCAGGATTTCCACTTCCCGCTGGGGACCGTGGGCGTCGTGGAACACCAGGGAATGGTCCCGGGCCAGGTCGACGGTGCGCTGTTGTTCGCGGATTTCCTGAAGCGGTGTCAGGTTGTGGATATCGTTCTGCAACTGATGCAGCAGGCAGGGGTTATCCACAGCGCCATGGTCGGTGAAGATGTCGATTTTCTGGCCCGGGGTCTGGAAGCTGGCGCGGTAGTCGTCCGGGTTGTCGAATTCATCCAGCAGCCGGATGTAATCCCGGCCTTGCTTACCCCACGCCGCCAGCAGCGGGTTGGCGTGCTGGTGCAGCTGGTCCGGATCGTCGATCTGTGACAGTACCGGATGCGCGGCGCCCCGTTTACGCTCGGCTTTCAGCAGCTCCCGGTCGCTGATGATGTCGGCCCAGTAGAACTGGCAGGGGTTGTGCACGCACAGCACCACCTGGCTGAACCGGCTTAACACATACAGGGCTTCCAGTGCCTGCCGGGGCAGGGATGACACCCCGAACACTACGATGCGTTTGGGCAACCGGCCCGGGTTGGCGGGCTGAGTGATGCGCTGGCCCTGTTCCATGAAACGGGTGTGGATCTGCGAGCGGCTGGTGTGGGCCTCGCTGCCGGTGTCTTCGACCAGCTTGCGCCAGAGCAGAGGCTGCCATAGGGTTTCCGCATCCAGGGCCTTTTCTTCACCCCGAGCGGTGATTACCACATCCCTGCCCTGCTCCCAGGCGGCCAGCCAGTCGGCCCGGAACACCTGGTACTGGTCGAACAGGTCGGCCACTTTCTCGGCCAGCTGGAAGTTGCGCAGTTCCGTATCGCGGCCATCCAGGAATCGCGCCAGCGGCGTGAAGGCCTCATCCTGCCCGACCAGTTGCGGCAACAACCGGTACAGGCGCCACACCAGCCGGTGCTTGTCGAAGGGAGATTGTTCCGGCACTTCGCCATCGGGCAGCACCGCCCGGTAGGCCTGCCAGATAAACCGGGCGGGAAACAGGAAATCCATGCCGGCGGCAATACCCAGGCCGCCTTCCACGCCATCCTCGGTACGCTTCTCCGCCAGTGCCAGTTTCAGCCACTGGGCAATGCCGTTACTCTGCACCAGAAAGGTCTCACTCTGCAGCGGCGGCATGGGGTTCTGCCGGCAGATATAGACCACGGCGCGGCGCAGGTCTTCCAGGTGGTTGGCGTGGATGGCATGAAAGCCGGGTTCAATGGCGGCCATGGGTGTCCTTAGCTGCGGAATTCGCTGGAATAGATGGCAAACAGCTTACCTTAAGCGCTCCCGGATTCGCAGAGGGTGCGCCAGGTTGCAGAACAAAGGATACCTGTGACTTGCGACAAAGAAGGTCGCGTTCGGTCAGCGCACCAGGTCGAGCAGCATTTTCCGCACCCGGGCGCTGGATTCCGCATCCAGGCAGGTCAGGTCTTCCACGTGCAGCTGGTGGTTTTTCAGAAGCCGGTACAGGGAGTCGGCCGAGATCGAGATGGAAACCTGCCTGTTGTCAGGTGCAGCGGACCAGTTCACATGCTGGTAGTGGTTGGTCTGGGTCAGATTCGGGTTTAAGAGCGCCATTCCCATAGAGCCTCCGAAGTTCAGTGCGCCGCCATAGCGGTTTGCGGTGTGGGGTAGGATGCGGGAATGTCTGGCCAGTTCAGGTACTCTGAGAAAAAGTCGGCCTGGCGTGGGGTATCGAGCAGCACTTCGATGCATTCATCAGTACTGCAACAGCCGCTGGGGCTACCATGGCAGGGCTCGGCCGATTGCAGACTTTCCAGGGCGCTGAACAGTACGTAGTCTGCGGCGGTATGGTCGCCCCGGTCGTGTAGGGCCCGGCACACCAGAATGGCGGCCAGGGTAAGCTCCACATGCATGCAGTCCGGGTGGTCAGCCCGCGCTAGGCAGGCCAGGTCAAAGGCGCTGCCGGTGGCGGCAATCATCTTTTCGGTATCCTGGTTCTCGCAGAAGGTGAAGGCGTACTCCATCCAGAACAGCCACAGGTCGTTCTGTTCAGTTAAGGACAGGTTGGAAAACATCTGGCGGTGGCGTGAGCAGAGAAATTTCATGGCGTCCTCCTTGTCTCGATGAAAATGATAATAGTTATCATTAAGCGAGTTAGCAAGGTGTGTGATGATTAATTTTTGTGCATGGATTACAGTCCCAGCCCTATGACGACAGAATTCACGGGCCAGCGCCCGCAAACAGCAAACCTTGAAGACCCCCTTTATTACCTGAGCAACATGGACACTATTGTGTCCTGGGTGGCCGATCATCACTCGGATTTGTTGACCGATCGGGAGCGAAACCGGCTGTCGGCGTTTGCAAACCTCGGGACCGGCCCCCGGGCCTTGCTCACGCGCATGGTCATGCGCACCGGTGAGCTGTTCCGGGCCGACAAGCTGCGTTATTCGGAACTGCCAGTGCCGGAGGCCGAGGCGCTCAAGTTATTGGTACAGGAGGGCTGGCTGGATAACCGGCCGGAGCTGAGCCTGGATGATTTGTTCCGGCTGTTTACCCTGGCGGAATTGCGGCCGCTGTTTGGCGGTTGGTTGCAGGAGCAGGGCCACCCGAAAACGCTGGGCAAGGCTCAGATGCAGGAGCTGCTGGCGGAACCGTTCAGCGAACCCAGGCCTTTGCGGGATTGGATGCCTGATGACGGTGAAGCTGCGCAAGTCGTCCAGCTCCAGGACATGGCCCTGTTCGACCGCATCCGCCTGATGTTCTTCGGCAACCTGCGCCAGAGCTGGACCGATTTTGTGCTGGTGGAACTGGGCGTGCAGCAGTTCGAGCCGGTGCCCTTTACCCCGGAATCCCGCGCCTTTCAGCACCGGGCAGAAGTGGATTGTTACCTGCAAATGCACCAGTGCCGGGAACGGCTCGACAACGGCGAACCGGCGGTGGACGTCTGGCCCGATGTTCCGGGGCCTGTGGATAACCCCTGGCTCACCAGCCGACGGGACCGATTGTTGCTGGAACTGGGCCGGCAGGCGGAACGCCAGGGTGAACAGGAACTGGCGTTGCAGGTATGGGCGGCCAGCGGCCACCGGGAAGCGCGGCTGAAACAGCTGCGGTTGCTGGAGCGGATGAAGCGCTTTGACGATGCCTGGGCCATTGCCTGCCAGTGGCAGACTACACAACTGAGTGATGCTGAAGCCCAGGGCCTGGGTCGCCTGCTGAAGCGGCTGGCGCCCAAGGTGGGGGCCGACAAACCCGAGCCTGTGGATAACCCTCCGCTGCGGGAATTCACCCTCACCTTGCCAAGGCCAGACACCGGCACCGTGGAGTTGGCGGCGGTTCAGCACTTGAGCACAGAGGCGGCACCGGTGGTCTATGTGGAAAACACCCTGATCAATGCCCTGTTCGGGCTGCTGTGCTGGCCGGTGATCTTCAAACCCATCCCCGGCGCCTTCTTCCATCCGTTCCATATCGGCCCGGCGGACCTGACCCGGGAAGACTTTGTCGCCCGACGCGCGCAGGCATTTGAGGAGCGTTTTGGCCTGCTGAAAACCCATGCCTATAAACAGCACATTCGCGACACCTTTCAGGCCAAACAGGGCATCGCCAATCCCTTCGTATTCTGGCCGGTACTGGATGAAGCCCTGCTGGAACTGGCGCTGCACTGCATTCCCGCCTACCACCTGGATGCCCTGTTCCGCCGGCTGCTTCACAACATCAAGGAACATCGCAGCGGCTTCCCGGACCTGATCCGGCTGATGCCGGATGCCGAGCAACCTGAACAGCGTTATGAAATGATCGAAGTAAAAGGCCCCGGCGACCGATTGCAGGACCACCAGGTTCGCTGGTTACACTTTTTCGCCCGGCAAGGCATCCCGGCCAGCGTCTGCTATGTGCGCTGGGATGGCGATGAGGCGAGCGTGTGAAAGTCGCGGTCCGTACCCTCTGTGAATTCGCGGCCCGCCACGGCGACCTGGACTTCCGCTATACCCCGGCGCCCACCAGCGAAGAGGGCATTGCCGGCCATCAGGCAATCCAGTCAAAGCGTGGCTACGGCTATAAAAGCGAGTATTCACTTACCGGTAAATGCCTGGAGCTGGAGCTTTCCGGGCGGGCTGACGGCTATAACCCGCACAAGAACCGGCTGGAAGAAATCAAGACCCACCGGGGGGATGTGTCCCGCATTCGCCCCCACCAGCGTGCCCTGCACCGGGCCCAGTTACGGGCCTACGGCGCCCTGCTGTGCCGGCAGGAAAACCGCAAAAGCGTGGAGCTGGCGCTGGTGTATTACGACACCGGCCGGGACAAGGAAACGGTGCTCACCGAAACCGCCAAGGCCGACGAACTCTGGCAGGAACTGGAAACCCTGTGTGGCCGCTACCAAGCCTGGGCCGAGCAGGAAGAACATCACCGGGAACAGCGCGATGCCCTGCTGGCCACCCTGACCTTTCCGTTCCCGGACTTTCGCCCCCGGCAACGGCAGCTGGCGGAAACCGTGTACAAGAATTCGGTCAAAGCCGGCACCCTGCTGCTGGAAGCCCCCACTGGCCTGGGTAAAACCCTGGGTACCCTGTTCCCGGCCCTGATGGCCATGCCTGCCGCAAAGCAGGACCGGCTGTTCTACCTCACCTGCCGCAACACCGCCCGGCAGTTGGCGTTGGATGCTGTGGATAAGCTGCGGCACGCGCAGGATGAACTGCAGCCCTGGCCACTGCGTACCCTGGAACTGGTTTCGAAAGACGACGCCTGTGAACACCCGGACAAAGCCTGCCACGGCGAGTCCTGCCCCTTGGCAAAAGGCTTCTTCGACCGCCTGCCCGATGCCCGGGCCGAGGCGGTGCAGAGCAAAGAGCCGTTAAATCAGCAGAATTTGGCGAAAATCGCCGCAGGGCATGACATTTGCCCCTACTTCCTCGCCCAGGAAATGGCCCGCTGGAGTGACCTGGTGATCGCTGATGTGAACCGCATGTTCGACCAGTCCGCCCTGCTGCACGGCCTGATCCGCCAGAACAACTGGCAGGCCAGCGTGCTGGTGGACGAAGCCCACAACCTGGTGGACCGTGCCCGGGGCATGTATTCGGTGCAGCTGGAGCAGCAGCGGCTGTTAAAGCTGAAGAAGATTGCCCCCAAACCGGTAAAAGCGGCGCTCGACCGAACCGCCCGGGCCTGGCAAGCGCTGATCCGGGATCACGGCGAACAGCCCCAGCCGGTGTTCCTGGCGACTCTGCCACCGCAATTACTGGGCGCGTTGCAGGCCATGGTTTCTGTGATCACCGATTACCTGGCCGACAACCCGCCGGACCTGGCCCTGCAGGAAGTGATGTTCGAAAGCGTGGCCTTTATGAAGCTGGCGGACAGCTTCGGTGACCACTCCCTGTGTGAGTTCCAGCGCACCGGCCGGGGCCGCGCCAGCCTGACCATCCAGAACCTGGTCCCGGCGGATTTCCTCACGGAGCGCTTCAAGGCTGCCCACTCGGTACTGCTGTTCTCCGCCACCCTCAGCCCCGGCGTCTATTACCGGGACCTGCTGGGCCTGCCTGAAGACGCCCGCTTCACCTCCCTGCCCAGCCCGTTCAGCGCCGAACAATTGCAGGTGCAGTTCACCCCCGGCATCAGCACCCGGCAGGTGCACCGTGAGAGTTCGCTGCAACCCATCGCCGAACTGATCGCCCGGCAATACCGGGAACGGCCGGGCCATTACCTGGCGTTTTTCAGCAGCTTTAAATATGCGAAGGAAGTGAGTGACACCCTGGCGCAACACGCACCGGATATTCCCCAACGCGCCCAGCAACCGGGCATGAGCCCGGAGCAGCGCCGGCAGTTCCTAGCAGAATTCCAGAAACCTGAAGGCTCAGTTGCCTTCGCGGTACTCGGCGGCGTGTTCAGTGAAGGCATCGACCTGCCCGGCGACCAGCTGATCGGCGCCTTCGTGGCTACCCTGGGCCTGCCGCCCTTCGATGCCTGGCACGAAATCCTCAAAGACCGCCTGCAGCAGCGCTTCGGTGAAGGCTACAACTACACCTACCTGATTCCCGGCCTGCAGAAAGTGGCCCAGGCCGCCGGCCGGGTGATCCGCACCCCGGACGACCGGGGCGTGATCTGGTTGATCGACGATCGCTTTCTGCAGCCCGGCGTTAACCGGTTACTGCCCCGCTGGTGGTTTTCAGGTCCCGGCTGATTCCGGCCGGGCAGCCTTAGTCGTTATCCCCTTCCCAGCGAGCAATTTTTTCACGCTCGGCATTCGGGCTTACCATCTCAGAGTCCAGCGCAGGTTGCTGGGGAGGCACCAGGCCTTGCGCTGTCATATCGCCTGTGCGGCGGGCTTCCTGTTCCTGACGAATATAGTCAAGACGCTGCTCCCTGTCTGACCGCTTTTCGTTCTGAATTTCTTCATTCCGCTGGCGGAACTGTTGCTCCAGATCGCCCATAACGCTTTCCATGAAGCCATCGCAGGGGCTCATTGATAACACATAGCGTGGCTGTTCAAGATTGTATTGACCAGATACCGCAAAAGTGGAGCTTACCGTGTCTGCCGCCAAAGCAAAGTAGGTTGCATCAAAGGTAAAAACATCCTGCTCGCTGGAAGCGCTGTGGCGGTCAGCCCCGCGAAAATGAGTGGCCCGCATGACGGTACCCTCGCAATGAAAATCAAAAATCCTGGAGCGGAAGAAAATCTCGGCCCAGAACATATGACAGATTCTGTCCAGCGTACGGCCAAAGCCCATCAGCAAAAGACCCGCAAGCAAAGTGGCTGCGGTCGCACCAACCGGCACTAATAGCTGACTGACCACGGTTTCAACACCTGCACTTTGGCTGACCAGCTGACGCCATGTATCGATATGGGGCAACACGCTTTGTGCTCCCAGCCAGAATAAGACGGCACCCAACAACATCAGGATCTGGGCTAATACCGTGCCACCGATCCGCGAGTAGCGCATAACAACGGATTCAGGCATATCCTCGGCCACGGGCTGAATTTCGGTAATCAAGTCGCCATTAAATTGCTCGTTATCCCGGTTAGCCTGGCCGGTGTCGTTTTCATCCAGGTACATGCGATTCGGAAGTTCCTGCTCCCGTTTTCCCATCAAAACCAGATCTCTCAGCGTGGTGAAGATTTGTCTTGGGTGCAGGTCGTAGCGCCAACTGTTGTTTTTCTCCGAGCTACTGGTTTTGATCTCAACCATCCGAATACGCGCGCGAATCATCATCACGGCAATGGCCGCAAGAATGGCTGCGCAAACCAGCGTCAGCGTGATCAGAGTTCCGGTGTAAAAGACCGGCTCGAGAATGGGCAACAATTCAACAAATTCGGCGCGGCTTCCAGGGCGCAGCTCGGACCAGAGCGCAATCCAGCCTTGCGCAACCAATACCGGAACAACGATCGCACCAATGACCACCAGGGCAAGCCCGCCACTGGAGTATGTGTGCAGTTTGGTCATGTTTTGGCGAGTGAGTGGATTGCCCAGTTTTACCCAAATCAAGCCGAGATAAACCAGCAACACAAGCTGAAAAACCAACGACACCACAACGCTGCCCGCTTCGCCGCCGGCAGTGCCGGAGAACACCATCACCACCACCAGGGAGGCGATCAGGAAGGCGCATAGCGCGATAAGGCTACGCGTGATTTTCATCACCAGCGTTTTGGCCATGTTCCGGATAGGCCAGGGCGTTACGATCAGCCCAGGAAATACCGAATGCACGGCGCGGGCAAACCACCCCTGGGGTTCAGTAAAGGTCGGGTTACTTTTACTCATCAGCATGTTGTGTATGCTGCGTGCTGTGTAGAGCGTTGGCTCTTTCTCCTGAACCGCTTCCCGGGCGACGTTGCCGGTCAGCGAGGCGGGGGCTGCCCGGCCCACGAAAAAACGCATAACCTGAAACAGCCCGACACCCAGAGCTTTGAAACCACCAATCACAAATAAACCACCAATCACCAGATTCACCCAGGCCTGAGTTTTGTCCGTCGAGAGCAATGGTTGGATCTGCAACAGGAGATAAACGCCGATCGCCGTCAGCACAAGACCTCGAACAGACCGGACAAGCCCTTCGAACCGGAACGGGTTCCGGATGTTGAGTTTCTGGGTACCGTATTCAAACGCCATTCGTTAGTTCCTTAACGTGGTTCCTGAGTATTTGCCGGCAAGTCTATCGCAAACCCTGCTTAGCGAAGTGAATTTGAAAGCTCGTTTTACATTATTTTGCCATGCAGAATTTAACGAATGGAGTTGCCGTTCAGGTCGGTTCGGAATAACGCTTTTCCGCGGTCGGCGACATTTTGTCGCAGCACTGGTAGTAGCGGCATGCCGCTATATCTAATTTCGGTCGCTTGCTTACAATCACTGCCCTAATCAGAATTCCCTCGGTTTTTACAAGGACAACCACTGCAAATGAACAACACGGATCTTGTTTTCCAGAGCTACGGGCGCTGTTGCCGAAACGATGAGTTCTTCGTGGATTTCTACAACTTCTTCATGTCCAGCTCCGATGCCATTCGCAACCGCTTTGAGAATACCGACATGGGCGCCCAGCGCCACCTGCTGCGTAATGGTGTTATGCAGATCATCCTGGTCGCCCGCGGAATGTCTGATCGCAAACTCAAGGACTTGGGCGAAAGCCACAACCGGCACAACCACAACATCCAGCCAGAGTGGTATGACTTGTGGGAAGACTCACTGCTGAAAACCGTGCGCACGCACGATCCTGAATACACGCCGGCACTGCGCGAAGCCTGGCGTGAAGTACTGAAGCCGGGTATCGAGCTGATCCGCGGCGTTTACTGATTTACTGTAAGGCTGACAGACGGGATAGATCGTAAGCTATCTTGACTCCTGTCAGCCCTATCGTCACACTTTTTTGCTATACTTCCCTTCCGTAGTACTCATCTGATCAAGGACGTCATATGGCCGGTAAAAGCGCCAAAATTGCCTCCAAACTCCTGCTGGCACTGCTGATTGTGGCGGCGATTGCGGCCGCCGCCTGGTACCTGATGCCAAGTGCCGATGAACTCCCCGAGCACATTGCTTCCGGCAACGGCCGTATTGAAGCCACCGAAGTGGATATCGCCACCCGTATACCCGGGCGCCTGGAATCCTTCGAGGTGCGTGAAGGCGACATGGTAGAAGCCGGCCAGCTGCTGGCGGTAATGGACACCGACGAACTCAAGGCCCGCGCGGCCGCCGCTGAAGCCAACTTGCACCAGGCTGAACAGGCCCGGCTGCTGGCCGAAGCCGTCGTTGTGCAGCGGGAAAGCGAGCAGCGCTATGCCCGTGCCGAACTCGCCCGTATTGAAACCCTGGTCGACCGGGGCCATGCCTCCCGGGAGCAGCTGGACCGCACCCGCACGGCGGCAGAAACCGCCGGGGCTGCCCTGCAGGCGGCCCGGGTACAGGTGGCTTCGGCCGATGCCGGCATTGAATCGGCCCGGGCCGCCATCCGGCAGATCCAGACCAACATTGATGACAGCCAGCTTTCTACCCCGGTGGGTGGCCGGGTGCTCTACCGGCTGGCGGAACCCGGCGAAGTACTGGCCGCCGGCGGCAAGGTGGCCACAGTGCTGGATGTGACCGACGTCTACATGACCATCTTCCTGCCCACGGCCCAGGCCGGCAAAGTGCGGGTCGGCTCGGAAGCGCGCATCATCCTGGATGCCCTGCCGGATTACGTGGTGCCGGCGGAGGTCAGCTTTGTGGCGGCAGAAGCCCAGTTCACCCCCAAATCGGTGGAAACTCGCAGCGAGCGGGAGAAGCTGATGTTCCGGGTGCGTATCCGCATCAATCCGGACCTGCTCAAAGCTTACCGGGACAGGGTAAAAACCGGTGTGCCGGGCGAAGCCTATGTGCGCCTGGATGAAAGCCTGCCCTGGCCCGACAGCCTGAAGGTGAGCCTGCCCAATGACTGACACCGTAGCCCGGCTGGAAGGAATCAGCCACCGCTACGGGGAAACCGCTGCGCTGTGCGACATTACGCTGGATTTCCCCGCTGGCTGCATGGTGGGCCTGATCGGCCCGGACGGGGTGGGTAAATCCACCCTGCTGGGGCTGGTTGCCGGTGCCCGGGAGTTACAACAGGGGCGTTTGCAGGTGCTGGGCGGCGACATGGCCAGCCACCGGTTTCGCAACCGGGCCGCTCCGCGCATTGCCTATATGCCCCAGGGCCTGGGCGGCAACCTGTACCACACCCTGACGGTGGACGAGAACATTGCCTTCTTTGCCGACCTGTTCGGCCTCACCGGCGCCTCGCGCCGGCTGCAGATCGACCGCCTGCTGGATGCCACCGGCCTGCTGGCCTTCCGGGACCGCCCCGCGGGCAAACTCTCTGGCGGCATGAAGCAGAAACTGGGCCTGTGCTGCGCACTTATCCACAACCCGGACCTGCTGATTCTGGACGAGCCCACCACCGGCGTAGACCCGCTCTCCCGCAAACGCTTCTGGGACCTGATCGACACCATCCGTGGGCAAAGTAGTGGCATGAGTGTGCTGGTTGCCACCGCCTACATGGAAGAAGCCGAACGCTACGACTGGCTGGTGGCCATGGACGCCGGCAAGGTGCTGGCCACCGGCTCCCCCGCCGAGCTGCGCCAGCAAACCGGCACCGATAACCTGGACGATGCCTTTATCGCCCTGCTGCCGGACAGCCGCCGGGAGCAGGAGCTGGGCGTGCCGGTATCGGCACAAGCGACAGCTTCACCCACTCCCGAGAACAGCACTCCGGCCATCGTGGCGGAGAACCTGACCCTGAAATTCGGCAGCTTCACCGCGGTCAAAGACGTCAGCTTTGCCATCCCGAAAGGCGAAATTTTCGGCTTTCTCGGCTCCAACGGCTGTGGCAAAACCACCACCATGAAAATGCTCACCGGTCTGCTGACCCCCACCGAGGGTAAGGTGGCGTTGTTCGGTGAGCCGCTGAATGCCAAAGACCTGGCCACCCGCCGCAAGGTGGGCTACATGTCTCAGTCGTTCTCCCTGTACGGCGAGCTGACCGTGCGCCAGAACCTGGACCTGCACGCCCGGCTGTTCCACCTGCCGGAGGCAAAAATTGCCGGGCGCATCAGCAGCCTGGCCGGGGAATTCGGCCTGGAAGAGGTGCTGGACCACCAGGCCGGCGCACTGCCGCTGGGGGTACGCCAGCGATTGTCTTTAGCGGTGGCGGTGGTGCACGAGCCGGAACTGCTGATCCTGGATGAACCCACATCCGGCGTAGACCCCGGCGCCCGTAACCGGTTCTGGCAGCTGCTGATGCGGCTGTCCCGGGAAGACGGGGTGACCATCTTTATCTCCACCCACTTCATGAACGAAGGCGAGCGCTGCGACCGGATCTCGCTGATGCACGCGGGCGAAGTACTGGCCTGTGATACCCCCGAAGCACTGATCGAACAAACCGGCAGCGACAGCCTGGAAGGCGCCTTTATGACCACCCTGGAAGCGGTGGACAAGGAACCGGAAAGCCAGAACGGCGGCAAACTGCTGAGCCGGGACAGCAGTTTGCCGGAACGTCCCAAGACCTTCAGCCCGCAACGGCTGCTGGCCTACGGCCGGCGCGAAGCCCGGGAACTGCTGCGGGACCCGATCCGCATGGCCTTTGCCTTTATCGGCTCGGCCCTGCTGATGCTGATTCTGGGCTACGGCATCACCATGGATGTGGAAGACCTGCCCTTTGCGGTGCTGGACCGGGACCAGACGCCCCAGAGCCGGGATTACATCGCGGCGATCTCCGGCTCCCGCTATTTTGTCGAGCAACCGGCGCTGTCGACGGCGGAGGAGCTGGAGCGGCGCATGCGCTCCGGGGAGCTGAGCCTGGCTATCGAGATTCCTTCCGGCTTTGGCCGGGATATGAAACGGGGCCGCGACACCGAGCTGGCGGTGTGGGTGGATGGCGCCATGCCGTTCCGGGGCGAAACCATCCTCGGCTACGTACAGGGCATGCACATCAGCTACCTGAGCGAACAGGCCCGGCAGGCGTGGGGCGAAGTACCCACGTTGAGCCTGGTCAGCCTGGAAGACCGCTACCGCTACAACCAGGATTTCCGCAGTCTGGATGCCATGGTGCCGGCGGTGATTCCGATCCTGCTGATCTTCATCCCGGCCATACTGATGGCCCTGGGCATTGTCCGGGAGAAAGAACTGGGCTCCATCACCAACCTGTACGTAACTCCGGTCACCCGGCTGGAATTCCTGCTGGGCAAGCAGTTGCCCTACATCGCCTTCAGCATGGTGAGCTACGCCAGCCTGGTGTTGCTGGCGGTGTACCTGTTTGATGTGCCCCTGAAGGGCGGCCTGCTCACCCTGACCTTTGGCGCTTTGCTGTTTGTCACCGCCACCACCGCCCTGGGCCAGGTGATGTCCATCTTTGCCTCCACACAGATTGCCGCCCTGGCGGCCACCGCCATACTCAGTATTCTGCCCACCGTGCAGTTCTCCGGCCTGACCGAACCGGTATCGTCCCTGAGCGGTGCTGGCGCCTGGATCGGCCCCTTCTGGCCGGCCACCTGGTTTTTGCAGATCAGCCGGGGCGTGTTCACCAAGGGTTTGACCCTGGCCGACATGCAGGGCGCGTTTCTGGCGCTGGCGGCGTTTATTCCGGTGCTGACCGGCCTGGCCATGGTACTGCTGCGGAAACAGGGGCGCTGATGATGGAATCTCTCGGTAACATCTGGCATCTGGGCATCAAGGAACTGCGCAGCCTTTGGCAGGACAAGGTGTTGATGGTGTTCGTATTGGTGGCCTTCACCCTGATGATTTACACCGCCGGCTCCGCCGGTTCCATGGAGCTGCACAACGCCCCGGTGGCGGTGGTGGATGAAGACCAGACCGTGCTCTCCGGCCGGGTCATCAATGCCCTGCAGCAGCCCTGGTTTCTGCCGCCAGACATGGTGCGCTATGACCAGATAGACGACTTGCTGGACAAGGGCAGCCACACCTTCGCCCTGGTAATCCCGGAAGGCTTCGAGCGCAAGGTGCGCCAGGGCCAGCCGGTAAGCCTGCAGCTGAACATAGACGCCACCCGCATGAGCCAGGCCTTTATCGGCACCACCTACATAGAACGCTTCGCCATGACCGAAGTGGCGGAATTCCTGCAGCCGGGTAGCTCAGGGGACGGCCTGCCGGTGACTTTGGTGACCCGCGCCAGCTTCAACCCCAACCTGGACGGCACCTGGTTTGGCGGCGTGATGGAACTGATCAGCCAGGTGACCCTGATCAGCATTATCCTGACCGGCGCAGCGCTGATTCGCGAGCGCGAACACGGCACCGTGGAACACCTGATGGTAATGCCGCTGCGGCCGTTCGAGATTATGGCGTCCAAGGTCTGGGCCAACGGCTTGGTGGTGCTGCTGGCGGCGTCTGTGTCGATCACCCTGGTGATTCAGGGCTGGCTGAACGTACCCATTGCCGGCTCGGTGTGGCTGTTCCTGCTGGGGGCGCTCATTCACCTGTTCTCCACCACCGCCATCGGCATCCTGATCGGCACCGTGGCCCGCACCATGCCCCAGTTCGGTCTGCTGCTGATCCTCACCATCCTGCCCTTGCAGCTGCTGTCTGGCGGCATCACCCCAAGGGAAAGCATGCCGGACCTGGTGCAGAACATCATGCTGGCCGCCCCCACTACCCACTTCGTGAGCATGGCCCAGGCCATTCTGTACCGGGGTGCCGGGCTGGAGGTGGTGTGGCCGCAAATGCTGGCGCTGGTGGCCATTGGCGGAGTGTTTTTCTCCACCGCTCTGATATTGTTCCGCAGACACCTGTCGGTTTGAGGATAGAACCATGAAAGCACTGAGCCTGATTACCGCCACCCTGCTGCTGTTAGCCGGCTGCACCGGCCTGCCTGAAGGCATCGAACCGGTTACCGGTTTCGACAAAGACCGCTACCTGGGCACCTGGTACGAAATCGCCCGCCTGGACCACTCCTTCGAGGAAGGCCTGAGTAAGGTGACTGCCGAATACACCCTGAACGACGACGGCAGCATCAAGGTCATCAACCGGGGCTACAACGCCGAGGAAGGCGAATGGCAAGAAGCCGAAGGCCGGGCAAAATTTGTGGGCGACAGCGACGTGGGCCACCTGAAAGTGTCCTTCTTCGGGCCCTTCTATGGCTCGTACGTGGTGTTCGGGCTGGACGAGGACTACTCCACCGCCTACCTGACTGGCTACAACCGGGATTACCTGTGGCTGATGTCCCGCACGCCGGAGGTGAGTGATGAGGTGTTGGATGCGTTCAGGGGGCGGGCTGAGGCTGAGGGGTTTGAGCTTGGGGAGTTGATTGTGGTGGAGCAGTGAGGCTCTGTTATTCCGGACCAGGCTCCAGTAGCGAAACAAACCGCAGCCGCTCCGAGACCAGTGACTGGTAACGACTTTTCATGTCCTCTGGCATGAACGAAGCCTCGATTATGGCTGGGGCGGTTTTCTGAACTTTCCTGGCCAGACCCTGGATACGATTTTTTACCACTTTGCCAATCAGCCCTGCCTTAACCGCGAGCTCCACGAAATCCGAGCCGGCATAATAGCCATTACCCATGGTTCGGTAATATTCGGGCTCCCCGTCTTTCAGCACTTTGAGTGCCATGGGGTTTTCCGCCTTTGAACTGTAAAGGGATGAGGCGAGGACATCGTAGCAAGGGGTCAGTTTGAACACCGGTTCATGGAAGAAACTGATGTTTTTCAGGTGATGGTCGTCGTTGCCCACCAGATAGCTGAACACCAGTCTTTCCAGAAGCTCCATGGCAACTGCCATGCCGCCGTGCTCAATCACCAGCTCAATGACTTCCTGATAGCTGGCCGCCGTGTATTTTCGGGAGGAATCCGCGTTGGAAATCCCCAAAGCCTGCATGGCATCTTCCTGGTGGATTCGAGCACCACTTTCAACGTCCCGGTCGTAGCGGCGGATGACAAATACCAGGTGGTCATCCTTCAGGCTTATAAGTCCGCATGGGGGCACCGGGAAACCGACTCTCCGCATCAGTGTAAGGGTGGCATGCTCGTTTTCGGCCACGTAGGGATATTCTTCCGGTGAGGGTTTCATGATGAACTGGCCGTTACTGTCCACAAGCTTGAGCTTACCCGCCTCGATGGCTAGCTGGGCTTTCATCTGGACGCCGCTGATCGAGAAACCATGGGTTTTCCGTGGTATGGCTGTCACCAGGTCTTTGCGGCTTTCTGCCAATGCCAGGTTGACCTTTCGGGTGCCAAACAGCTGCCCAAGACAGGCACCGTGGTACTGAATACGGGCGCTCTCGGGCAGTGATTTAAGACAGATCAAACAGTTCAATGGTTACTGCTCCGGGCAGGTCGTTGCCGTTGTGTACCAGCAGGGAAAACTCGTCGTTCGGGTCTATGTGTTGCTCAGTCGCCTGCACCCGCTTCAGCCAACCCTCACTGACAAGGCCGCTGAAGTAAGCCGGTAACCCCTCTGATTCATAGGGTTGTTCACGCAGTGGCAGGCTAAGGCTGAGGGCTGGCTGGCCTAGCTGCAGGTAGGCTTTGTCGTACTGGAAGCGAACGGTGCTCCCCTTCCTTTCCAGGATTCCCGCAACCAGGCCCTTCATTTTTACCCGGGCTTTCATTTCAGTTCGATCCAGATCCGGAAGTTAAGGACCGACCCTATGCCTTCGAGGGTGCGAAGTGTGGGGTTGCCAGTGCCGTTCTCTATGGCCCGGTAGGTGGTGGGTGAGATGCCACACAGTTCGCCTACGTCTGCCGCATTCAGGTCAAGCGCCTTTCTGCGGGCTTGAAGCAGCTCCGCCAACTCGGAGAGCGGGTGTAAGTCCGGCTCTTCAGACGCTTCGATGCGCTCCGCCAGGGTCTGCAGATGGCGGATCTCTTCGGTGATAGCTGTCAGTAGTGCCTGTTTGGTTTGCATGATGTTTGCCGGCTTATCAGTAAAGTGATATTTCAAAGACTTATTGAAAATAATAGCCACTATAATGGTTTTTAGTCGATAAAAATCAATTTAATTGCTTATCTTTTGATATTTTATTGAATCTATCAGTTTAGAGATTCTAGGTGTGCTGCTCGTCAATAAGACATACAAACACTCCCGCCACCCGGTATCGAAAAGCCTCTTCATCGTTCAGTTCAAGTGGCTGGAAGCTTTCATCATGGGAGTTGGGATTCAACTGAATATGTTCGTGACGCCAACCATTCTCGTCTTCCGCTCTGAAACTTTCATAAACCTTCACTGTGTAACGTGACCCTGAATCGGCATCAATGCTGTCCATACTCTCCACCAGAACCGTCTTGCCGTTTCGGGAACCACCAGGGTCAGTCCGAAACAGGCACAGGGCACCATTGGGAATAACCCGATTCATGGATTCGCCGATCACCCGGCAGGCAAACATGTCTTCGCGGACCCGGACTCCGTCGGGAACTGCGACCCAGTCTGGGTGCTGGGTAGGGTCAAGGTCGGTGACATCACTGAGTGCTCCGAAATCCCCCGCAGCCGCCTGCAGGTCAAACAGCGGCACGGCGTTCACATAAGGTTTCAACTCCACCACGTTGGTGGCTTCAGGCTTTTCGACGTGAGCAGCATGAACCGGAATGTGCTGTTTCAGATATTCGCGCAGTGTATCGTCACAAGCGTAGACAAAGGTGCCGCGGATGCCGCGCAGCATGATGGTTCGGTAGATGTTGATGATGTATTGCTTCAGCTCTTCCGGGTCTTTGATGCCTTGGCCGCCGGTGCGGTCGTGGTAGTTATCCTTTTCGATGACTATGGACTGGCTTTTCGGGTCGTACCGGATCTCCTCTCCGAAGATAATCCCCGCGTAGTTCAGGTCATAGCCCTGTGTGGTATGAATGCAGCCGACTTCCCGGTGTGAGCCATCCTTGTTGATCCAGTCGGTATTAGTGCTGTTCCAGCGGAGCTGAACATCGTCGATCACGATGTCGTAGGCCTCACTATCCTTCTTTGAGGCCCAGGGCCAGGAGTAACCGGCGATCAGCCGTGACAGCCCGACCTGCTCCTCCTTTTCATTGATGGTACGGACCAGGTCCTTGAGGGAGTCGAACACCTCAAACTCGTAGTTTTTGGCGGTGAACACCACGCCGTCATCAACACGGCCGTTCAGTAACTTATCCACAAACTCCACATAGGGCTGTCCGGCCTTAACCCGGAACTGGGACAGTAACCGGTGGGTTACCGAGCCGCTGGCAGCTTTCAGGCGCTGGAACACCTCAACATTGGCGTCAGACGGTTTGATGGACTGGCCTTCATCGTAGAAAAAGATCGCCTTGTCCGCCTGCTGGCACACCCAGTCCACTTCGCTGCAGGTGTGCTTGTCCATGCGCAGCGCGGTACAGGCCTTGTCGAAACTGCCGAAGTAAGCACCCAGGTTCTTGCGTTTGCGCAAGCGGTGGGACTCGTCCACCAGCACAATATCGTAGCGTTGTCTGGTCAGCTCAGACGGGCTGATGACCATGTCGGGGCTGAGCCCGGCAACATGCCTGAAGGCTTTCTTCAGGGTGGTTCGGAACGAGGTCATGGGCACCACCAATGCCATTTTCGGTTTTGGCATGAGGGCCTTGAGCGACGAGAGCAAAGAGTGGATTTCGGCCTCTTCCTCGGAGAATTCCCTCAGATTGACCTGGTGTTCTTCCGAATGCAGCAGCTTGAACAGAAAGATCGCCAGCACGGATTTGCCGGTGCCGGCTCCACCTTCCACCACGATGTTCTTCACACCGGGGTTGAGCAGCTCGTGCATGATGGTGAGCAGGCCCTGGCGCTGATCGAAGGACAGGGATTTGTAAGGGGAGTATTTGAAGACATCGGAGTTATCAAGGTGGTCCAGGGTGCGGGACACAACCCCCTTGGCAATCAACCGGTTCCAGACTTCCCGGAATACCTCTTCATACAGGGCACCGCGCTGGTAATAGTTGTGGTCAGCCAGCCCCAGGTTGCCATTGAGCAGGGTGTACTTGCCATCGGCGGCCATGTACTTGATCAGCAGGGATTCCACATCCAGGGTGGCGGATTTGTTGAAGTACTCGCTGGTGATCAGGTGAACCGCAGTCAGCAGCTGCTTTTCGTCATGCTTGAGGTGGGTGCTCATGCGGGTGAGCGTGTCGGTGGTTTCGCCGATGTAGGCGCGCCGGCGCTTTTCGTCACTGAGTACGTAAACTAGGGGCCAGTTGCCCGCGGCAAAAGCATTATCGCGCAGGTCGTTCAGGGCATCCCGGCTGAAGGGGTAGCGCTGAATCTCCACCATCGGCGAATGGCTCATAGCTCGGTGTACTTCTTCGTGGTGCCCCTGGCTTTGCTGACCGGGTATTTCTTTTCGTTCAGGGCAATCTTGTCGAGAACAATCTGTTCCACGTCCAGCTCATAGCTGTCTGCCAGCAGCAACGCGTAGGCAATCACGTCGGCCAGTTCTTCCTTTACCTTACTGACATCGGCCTGGTCCGGAGATTTCCACAGGAACAGCTCCAGCAGTTCCGACGCCTCGATACTCAGGGCCAGCGACAGGTCTTTCGGGTTGTGGAATTGTTTCCAGTCTCTGTCATCCCGGAACTGACGTAGCCGGGCGATCGCCTCATTCATCAAAATACCCCTTTAATCATGAGCAGATTTACTAAGGATACAGAAATTCATGGGCTTGGGGTGTAAGAACCCGGAATGGAACAGCGTTGGAAAACTAAAATAGGAAAAAACAAAACAAGGAGGGAAAATGGTCGGCGTGAGAGGATTCGAACCTCCGACCCCTTCGTCCCGAACGAAGTGCGCTACCAAGCTGCGCTACACGCCGATCAACGGCCGGTATTATACGGATTGCCGGCCGTTTTACTACCCCCATCCGTGGGGAAATTTATCCGTATAACTGCGGAGCCGCCCTTCAGCCTGCGGTTGGCAGCAGGGAGATGTCGGCTACCCGCAGGAACAGGTTGCGCAGGCGGTTGAGCAGGGCCAGGCGGTTATAACGCACGGCCTCGTCGTCTGCCATCACCATGACTTCGTCAAAGAAGGTGTCTACCGGCTCGCGCAGGCTGGCCAGGGAGGTCAGCGCGCTGGCGTAGTCACCCTGTTCGAACAGCGGCAGCACTTTCTGCGCCTGCTCTTCTACCCTGGCGGCCAGGTTCTTTTCGGCGGCATCCTGCAGCAGTGAGTTATCCACAGCCTCGCCGATGCTGTCGCCACCCTGCTTGGTGAGGATGTTGGACACCCGCTTGTTGGCGCCGGCCAGGGCCTGGGCTTCCGGCAGCTGGCGGAAGGCTTCCACCGCTTTTACCCGGCGGTCGAAGTCCAGCGGGCGGGTCGGGCGGCGGGCGTGTACGGCCAGGTACACTTCAGCGCCAATGCCCTGCTCGTCGTAATGGGCGCGGAAGCGGTCAAGCATGTAGTCCACTACGGTGCTGGCGGTGTTGTTCTCGGTCAGCACGGTGAAGTTCTGCTCGGCCCATTCGCACACGGTCTGCAGGTCCAGCGGCAGCTGGCGCTCGATGATGATGCGCAGCACACCCAGGGAAGCCCGGCGCAGGGCGAACGGGTCGCGGGTGCCGGACGGCGGCTGGTTGATGCCGAACAGGCCTACCAGCGAGTCGATACGGTCAGCGATGGCCACGGCACAGCCGGTCAGGGTAGTGGGCAGGTCGTCGCCGGCAAAGCGCGGCATGTACTGCTCGTTCAGGGCCTTGGCGACGTCTTCGTGCTCACCATCGTTGGCAGCGTAGTACTGGCCCATGATGCCCTGAAGGTCGGTGAACTCCAGCACCATTTCGGTCACCAGGTCGGTCTTGGCCAGCATGGCGGCGCGTTCGGCCAGGGCCGGGTCGCTGTTGATGGCCTCGGCGATCTTCTTCGCCAGCGCCGCTACCCGCACGGATTTGTCGTAAATGCTGCCGAGCTTGTCCTGGAACACGATGGGCTTGAGGGCCTCGATGCGGTCTTCCAGCCTGGTCTTGCGGTCGGTCTCGTAAAAGAAGGCGGCATCCGAGAGGCGCGGGCGGATCACTTTCTCGTTACCGGAGATCACCTGTGAAGGATCTTTACTTTCCAGGTTGGCCACGGTGATGAACAGCGGCAGCATGTTGTCGCTGGCATCCACCACGTGGAAGTACTTCTGGTGCTCCTTCATGGAAGAGATCAGCGCTTCGGCCGGCACTTCCAGGAAGCGCTCTTCGAAGCGGCCCATCAGCGGCACCGGCCACTCGTTCAGTGCGGTGACTTCGTCCAGCAGGTCTTCGTCGATCACGGCCTTGCCGTTGGCTTCTTTCTCGGCCAGGGCGTTGACACCGGCTCGGATCTGTTCACGGCGCTCGGCGAAGTCTGCCAGCACGTAGCCTTCCTGCTTCAGCACCACTTCGTAGTCGGCCGGGGTCGGCACAATCAGCTCTTTCGGGCAGTGGAACCGGTGCCCGCGGGTTTTGTTGCCGGGCTTCAGGTTCATCACCGGCGTTTCAATCACGGTGTTGCCGTAAAGCTGTACCAGCCAGTGTACCGGGCGTACGAATTCGGTTTTGCCGGCACCCCAGCGCATGCGCTTGGGAATGGGCAGTGCGGCCAGGGATTTCTCCACCAGCTCGGGCATCAGTTCGACGGTGGGCTTGCCCTTTTCGACGGTGCGGTACACCAGCCAGGCGCCCTTGTCGGTTTCCAGGGTGTCGAGCTGGTCCGGGGTAATGCCCAGGGAGGTGGCAAAGCCGGTCAGGGCCCGGGTGGGGTTGCCGGAGTCGTCGAAGGCGGCTTTTACGGCCGGGCCGCGCTTTTCGACCGCCTTGTCGGGCTGGGCATCGGCCAGGTTACGGATGCGCACGGCCAGGCGGCGGGGGGCCGCGAAGCTTTCCACGGCACCGAAGTCTACGCCAGCTTCTTCCAGGCCTTTGACAATGCCCTGGGTGAAGGCGTCAGACAGTGGCTTGAGGGCTTTCGGAGGCAGTTCCTCGGTACCCAGTTCGACCAGAAAATCCTGTGTTGCCATGATTATGCGTTCCCCTGTTCCTGCGGTGCCTTGTTGGCTTTCTTGCCCTTCTTGCTGGCCTTGGCGTCGGCGGCTTCAGCGGCGGCCAGTACTTCCTTGCGGAGATGCTCCGGAGCCAGCGGGAAGCCCAGCTTGCGGCGGCTTTCGAAGTAGGCCTGGGCGACTGAACGTGCCAGGGTGCGTACACGCAGGATGAAACGCTGGCGCTCGGTCACGGAAATGGCGTGGCGGGCGTCCAGCAGGTTGAAAGTGTGGGAGGCCTTGAGTACCTGCTCGTAGGCGGGCAGCGGCAGGCCGGCCTCGATCAGGCGGGCGCTTTCCCGCTCGTACACATCGAAGCTGTGGAACAGGAACTCGGTGTCGGCGTGTTCGAAGTTGTAGGTAGACATCTCCACCTCTTGCTGGTGGAACACGTCGCCGTAGGTGACCACGCCATCCGGGCCGTTGGTCCAGACCAGGTCGTACACGCTGTCCACGCCCTGGATGTACATGGCAATGCGCTCAAGGCCGTAGGTCAGCTCGCCGGTGACCGGATAGCATTCCAGTCCGCCCACTTGCTGGAAGTAGGTAAACTGGGTGACTTCCATACCGTTCAGCCAGATTTCCCAGCCCAGGCCCCAGGCGCCCAGGGTGGGCGATTCCCAGTTGTCTTCGACAAAGCGGATGTCGTGCACCAGCGGGTCCAGGCCCAGGGCACGCAGGGAATCCAGGTACAGCTCCTGGATGTTGTCCGGTGACGGCTTAAGCACCACCTGGAACTGGTAGTAATGCTGCAGGCGGTTCGGGTTTTCGCCGTAGCGGCCGTCGGTCGGGCGGCGGCTGGGCTGAACGTAGGCGGAGTTCCAGGTTTCCGGGCCGATGGATCGCAGGAAAGTGGCCGGGTGGAAAGTACCGGCGCCCACTTCCATGTCGAGGGGCTGGAGAACCACGCAGCCGTGCTGCGCCCAGAAATTCTGCAATGCCAGGATCAGACCCTGGAAGGTCTTGATATCCGGCGCGGAGTTGTTGGTTGCCTTGTCTGTCACGACGTTTGCCTGCTGGTCAGTCTGTGTGTGGCGCCCCGCTTTGCGGAGCACTCCGAAAAAATGAAAACGCGCATTATACGCTGGCTGGCGCTGCATTTCTAAGTGCCAGCCAGGGTGTTGTTTTGTCTCGGGTCAATCAGAAGAAGGTGAGGCCCACCTGGAACAGTTTTTCCACATCCCGGATGCGGGATTTGTCCACCAGGAACAGGATCACGTGGTCATCCGGCTGCACCCGCAGGTGGTCGTGGGCGATCAGCACTTCGTTATGGCGCACGATGGCCCCGATGGTGGTGCCCGGCGGCAGGTGGATTTCATCCAGCCGCTTGCCCACCACCTTCGAGGAGCGGTGATCGCCATGGGCAATCGCTTCGATGGCCTCGGCTGCGCCCCGGCGAAGTGAGTGAACATTTACTACGTCGCCACGGCGCACGTGGGTGAGCAGGCTGCCGATGGTGGTCTGCTGGGGAGAAATCGCCACGTCGATGTCGCCGCCCTGGATCAGGTCTACGTAGTCCGGGTTGTTGATCAGGGTCAGTACCTTGCGGGCACCCAAGCGCTTGGCCAGCAACGACGCCATGATGTTGGCTTCGTCGTCGTTGGTAACGGCACAGAATACATCGGTGCTTTCGATGTTTTCTTCCAGCAGGATGTCCTTGTTGGCGGCATTGCCTTCCAACACCACGGTTTTCTGCAGGCGCTCGGACAGCATCACACAGCGCTCGTGGTCCCGCTCCAGAATCTTGACCTGGTAGCGGCTTTCCAGGGTGTTGGCCAGTCGGTAGCCGATGTTGCCGCCACCACAGATAAAGATGCGCTTGTAGGGCTTGGACAGCGGCTGCAGTTCGCTCATCACCGAGCGGATGTGGTCGGCGGCGGCAATGAAGAACACCTCGTCGCCGTCTTCGATCACCGTGTCGCCCTGGGGCATGATGGCGCGGTCTTTACGGAAGATGGCCGCTACCCGGGTGTCGATCTTGGGCATGTGGGTACGCAGGTAAGACAGCTCCCGCCCGACCAGCGGGCCACCCTGGGTCGCCCGGATGGCTACCAGCCGTGCCAGGCCCTTGGAGAACTCCAGCACCTGCAGTGTGCCGGGATATTCGATCAGCCGGGTAATGTGCTGGGTCACCAGGTGTTCCGGGCTGATCAGTACATCAATCGGGAAGCCCCGCAAACGGTCCAGCTCTTTTTCGGTATCCCGGTTATAGAACAGTTCCTGCTTGCCCAGATACGCCCCGGCCCGCACGCGGCAGATGGTGGTGGGGGTCTTGTACAGCAGCTTGGTGACCTGGCAGGCCACCATGTTGGTTTCATCGCTGTTGGTTACCGCAATCACCATGTCGGCGTCTTCGGCGCCGGCATCTTTCAGGATGGTGGGGTACGAGGCCCGGCCATGCATGGTGCGGATATCCAGCCGGTCCTGCAGTTCCCGCAGGCGTACGCTGTCGCTGTCCACTACGGTGATGTCGTTGGCTTCATTGGCCAGGTTTTCAGCGAGGGTGCCGCCCACCTGGCCGGCGCCGAGAATCAGGATTTTCATGCGTCAGGTTTCTCCAGCACGGCATAGAAAAAGCCGTCGTGGCTGTCCGGGTCGGGTAGCAGTTGGCGCCCGGTGTCCATGTCCCGGCCCCAGTCGGCGTTGATCTGAACCAGCGTTGCCTGTTCCTGCTGCTTGAGGAATCGCTGGATTATACGGTGGTTCTCCTGGGGAAACACCGAACAGGTGGCATACACCAGCCGACCACCCGGTTTCAGGATAGACCACATGGCGTCGAGCAGGCCAAGCTGGATGCTGGCCAGGGGCACAATGTCGGACTCCCGGCGCAGCAGTTTGATGTCCGGGTGCCGGCGGATCACGCCGGTGGCGCTGCAGGGTACGTCCAGCAGGATGCGGTCGAACGGGGTGCCGTCCCACCAGCTGTCGATATCGGCGGCATCGGCCTGTTTCAGGGTGGCGTGCAGGTCGAGCCGGTCGAGGTTTTCCTGGACCCGGGGCAGGCGCTCGGCGGATTCGTCGATGGCGACTACTTCATCCAGTTCGCCACAGGCTTCCAGGATGGCGCAGGTCTTGCCGCCGGGCGCGGCGCAGGCATCCAGTACCCGCTGGCCGGGTTGCAGGTCCAGCATGGTGGTACACAGCTGGGCGGCTTCGTCCTGGACGCTGGCACCGCCGTCTTCGAACCAGGGCAGGCGCTCGACCGGTACCGGGCGTGCCAGCTGAATGCCGTGGGGGGCGAAACGGGTTGGCTTGGCTTCGATACCGGCCTCGGCCAGCAAATCCAGGTATTCGTCACGGCGGAAACGCAGGGCGTTTACCCGCAGGGTCATGGGGGCCTGGGTGTTGTTGGCGTCCAGAATGGCCTGCCAGTCTTCCGGCCAGTTGTGGCGCAGCTTTTCCACCATCCACACCGGGTGGCTGTAGCGGCTGCTGTCGTCGTTCGGCTCCGGCGCCCCTTCCCTTTCCGCCGCCCGCAATACGCCGTTGACCAGCCCGGTCAGGTGCGGCTTGTCCAGCGCCCGGCAGGCTTCCACGGTTTCGTTCAACACCGCGTAGGTGGCCTGTTCGCTGAATCGCAGCTGGAACAGGGCCACCAGCATCAGGTGGTGAATCACCCGGTCCGGTTTGCGCAGGGGCTTTTTCAGGCGCTGGTTCAGCTCGCCGTCAAGCCGGTGAAACCAGCGGCAGGTGCCATAGCAGATGGCTTGCAGCTGGGGCCGTTGTTCCGGCGGCAACTGGTTCAGGGCCGGCGGCAGGCATTGGGTTAATGACTGGCCGTTTTCCACCGCCAGCAATACGTTGGCGGCGACGGCGCGAAATGGCAGGGGCTGGTAGGCCATGGTCAGTTCAGCTCCTGGCCGGGCAACAGGACCTGCTTGCCGCCGTTGATCAGGTCGTTGATGCTCTGGGCCTTGCTGCCCGGCAACTGGACCGAGGTGATTTTCAGGCTGCCGGTGCCGCAGGCCACCTCAACGCTATCCCGCTCCCGGCTCAGTACCGTGCCGGGGGCTTTGCCGCTGCCCTGCTCCAGCGCAGTCGCCTGGTGAATGCGGATGCGTTGTTCGCCCAGGTCGGTAAAGGTGCCGGGCCAGGGGTTGAAGGCGCGGATCAGTCGTTCGATGTCGGTGGCGCTGCGGCTCCAGTCGATGTGGCCTTCTTCCTTGGACAGCTTATGGGCGTAGTTGGCGTCGGCATCGTCCTGGGGCTCTCCGGTCAGCTCCCCTTGTGCCAGCCGGGCCAGTGCGTCCACGATGGCTTCGCCGCCCATGTCGGCAAGTCGGTCGTGCAGGCTGCCGCCGGTGTCGTCGGCGTTTATCGGAGTGCTCACTTTCAGCAGCATGGCACCGGTGTCCAGGCCTTCATCCATCTGCATGATGGTAATACCGGTTTCGGCATCGCCGGCGGCAATGGCCCGCTGGATCGGAGCGGCACCGCGCCAGCGCGGCAACAGGGAGGCGTGGATATTCAGGCAACCGTGGGTCGGGATCTCCAGCACGGCTTTGGGCAGGATCAAACCGTACGCGGCGACGATCATTACATCCGGTTGCAGTGCCGCCAGCTCCTGCTGGGCCTCTTCGGGCTTCAGGCTGACCGGCTGGAACACGGGAATGGCGGCATCCAGTGCCACCTGTTTGACCGGGCTGGGCATGAGTTTGCGGCCACGGCCAGCAGGGCGGTCGGGCTGGCTGTATACGCCCACCACATTATGGCCGGCTTCCAGCAGGGCCTTCAGGGCAATGGCGGCAAAATCCGGTGTTCCGGCAAAAACAATGCGCACGGTGGTTGCTTCTCTGTGTCGTTGATACGAAAAAACCGGGTCGTAACCCGGTCTGAATTCAGTTCTGCGCTGGCGATGCTTCAGCCATTGTCTCAGGCGCTCTGCTTGTGCAGCTTTTCCAGCTTCTTGCGAATGCGGTTGCGCTTGAGCGAGCTGAGGTAATCCACAAACAGCTTGCCGTTCAGGTGATCCATTTCATGCTGGATACACACGGCCAGCAGGCCTTCGGCTTCAAGGACGAACTCTTCGCCGTTACGGTCTTTGGCGGTAATCCGGCAGTGTTCGATACGCTTCACGTCTTCGTAGAAGCCTGGTACCGACAGGCAGCCTTCCTGCATGGCTTTCAGGTCTCCGTCCAGCACTTCCACCTTCGGGTTGATGAATACCCGGGGCTCGCTCTTGTCTTCGGACAGGTCCATCACGATGATCTGCTTGTGTACGTCTACCTGGGTAGCCGCCAGGCCGATGCCGCGGGCATCGTACATGGTCTCGAACATATCGTCGATCAGGGTGCGGATTTCGTCGGTCACCTCATTCACCGGCTTGGCGATGGTGCGAAGACGGGGATCCGGATACTCAAGAATTTCTAGAATCATAGTGCCTTGGCTTCTCTGAAATGCGACGGCGGTCTGCGCAAAATTTCTTCATGAACCTATCATGAAGTAACGTCTTGGCCTGTATTATCCGATAAATTACCGATTGAGTACAAACTGATCAGTCGATAGCTAAAATCTTTCAGGGAAACCAAAGAATTCACTGGAAGAACAAAAGATAACATCACAAATCGCCAGACTTCTTCTATAGTAACGGGAATAACAACGTAATAAGCTGCCGTCATACCGCAGCGGCATTACCTAACGCATAGATTCTAGGCACGCGATCAAGGATACAGACAATGAGGAAACTGTTGTACGCTCTGGCAGCCACGGCGCTGCTGTTTACCTCCTGGGCCCATGCAGAACCCGAGTTCAGGGCTGATCATCCTGAGCGTTACACTGTCGTGAAAGGGGATACCCTTTGGGACATTTCAGGGCGATTTCTGAATAACCCCTGGTACTGGCCGGAAATCTGGCATGTGAACCCGCAGGTTGCCAACCCTCATCTGATCTATCCGGGCGATCGCCTGGCACTGGTGTATATCGACGGCAAGCCACGCATCACCAAGGTGGCCACCAGCGATGTGGTGAAGCTGTCGCCGCAGGTTCGCTCTGAAGCCATCGACACGCCAATTCCTGCCATCCCGCTGGACGCCATTGCCAGCTTCCTGACCGATACCCGCATTGTGTCGCCGGAAGAACTGAACGGCGCGCCCTACGTGCTGGAAGGTGAAGACAGCCGCATCATTACTGGTGCCGGCGACAAGATCTACGCCCGTGGCGAGAAGCCCGCCGACCGCGTGGGTGTGTTCCGCCGCAGCAAGGAATTCCGTGATCCGGAAACCGGAGAATTCCTGGGCCTGGAAGCCCGCAGCATTGCCCGTGGTACCGTTGCGGCTGAGGACGGTGACGTCCTGACCGTTAACCTGAACAAGTCCAGCGAGGAAGTGCGCATTGGCGATCGCCTGCTGGTGAACGAAGACCGTCGCCTGACCACCAACTTTGTGCCCAGTTCTCCGGATCAGGACATCGAAGGCGTGATGATCTCGGTAGACGGTGGTGTAAACCAGATTGGCCAGTACAACGTGGTGGCGATCAACCGTGGCGAGCGTGAAGGCCTGAAGCCTGGCAACGTGATGGCCATTCTCAAGAGTGGCAACCTGGTGCGTGACCCGGTTACTAATGAAACCATCGAGCTGCCGTCCGAGCGTGCCGGCCTGCTGATGGTGTTCCAGACCTATGAGAAGATGAGCTACGGCCTGATTCTCAAGGCGACCCGCCCGCTGGCGGTGGGCGACAAGGTAGTTAACCCCTGAGCCCGGGCCTGATCAGGCCTGTGTGCTGAGGTAAAATGGCCGGACCGGAGTGTCCGGCCATTGTTGTTTTCAAGGATGAAAAAATGTCTGTATCGAGTCTTGACCGGTCGCTGGACAACCAGTGGCTGCTGCTTTCCCTGTTACCCCGCTTTGCCACCCGTGCCCGCGAGCGGGTGCTGGCCAATGCCGACTGCCTGACCGATGTCTTGTCGATGAACCCGGCCACCCTGAAAGCGCTGGGGCTGTCGGCTGAAACCATGTCGGCGATCCATGGCTGGCAAGCCGAAGACCTGTCCCACCCGGTGCTGGCGGAACTGATGAAAATCCGGTCGCAATGCCGGCAGCACGGTATCCGGCTGATCGGTCAGCACCATGACCACTTCCCGGAAGCCCTGCGCCAGATACACGATGCGCCCATGCTGCTATACGCACTGGGCGATACCGGCTTGTTGCTGCAGGACCAGATCGGCGTGGTGGGCAGTCGAAATGCCACCCGTACGGGCCTGGACCATGCCCGGAAGTTCGCTGCCGAGCTGGGCCGGCGGGGTTTGCTGGTGACCAGCGGCCTGGCCTTGGGGATTGATGGTGCTGCCCACGCGGGTGCCCTGGATGCCGGCCACCCGACCGTGGCCGTGGTGGGTTGCGGGCTCGACCGGCTGTATCCCGCCCAGCACCGGCAGCTGGCACACCGGATTACCGAAAACGGCCTGATTGTCTCGGAATACCCGCCCGGCACCCAGGCCCGGGCCGCTTACTTCCCCCAGCGTAACCGGATTATCAGTGGCCTTAGCCGGGGTGTGCTGGTGGTGGAGGCCAGCCTGAAGAGCGGTTCGCTGATTACGGCCCGTACCGCGCTGGAACAGGGCCGGGAAGTGTTCGCCATTCCCGGTTCGGTGCACAGCCCGGTAGCCCGGGGCTGCCACCAGTTGATCAAACAGGGGGCCCGGCTGGTGGAAACCGCTGATGACATCCTGGAGGAGCTGGGCACCTGGTGGTCCATGCAGGCGCAACCGGAGGCTGGGGAGGCTGTGGATAAAGGGCCGGTGCTGGCCGGTTTGGATAGCCGGGAAATCGCGGTGTTCGAGGCTTTGGGGTATGATCCGCAATCTACCGATGCACTGGGCCAGCTCACCGGCCTGCCAGCGGACCAGCTGATGCAGTCCCTGTTGTTACTGGAACTGGAAGGGCTGGCCCATTCGGCTCCGGGAGGCTACCTGAGAGCCGGCTGACCGGTGCATCATCACCCATAATCTGTGTGGATTGACCGGTTTCACTATGGCGGCGAAGTCTTCCCTGAACCCCTGGCAATTGCACTGTGCCCGGCGCACTGTGCTGGCCGGTGGCGTGATTGCCTACCCTACCGAAGCAGTCTGGGGCCTGGGCTGCGATCCCTGGAACCAGGACGCGGTTGAGCGGATCCTGGAGCTCAAGCAGCGGCCCATGGAAAAGGGCATGATCCTGGTGGCTGCCTCGGTGGAGCAGGTACGCTTCCTGCTGGATCCCCTGCCCCGGGTGTTGCAATGGGAAGCCGAGCAACACTGGCCCGGGCCGATCACCTGCCTGGTGCCGGATGTGCTGGAACAGATCCCGGACTGGGTTCGCGGCCGGCACAGCACCATTGCCGTGCGCGTGAGTGACCACCCGGTGGTTCGCGACCTGTGCGAGGCCACCGGCATGCCGCTGGTGTCGACTTCCTGCAACCCGGCTGGCCGCCAGCCGGCCCGCAACATCTGGCAGGTGCGCCGCTATTTCGGCAATCAGCTCGACCGCATCGTGCCCGGCGCCCTGGGCGGCAACCGCAAACCCAGCCGGATTATTGATATCGTTACCGGAAAACAGTTTCGTTAGGAGCAAGCATGTCACAGCAGCCGGATACCCGGGCCGTAAAAGAATACCTTCTGAGCCTTCAGGATCGCATCTGCCAGCGGCTGGAGGCGGTGGATGGCCGCGCTTCCTTCATTCGTGACAGCTGGGACCGGCCGGAGGGTGGCGGTGGTATCAGCCGGGTGATGGCCGATGGCGGTGTGATCGAAAAAGGCGGGGTGAACTTTTCCCATGTGATGGGCGATACCATGCCGGCTTCTGCCACGGCGCATCGCCCGCACCTGGCCGGTGCTCCCTGGCAGGCCATGGGTGTATCACTGGTGATACACCCGGAGAACCCCTATGTGCCGACCTCCCACGCTAACGTGCGCTTTTTCATTGCCACCCCGAAAGACGGCGAGCCGGTGTACTGGTTTGGCGGCGGCTACGATCTGACTCCCTACTACGGTTTTGATGACGATTGCGTGCACTGGCACCAGACGGCCCGTAACGCCTGCCAGCCGTTCGGCGACGAGGTATACCCGAAGTTCAGGCAGTGGTGCGACGACTATTTCTACCTGAAGCACCGCCAGGAGCCCCGGGGCGTGGGCGGCCTGTTCTTCGATGATTACAACACCGGAAATTTCGAGCAGGACTTTGCCTTTATGCAGGCGGTGGGCGACAGTTATATTGAAGCCTATGAGCCGATTGTCCGGCGCCGGATGGACACCCCCTGGGGCGAACGGGAGCGGGAATTCCAGCTTTACCGCCGTGGTCGCTATGTGGAGTTCAACCTGGTGTACGACCGTGGCACCCTGTTCGGGTTGCAGTCTGGCGGGCGCACCGAGTCGATCCTGATGTCACTGCCGCCGCTGGTGCGCTGGGACTACGACCGGAAGCCGGAGCCGGGCAGCGAAGAGGCGCGTTTGACGGATTATTTCCTGACCGGACGGAACTGGCTGGAGCAAAGCGATGACAAATGAACTCTATGCGGTGGTGGGTAACCCCATCAGCCACAGCAAATCCCCCCGTATTCACAGCCTGTTTGCCAGCCAGACCGGCGAGCCGGTGGAGTACACCGCCATCCAGGCGCCCATGGACGATTTTACCGGCACCATCAGGCACTTTTTCGAGCGTGGCGGCAAAGGCCTGAACGTAACCGTACCGTTCAAGGAGCAAGCCTGGACCCTGGCTGACCATCGCACTCCGCGGGCCGAAAAGGCCGGTGCCGCCAACACCCTGTACCTTGATGCCGACGATGCCCTAGTGGCTGACAACACCGACGGTGTTGGCCTGGTGCGGGATCTAACCCGCAACCACGGCGTGGCCCTCAAAGGCCTGCGTATCCTGGTATTGGGTGCCGGCGGTGCGGTGCGGGGTGTACTGGGGCCGATCCTGGCAGAAGCACCCGCCAGCCTGACCATCGCCAACCGCACCGTGGCCAAGGCCGAGGCGCTGGTGCGCCTGTTTGCCGGTGAGGCCGGTGATACCGCACTCTCTGCCTGCGGTTTCGAACAGGCAGCCGGAGCGTTTGACCTGGTGATCAACGGCACCAGCGCCAGCCTTCAGGGTGACCTGCCGCCGGTGCCGGCGTCGATTCTGGGGGGCAACACGGTGGTGTACGACATGATGTATTCCCTGCAGACCACCACCTTCAACCGGTGGGCGCAGGACAACGGCGCTACCCGGGTGTTTGACGGGCTGGGCATGCTGGTGGAGCAGGCAGCAGAATCGTTTTATGTATGGCGTGGGGTGCGGCCTGAGACCGCACCCGTGATCGACGAGCTGCGTAACGACTGAACCGGGCGGTTACTGCACTTCCACTTCGATGGCCTTGGGTTCTTTCGGCTCGGCCTTCTGCAGGGTCAGCGTCAGCATGCCATCCTTGAAGTTAGCCTTCACACTGTTCTCGTCCACGTTGTCGGGCAGTGTGAACCGGCGCATGAAGCTGCCGTAGAAACGCTCGATGCGGTGCAGCTTCTTGTCCTTGGTTTCTTCCTCGCTCTTGCGTTCACCCTGAATGGTGAGCACGCCGTCGTGCACGGTGACCTTCACATCATCCTTGTTCATGCCCGGCAGTTCGGCTTCTACCGTGAAGGCATCGGCGGTTTCCTTGATATCCACTGCCGGTGCCCAGTCACTGCGGCTGAACAGGTCCTTGCCTTCCCGCTCATTACGGACCAGCCCGAACATACGGTTGTAGCGGTTCATCAGGTCATCAAACTCGCTGATCGGATTCCAGCGTGTAATGTTGCTCATGGGAACTCCTCCTGTAACGATGTCGAATCTGAGATGGTCATCAGCTTCGCTCGCGGAACAGCTCCAACCCGGTGGCGCCCCCGGATGGACTCCGTGAACTTCTGCTATTGAGGAAAGTAGGTGCAGGCGGGAAATTTTCAAGGTGCCCCTGATCAGAATTTGATCTGAATCAGGGGCGGTTGGTCAGGGCTTATTCGGCAGGGTTCAGGTATTCGTCTTTCAGTTTGACGTAGTTGGCGGCGGTGTACTTGAAGAAAGTTTTTTCCTTATCGCTCAGGGCCCGGGCCTGTTTGCAGGGGGAGCCGACATACAGATAGCCGGATTCCAGGCGTTTGCCCGGTGGTACCAGGGTGCCGGCGCCGATAATGACTTCGTCTTCCACCACGGCGCCGTCCATCACGGTACAGCCCATGCCGACCAGGACCCGGCTGCCAATGGTGCAGCCATGCAGCAGGGCTTTGTGGCCAACGGTCACGTCGTCGCCCAGGATCAGCGGCCAGCCGCCGGGGTTGAAGTCGCTGGCGTGGGTGATGTGCAGTACGGAGCCGTCCTGGATGCTGCAGCGGTCGCCGATGCGGATTTTGTGCATGTCGCCGCGGATGACGGTCATGGGCCAGACGGAGCAGTCTTCACCCATTTGAACGTCTCCGATGACTACTGCGCTCTCGTCTACCCAGGTGCGTTCGCCAAATTGTGGTGTGGTACCCTTGTGAGTTCGTACATTTGCCATTACATATACCTTTTGACTGGCCTCGAATTGAGGGGAAGGAGTCTTTGGGAGGAGGGCTTTCCAAAAAACGCTCCTTCGGCACCCCTTCGGGGTCCGGCCCGCAATCACAGATTGCGGTCGCTCAGCTGTCGCATGAAGCTTCGCTTCATCAGCGCTCGGCTGAGCCCATGTGGCGCTTCTGCTCCGCCATCCATGGCTCCGCAAATTTTTGGAAAGCCCTCCTCCCAAAGACTCCCCCAAGCATTGGAGTTGCCTGAAAGTAACCTAAACCCGGACAGCTGAGAAGGGGACCTATGAATAACCCGCTTTTGACAGATGATTTGTTACCGAAATTTGGTCACATCCGCACCGAGCACATGGAAACGGCGATTGACCAGATTCTCAGCGAAAACCGCGTAAAAATTCAGGAGTTGGCGCAGCAGGACGATCCCACCTGGGACACCCTGGCCCAGCCCATGCAGGCGCTGGAGAACAAGCTCAGTAACGCCTGGTCGGTGATTTCCCACCTGAATGGTGTGATGAATAACGACGACCTGCGCAAGGTGTACAAGAACTGCCTGGAGAAGCTGACCGAGTACAGCACGGAAGTGAGCCAGAACGGTGCCCTGTGCGAGGCCTACAAGAAGCTGGCTGCACGGGAGGATTTCAAGGAGCTGAGTGAGCCCCAGCGCAAGTCCATTGAAAACATCCTGCGGGATTTCCGTCTGGGTGGTGTGGATCTTCCGGAGGACAAGAAGAAGCGTTATGCGGATCTGTCCCGGGAGCTGGCGGAGTTGTCCAACAAGTTCAGCGACAACGTGCTGGATGCTACCCAGCACTGGTTCAAGCACATTACCGATGTGGACGAGCTGTCCGGTCTGCCGGAAACCGCCATTGAGGGCGCCAAGCAGGCGGCCCGCCAGAAGGAGCTGGATGGCTATGTGATTACCCTGGATTTCCCGAGCTTCTACCCGGTGATGACTTACTGCGACAACCGGGAGCTGCGCCGGGAGGTTTACGAGGCGTTTGTCACTCGCGCCTCTGATCAGGGCCCGGATGCGGGTACCTGGGACAATACGCCGGTGATGGGAGAAATCCTCAAACGTCGTCACGCCCTGGCCCAACTGCTCGGGTTTGATAATTATGCGGAGCGGTCTCTGGCTACCAAGATGGCCCGCAATACCGACGAGGTGCTGGATTTCCTGAACCAGCTGGCGGGCAAGTCGAAGCCTCAGGCAGAGAAGGAAATTGCCGAGCTGAAGGCGTTTGTGAAAGACGAGCACGGCGTGGACGACTTGCAGGCCTGGGACATCGGCTACTACAGCGAGAAGCTGCGCCAGAAGCAGTACGACATCTCCCCGGAAACCCTGCGGCCTTGGTTCCCTGTGGATAAGGTGGTGCCGGGCCTGTTCCGGGTGGCGGAGAAGCTGTTTGATGTGCAGATTGAAGAGCACACAGACGTCGAAACCTGGCATGAAGACGCCAAGGCCTACTGCATCAGCCGCAACGGCCAGCCCATCGCCTGGTTCTACCTCGACCTGTTCGCACGTCAGGGTAAACGTGGCGGAGCCTGGATGGCCGACTGCCGGGTGCGCTGGCGCGATATGCGCGGCAAGCTGCAGCTGCCGGTGGCGTTCCTGACCTGTAACTTCACCCCGCCGGTGGATGGCAAGCCGTCGCTGCTGACCCACGACGAAGTCACCACCCTGTTCCACGAATTCGGCCACGGCCTGCACCACATGCTCACGCAGGTGGAGGTGATGGATGTATCCGGCATCAACGGCGTGGCCTGGGATGCGGTGGAATTGCCCAGCCAGTTCCTGGAAAACTGGTGCTGGAACCCGGAATCCCTGGCCCTGATCGCCAGCCACCACGAAACCGGCGAACCGCTGCCGGAAGACCTGCTGCAGAAACTGCTGGCGGCCAAGAACTTCCAGTCCGGCATGGGCATGGTGCGGCAGCTGGAATTCTCGCTGTTCGACTTCCGCCTGCATGCGGAATTCACCGACGAAGCCCCCACCAACCCGCTGGACATGCACCGCAAGGTGCGCGAAGACATCGCAGTGGTGCAGTCGCCGGAATTTAACCGCTTCCCCAACGGCTTCTCCCACATCTTCGCCGGCGGTTACGCCGCGGGCTACTACAGCTACAAGTGGGCGGAAGTGCTGGCGGCGGATGCCTTCTCCCTGTTCGAAGAGAAAGGCATCTTCGACCCGGAAACCGGCCAGGCCTTCCTGCACAACATCCTGGAAAAAGGCGGCTCGCAGGAGCCCATGGAACTGTTCAAAGCCTTCCGGGGCCGCGAACCGCAGGTGGATGCCCTGCTGAAACAAACCGGCATCACGGACGAAGCTGCCTGATACAATCCACCCCGGTTGTCGTATCCGGCAACCGGGTGTTCTTCTGGAGTAACGTTATGGCAAGTCCGAAACGCTTCATCGCCGGCGCCGTGTGTCCCCGCTGCGCCGAGATGGACAAAATTACCATGTTCACCACCGACGCCGGCGACCAGGTTCGCGAATGCGTGGCTTGCGGCTACACCGATGCGTTGTCCGACCAGCCCCAACCCGAGGCCCCGGAAATCGAAACGCGGGTAAACAAAAAGGGCAACACCGACGATCATACCGTCAAGCAGGTGGTGTTCTTTAAATCTGGCTCCGATTCCGACTCTGGCTCTGGTGAGTAGGTCTGGCCCTGGCCCTAGCCTGCCGGTTTTGGGGGGTTAGAGGCCACGGGGGTGCTTTTCTTCCGGGAAAAACAACTCGCTTCGCTCAGACATCTTTTTCCCTGCAGAAAAGCACCCCCGTACCCTCTAAGCCAAACTGCACGGAAATCGTTTGATTAGGGTTTGGTTTCTTTCTTTTTTCTCTTTTCTTCTTTCTTCTTTTCCTTCCGTACCCCTCATTGGTACGACGTGAGGGGGTGGGTCAGGTTTTTTTCCGCCGGAAATGGATGTCTGAGCGCAGCGAGTTGCATTTCCAAGGGAAAAAACCTGACCCACCCCATCGCAGCCCCCAAAACCAGCAGGCTACGATCAAGAATATGCCCCCCAAACAGGCAGGCTACGATCAGGACGGCAAGCTCCAAAAACGGCGTCAGAGCACCATCGCGGCCAACCACCCGAAGGCGAGCAACGGCAGGTTGTAGTGCAGGAACGTAGGCACCACAGTATCCCAGATGTGGTTGTGCTGGCCGTCCACGTTCAGGCCGGCAGTTGGCCCGAGGGTGGAATCAGACGCTGGTGAACCCGCATCACCCAGGGCACCGGCGGTACCGACCAGGGCGACGATCGCCAGGGGGCTGAAACCCAGTTGCAAGGCCAGCGGCACGTACAGGGCGGCGATGATGGGAATGGTGGAGAACGACGAACCGATACCCATGGTAATCAGCAGGCCGACCACCAGCATCAGCAGCGCAGCCAGTGCCTTGTTCTCACCGATGGCGGCAACCGAGCCCTCTACCAGGCTCTTGATCTCGCCGGTTTCCCGCATAACTTCGGCAAAGCCGTTGGCGGCGATCATGATGAAGCCGATCATCGCCAGCATCTTCATGCCCTCAGTGAACAGGTCATCGGCTTCTTTCCACTTCACCACACCGGAAATGTTGAACAGCACAAAGCCGGCCAGCGCACCCAGGATCATGGAGCCCAGCCAGAGCTGAACCACAAACGCCACCACAATGGCCAGCAGCGCCATGAACAGGGTTTTCGGGCTGTATTTCACATCCACCCGCTCGGTGCGTTCGATGAGTTTCATGTCGTAACCGCGGCCACCCCGGTAGCTGAAGAACACCGCGATCAGCAAGCCGATGAACATACCCAGGGCCGGCAGGGCCATGGCGGACATAACGTTCAGTTCGCTGGCGTCGACACCGTTGTCGGCTACGTTAGCCAGCAGGATTTCATTCAGGTAGATGCCGCCGAAGCCCACTGGCAGGAACATGTACGGGGTAATCAGGCCGAAGGTGAGTACACAGGCTACCAGCCGGCGGTCCATGTGCAGCTTGGCCATGACAAACAGCAACGGTGGCACCACCAGGGGAATAAAGGCGATGTGGATGGGCAGGATGTTCTGGGACGAAATGGCGACGGCCAGCAACAGGCCGATGATCATGAAGCGGATGCCGGTGGCCGCGCCGCCTTCATCCTGGCGGCCTACCATGGCCAGGGCTTTGTCGGCCAGGGCGTGGGCCAGGCCGGATTTGCCGATGGCCACGGCGAAGGCACCCAGGGTGGCGTAGGACAACGCCACGGTTGCACCGCCACCGAGGCCGGAGTTGAAGGCATTGATGGTGTCTTCAAGGGACATTCCGGCCACCAGGCCACCGGAAATGGCACCGATGATCAGGGCAACGACAACGTGGATGCGGCACAGGCTCAATACGAGCATGATCAGTACCGCGGCAACAACGGCATTCATGGCAGACTCCGGGTAGGAATATTGGGTTTACCGGCACCTTTTGGGCACCGGCGGCACGAAAAGTGCGCTAATGTGCAGGAAATGACCGCATCAGTCAAAGTGGTTGTGTAACGGTCAGCCAGCATCCACGCGGGCAAACCGGGGTACCTGTTCGCCGGCCACTTCTACGGTTTCCCGGAACATGGCCAGCGGCCGAACCCACAGGCTGTAGTCGCCGTACAGGCAGCGATACACTACCAGTGGCTCTTCGGTTTCGCTGTGCCGGGCGACGCCGATCACTTCGTAGTCCTGGCCTTTGTAGTGCCGGTAGCGGCCGGGCTCAAGGGTGTGTTTCTTGTCAGGCATAGGATTCTCTCTGGTGGTAGGTCAATTCTATCCCCTTATGATAGGGGCTCTGGTGAGATTGTCGGGTTAATTGAGTTACCCGACAACTCGCTCGGTGTTGATGCGGTACGCAGTCTGCCGCAGCAGCGCTGGCCCTGGCGTACCGGATCAAGGTGTGGCGTGATGAGGCTGTTGCCCCGGCAGACCGGGGCTGAGGCTCAGTTCTTCAGCTTGTACTTGCCCGGCCCCATAAACACCACGGCCAGCGCGGTAAACAGGAAAAAGCCCTGCAGTTCCAGTGCCCAGCCGCCGTTACCGGCCAGCGACAGCAGCTGGTGGCTGTGCACCAGCACAATGGCCACAAGCATGTTGAAGACAATGATCAGCGCGCCAATGCGGGTCTGATACCCCAGAATCACCATCAGTGGTGCCACCACTTCCCCGATATACACACCGTACGCCAGTATCGCCGGCAGGTTATGGCTGGCCAGCTGGGCCTCGATAAAACCGATGCCATTAAACAGTTTTGCGATGCCGTGAAACAGCAGCAGGCCACCGAGGGTAAGCCGGACAATCAGTTTTCCAAGGTCGGTATTCTCAAGCACAGGGCAAGCCTCCGGAACAGTGAATGGACGGCCGAAGGATACAGGGTTATTGCACAGAAATTCAGTGACTTGTTGGTCAGGATGTTGTTTTACAGGGCCGGGCCAAGGGAAAACCGGATGTGGTTCCGCTCCAGCAGGTTTTCCCAGTAATTGCGCATCCAGTCCCAGGCCCGGTTGTTGAACTGCTCCACGAAGGGGTCCAGGTCCAGGTCGTAGTAATCCGGGGTGCCGGCAATCTGCAACACGGTCACGGTGATGGCATCGTCCAGCTCGTTGGCGAACGGCTCGCCGATCAGTTCGTGGGCCAGCAGGTTGGCCCGGGTGGCTTCCAGGTCTATCAGCTCGCCGGCCCGGATAGAACGGTTGTTGTCGTGCATCTCTTCCATCAGCCGGTGGCACAGGTAGGCCCGGATCAGCAGGCCGTCCAGGCCGTCATAGCGGACCAGCAGCACCGAGGGCTGGGTGAAATAGCGGATAGCGGCATCAATGAATGGCTGGAACAGGGGCTTGGTGCCGGCGTCGATGGCGCAGGTGTCTACGCACTCGATCAGCCGTGGCGCCATTTCGATGTATTCCACGGCAAACTGGAACAGGCAGGTGGCAGGCTGGCCGTCGATTACGATCGATGACGGCAGCCTGGTCGCCTTGTCTTTCAGCTGCCGGAGAAAGCTCCCCGAGCGGGCTTCCTGGCGACGTGCCTGGTCAATAATCTCGAGGACTGCCTGTGGTGTCATGTCAGGAGATGCCGATGTAGGTACAAAATGAGGTCGCAAGGCGCCTCCCCTTCTCCAGGAGCAACCAAGTGGCAGTCGGCCGGGCTGGCCAGCTGAACTGCCTGCCGTTTAAAAACAGTGTAGCCAATATTTTTTATGGCGCTGCCGGCAGGCGGCAAAATCCCCTGCGGAAAACCGAAACCCCGGCTGCTTAGCGGGCCTGAAACCACACATCCTGGCGGGTGTAGCGCCAGCACAACCAACCCATACTGCCAGCGCGGGCCAGCATCAGGCTGATCAGTGCCAGCCACAGGCCATGGTTGCCCCAGCCGGTAGTCAGCCACCACACCGGCAAAAACACACCAAGCGCTGAGAACAGCATGGTGTCCTGCATTTCCCGGGTGCGGGTAGCCCCGATAAATACGCCATCCAGCAGGTAACTCCACACCGCTGCGAACGGTAACATCCAGAGCCAGGGCAGGTATTGCCAGGCGGTGGTTTGTACTTCTTCAATGCCGGTCAACAGGCTGATCAGCCAGCGGCCCCCGAGCACAAAGCCGATGGTCAGCAGTAATGCGCCCCAAAGCGACCAGCGCAGGGCGCTGGCGAACACCGCCTTGAAGCGTCGCCTGCTGCCCCGGCCGATGGCTTCGCCGATCAGCGCTTCGGCCGCGTTAGCAAAGCCGTCCAGGGCATTGGAGATCACCAGCAGGAAAGTGATCAGCACGGCATTGGCGGCCAGGATGACATCCCCTTGCCGGGCACCCTGGGCGGTGAAGAAGGCCAGGCACAGCAGCAGGGCGATGGTACGCACCATGATGTAGCGGTTCACCTGCAGGATGCGCAGGTAATCCGATACCTTGCCGAACAGCTCCCGGGTCAGCTGCTGGCCCTCCGGCATGCGTTTGAGCACGATCATTACACCGATGGCGGTGGCCCCGTATTCGGCCATCACGGTGGCCATGGCCACGCCCCGGCTGTTCCAGCCCAGAACGGTCACGAAGAACACGTCCAGCACGATGTTGATGCCGTTGGCGATGATCAGCATAACCATGGGCCCGCGGGGGAACTGGGTGCCAATCAGCCAGCCCACCAGGGTGTACTGGCACAGCACCGCCGGCGCACTCCAGATTCTGATGGCAGCGTATTCCGCAGCCAGTGCCGCAACATCCGGGCTGGGGTTCATCAGCTTCAGGCCCAACGCAATCAGCGGTTGATGAAACAGGATCAGTAACAGGCCAATGCCTACGGCCAGCAACAGCGAACGCAGCAACAGCGCCACCTGGGCAAAGGCATCCCGCTGGCCCCAGGCCTGGGCGGCCAGGCCGGTGGTGCCCATGCGCATGAAGCCGAAGGTCCAGTACAGGATGGTGAACAGATTGGCGCCCACCGCAACCGCGCCCAGGTATTCCGGGCTGTCCAGGTGGCCAAGCACGGCCGTATCCACCAGCCCCAGCAGGGGCACGGTGAGGTTGGTCAGCATCAGCGGCCAGGCCAGTGTCCACAGGCGGCGATCGGTAGGGCGAACAACGGCCTTATAAATTCTGCTTATCAAAACGGGTTGCTTATCCTTTTTAGGTTTAATGATTTTTTAGTCTTTTTTTGATCTGTGTCTACACTGACATTTGATGTATCCGTAAGCAGGCTTTCACTCTCGGTGGTTCCGCTGTTGCGAGCTTCGGAACAGACCGCAGAGGGATGACGCAAAATCCGACAAGAATAACACTCTGTGGAGACACAGTATGCGCGTGCATGCCAAGCGGGCAGTTGCCCTAGCCGCTGGTCTGTTGTCACCGGCTGTAGTCATGGCGGACTGGACCATGAATATGGCTCCGGGGGTAACCGGTACCAGCAACCAGATTTTCAGCCTTCACATGACCATTCTCTGGATCTGCGTGGCCATCGGTGTGGTGGTGTTCGGGGTCATGTTCTGGTCGATCTTTGCCCATCGCAAATCCCAGGGTGCCAAGCCCGCCAATTTCCACGAAAACACCGTGGTGGAAATCCTCTGGACCATTATTCCCCTGGCCATTCTGGTTGCCATGGCCGTGCCTGCCACGGCAACCCTGGTGGAGATGTACGACACCAGCGAGTCCGAGGTGGACATCAAGGTTACCGGTTACCAGTGGCGCTGGCGCTATGAGTACATCAACGACGATTTCGGTTATTTCTCCAGCCTGTCCACCCCGAGGGAGCAGATCGAGAACCGCCAGGCCAAGGGTGAGAACTACCTGCTGGAAGTGGACAACCCGCTGGTGATTCCGGTGGGCAAGAAGGTGCGCTTCCTGCTGACCGCCAATGATGTGATTCACTCCTGGTGGGTGCCGGAATTCGGTGTGAAGAAAGACGCCATCCCCGGCTTTATCAACGAAACCTGGACCCGCGTGGACGAGCCGGGCATCTATCGCGGCCAGTGCACCGAGCTGTGCGGCAAGGACCACGGCTTTATGCCGGTAGTGGTGGAGGCGGTGCCCGAAGAGGAATATAACGCCTGGGTAGCCGAACAGCGGGCCGCCGCAGAAGCCGAGCGCCAGCTGACCGAGAAAGACTGGACCCTGGAAGAGCTGATGGAGCGGGGCGAGAAGGCCTACGCCAGTGCCTGTGCTTCCTGTCACCAGCCGGATGGTACTGGCATGCCGCCGGCCTTCCCGGCACTGAAGGGCAGCCAGATCGCAACAGAGGACATGGCCGCGCATATCGATATCGTCGTGAATGGTAAGTCCGGCACAGCGATGCAGGCCTTCGGTGGTCAGCTGAGTGAAGTGGACCTGGCCGCGGTGATTACCTACGAGCGGAATGCCTGGGGTAACAACACCGGCGAGATGGTCACGCCGAAAGAGATTTTTGATTACAAGAACCAAGAGTAATCGACGCCAGATAACAACAATCACCAGCCATAACAAACGGCGGTAACGGGGGTTTTCATGAGTGCGGTTGCAGATACCCACAGCCAGGAACATCACCACGGCCCGGCCAAAGGCATCAGCCGCTGGCTGCTGACCACCAACCATAAAGACATCGGGTCTATGTACCTGATCTTCAGCTTCGCCATGTTCCTGCTGGGCGGCAGTATGGCGATGGTGATCCGGGCCGAACTGTTCCAGCCCGGCCTGCAGATTGTGCAGCCGGAGTTCTTCAACCAGATGACCACCATGCATGGCCTGATCATGGTGTTCGGCGCGGTGATGCCGGCCTTTGTGGGGCTGGCCAACTGGATGCTGCCGCTGATGATCGGCGCGCCGGATATGGCGCTGCCACGGATGAATAACTGGAGTTTCTGGCTGCTGCCCTGTGCCTTCCTGATCCTGGTGTCGACCCTGTTCATGGAGGGTGGCGCGCCCAACTTTGGCTGGACCTTCTACGCCCCGCTATCAACCACTTACGGGCCCCCGAGTACCACTTTCTTCATCTTTGCCATCCACATTATGGGCGTGTCTTCCATCATGGGCGCCATCAACGTGATTGCCACTATCCTGAACATGCGGGCACCAGGCATGAAGATGATGAAAATGCCCCTGTTTGTCTGGACCTGGCTGATTACCGCCTTCCTGCTGATTGCCGTGATGCCGGTGCTGGCCGGTGCGGTCACCATGATGCTGATGGACATCAACTTCGGCACCAGTTTCTTCGATGCTTCCGGCGGTGGTGACCCGGTGCTGTTCCAGCATGTGTTCTGGTTCTTCGGGCACCCGGAGGTGTACATCATGATCCTGCCGGCGTTCGGGGCTATTTCCCATATCGTACCGGCCTTCTCCCGCAAGCCGCTGTTCGGCTATGCCTCCATGGTGTATGCCGTGGGCGCCATTGCCCTGCTCTCCTTCCTGGTATGGGCGCACCACATGTTTACCGTGGGCATACCGCTGGCGGGTCAGCTGTTCTTTATGTATGCCACCCTGCTGATTGCCGTGCCCACCGGGGTGAAGGTGTTCAACTGGGTAACCACCATGTTCCGGGGTTCCCTGAGTTTTGAAGCTCCCATGCTGTTTGCCGTGGCCTTTATCATCCTCTTCACCATCGGTGGCTTCTCCGGGCTGATGCTGGCCATTGCCCCGGCGGACTTCCAGTACCACGACACCTACTTTGTGGTGGCGCACTTCCACTATGTACTGGTGCCGGGGGCCATCTTCGGTATCTTCGCCTCGGCTTACTTCTGGCTGCCCAAGTGGACCGGCCACATGTACGACGAAACCCTGGCCAAGACCCACTTCTGGCTGTCGTTTATCGGCATGAACCTGGCCTTCTTCCCTATGCACTTCCTGGGGCTGGCAGGCATGCCCCGGCGGATTCCGGACTACGCCCTGCAGTTCTCGGACTTCAACATGGTGTCCAGTATCGGGGCCTTCATGTTCGGTGTTACCCAGCTGCTGTTCCTGTTCATTGTCGTCAAGTGCGTGCGCGGTGGTGAAAAGGCCGCGGCCAAGCCGTGGGATGGAGCTGAAGGGCTGGAATGGACGGTGCCGTCGCCGGCGCCCTATCACACTTTCTCTACACCGCCGGAAGTGAAATAACCGGGAGGTCACCATGGCCGAACAGCAACCACAACAGGGCAAGCGCAGTAACAGCCGGGTGATCGCCTGGTGCATGGCCGGCGTGGTGGGCATGTTTGCCTTTGGCTTTGCCCTGGTGCCCCTGTACGACGTGTTCTGTGAAATCACCGGCATTAACGGCAAGACCGGCGGGCGCTATGAAACCGGGGTGTCGAACCAGGTGGACGAGAACCGCACGGTCACCGTGCAGTTCCTGGCCAGCAACGGCCCGGGTATGAGCTGGGAGTTCCGGCCGGTACAGCGGAGTGTGAAGGTGCATCCGGGTGAGGCGGTCACGGTGAACTTCTATGCCGCCAACCCCACCGACCATGCCATGGTGGGGCAGGCGGTACCCAGCCTGTCGCCCTCCGAAGGCACCCTGTATTTTCACAAGACCGAGTGTTTCTGCTTCAACCAGCAGCCCCTGGACGCCGGGGAAAGCGTGGAAATGCCCCTGGTGTTCATTGTCGACCCGGAACTGCCGGAACATATTACCAAGCTGACCCTGTCTTACACCCTCTACGACCAGGACCCAGAAGCAAGGGTATCCGGTTCGGCCAGGGCAGGCGCAACAACAACCAACAATAACGGCTAAGCCATCGGAGACAGCTATGGCGGATCACCAGACCTACTACGTTCCCGAACAGAGCAAATGGCCCATCGTTGCCACCGTGGGCCTGGGTGTAACCCTGTATGGCGCCGCGTCGATCATGGTGAACGGCAATCAGGGCGAGAGCACCGGCGGCTCCTGGTTCATGTTCTGGATTGGCGCGCTGATCATGGCCTACATGCTGTTTGGCTGGTTTGGCAGCGTAATCCGCGAAAGCCGGGCCGGCCTGTACAGCGACCAGATGGACCGCTCGTTCCGCTGGGGCATGAGCTGGTTTATCTTCTCGGAAGTCATGTTCTTTGCCGCCTTCTTCGGGGCGCTGTTCTACGTAAGGGTGTTTGTGGTGCCCTGGATTGGCGGTGAAGGCGACAAGGGCAGCACCAACATGCTTTGGGAAGGGTTTCAGGCCAGCTGGCCGCTGATCAACAACCCGGACCCCCAGGTTTATCAGGGCCCGAAAGAAGTGATCGGCCCCTGGGGCCTGCCGCTGATCAACACCATTTTGCTGGTGACCTCATCGTTCACCGTCACCATCGCCCACCACGCCCTGAAAGCCGGTAACCGGGCCAAGGTAAAGCTGTGGCTGGCCGCCACCATTGCCCTGGCGGTGGTGTTCATGTTTGTGCAGGGCTATGAATATGCCCACGCCTATGGCGACCTGGACCTGACCCTGCAATCCGGTATCTACGGCAGCACCTTCTTTATGCTCACCGGTTTCCACGGTGCCCACGTAATGCTGGGTACCCTGATGCTGTTCATCATGCTGGTGCGGATCATCAAGGGGCACTTTACGGAAGACAACCACTTCGGGTTCGAGGCGGCCGCCTGGTACTGGCACTTTGTGGATGTGGTGTGGCTGGGGCTGTTTGTCTTTGTGTATGTAATCTGACGGAGCGGTTATGGCGTGGGGTTCAGGGTCAGGTTCCCGGACCAGAGAGCGGCCAGGATCAGCGCCAGCAAGAGCACGCTCAGGGCAACCCGGACTGCGAGGGAATTCACCACGCGCCGGGTTTTGCCGCCGTCGTGGATCAGGAAAAACAGACCGCTGAACAGGCTGGCCATAACCGCAACGAGCAACACAACGATGGCAATCTTGAGCATGGGAATTCCCGTTATTTTTAGCTTTCACTCACTATAGCAGAGCATGGGTAGACCTGTTTGATGGCTCGCCACTGGCAGTTTGACTGGCGATTACTGGTGTTTTCCGGGTTGTTTCTGCCCCTGCTGATCAGTCTTGGCGTGTGGCAACTGAATCGCGCCGCGGAGAAAACCGCGCTGCTGGAAACCTGGCAGGCAGAGTCGGCCAGCCAGGCCTGGGCAGAACAGTCCGCCGGTGCGCTGAAACCCGGGCAACCGGTGTCACTCACCGGCTTTTATGGTGGACAGACCTGGCTATTGGATAACCGTACCCGGGACGGCATGCCCGGCTACGAAGTGTTGACGCTGTTCCACCCCCTTGAAGGCCCGTCGGTGGTGGTGAACCGGGGCTGGATACAGGCGCCGCGCACGCGGGACCAGTTACCAGCGGTGACCACGCCGGAGGATCTGTACACCCTGAATGGCCGGCTGGCGGATTACCCGGAGCCACCCGTACTGGCAGCTACGGAGCCGGAATCCGGTTCCTGGCCAAGAAGGGTTCAGGCATTGCCGGCAGAACTGGTGGCCGGGGAGGGCGTTGATCCTGCAGCCATGATTGTTGCCCTGGCCGACAGCCAGCAACCCGGCGCCTACCGGGCCGACCGGGTGCCGGATGTGATGGGCCCGCAGACCCACTACGGATATGCGGCCCAGTGGTTTGCGCTTGCCGTAGCACTGACTATATTGACTGTAGTGGCGAGTTATAAAGTAGCGAGTTAAAAAGTAGCGAGTTATAAAAAGAACAGCGAGACCTCGAAAGAACCGAAAGACAGGAGCCGATAATGACAACGACAACGGCTGATAACGTGACTCCCGGTGTTGAGCCCACCCCCGAACAGACCCGCCGTGGCCGGCGTACCGCACTGTTGCTGTTTGCAGTGGGCTTTGGTCCCATGGTGCTGGCCACTATCATGTTTTATACCGGCTGGCTGAACCCCGCCGGCCATTCCAACCAGGGCCAGTTGCTGCAGCCCGTGGTGCCGGTACAGGCACTGAATCTGGAAACCGGAAGTGGCGTAGCCCTGGCCGACCGGTTTGGGGTAGACCAGCCGGAGGCCAAGTGGCTGATGCTGGTTACCGCCGGCAGCTGCCAGAAGGATTGCGAACAGTTACTGTACCTGGCCCGGCAGGTGAACATTGCCTTGGGCAAGAATGCCCCGAGGGTTGGCCGTGCGGCGTACCTTGCTAGCACCCCGGCAGCACTGGAAGCCCGCTGGAGCGAGGAATACAGCCTGATGGAGCGGCTTCGGGTTGCTCCCGGAGCAACACCGGCCTGGCCTGCAGGCGTGAACCCCGCCAACGAGCCCCGGATTCTGCTGGTCGATCCGTTTGGTAACGTAATGATGCATTACGGAACCGAGCACACCGGCAAACAGATGCTCAAAGACCTTAAACACCTGTTGAAGCTGTCCCAGATTGGCTGATCGGGAGGTCAGGGCCGTGAAACCGGAATTGAACCCCGAGCTGTCTTTGCCTGAGGCGAAAAAGCCATCCGTTGCCAAACCCATGGCCCGCTGGTCCGCTTTTGCCTGCGGCCTGGCGGTGGTGGTAATCATGCTGGGCGCCTGGACCCGGCTGGTGGACGCCGGGCTTGGTTGCCCGGACTGGCCTGGCTGCTATGGCTTTCTGACCGTACCCCAGAGTGAAACCAGCATTGCCATTGCCAATGCCCGTTTCCCGGAAACTCCGGTGGATGTGTCCAAGGGCTGGCCGGAGATGATCCATCGCTATGCCGCCGGTACCCTGGGGCTGGTGGTGTTCGGCCTGGCGATTGCCGCCATCCGGCACCGGAGGGAGCAGTTGCCGTTGCGGCTGCCCCTGTTTATTGCCGGTTTTATCGTGCTGCAGGGCGCTTTCGGTATGTGGACCGTTACCCTGAAGCTCTGGCCCCAGGTGGTGGCCCTGCACCTGCTCGGAGGCTTCACGACCCTCAGCATGCTGTTGTTGCTGACCCTGCGCCTGCGCAAACGGGCCCGGGGTGAGCCGCCGGCAGTTGCTACTGCTTCATTGTCCCTTGCCCGGCTTCGTCCGTGGCTCTATGGCGGCCTGCTACTGGTGGTGCTGCAGATTGCCCTGGGAGCCTGGACGGCGGCCAACTATGCCGCTGTCGCCTGCACCGACCTGCCCACCTGTCAGGGCCAGTGGTGGCCGGAAGGGATGGATTTCCGCCATGGCTTCGATATTGCCCAGCATGTAGGCCCGAATTATCTGGGCGGCCAGCTGACAGCCGACGGCCGGGTGGCCATTCACGTCACTCACCGGTTAGGTGCGCTGATAGTGCTGGTGTATCTGGGCCTCCTGCTGCTCAGGCTATGGCAGCAGCGGGGTGAAAGCCGGCTGGAAAACAGCGTCTTGCTGGTGGCCGGGGCACTGGTGTTACAGATCAGCCTTGGCCTGGCCAACGTCTGGCTGCACATACCACTGGCCATTGCGGTCGCCCACAACGCCATGGGGGCGGGCCTGCTGTTGTCCGTTATCCACTTGATCTGGCGCCATCACCAGCTTCCGCAGCCGCAAACATCCAGGGCTGCATCAACAGAATCCCACACAACAACCATAAACCGGGAGGTTACGGCATGAGCGAGCAAGCAAAGGCGCTGCCGGCCCAGCACAGTGCAAAGTCAGTATCGGGCCGGATTTCCTGGCGCGACTACCTGGAGCTGACCAAGCCCCGGGTGGTGGCCCTGATGATCCTGACCTCGGTGATCGGTATGTTGCTGGCGGCGCCGGGGGTGCCGGGCTGGGACATCCTGCTGTTCGGTAACCTGGGCATTGCCTTGCTGGCAGGGGCGGCGGCCGTGGTGAACCACGTGGTGGACCAGAAGATCGACACCGTCATGGCCCGCACCCGCAAGCGTCCTGTAGCCACCGGGCGGATAGCACCCTTCGATGCCATCCTGTTTGCGGTGATGCTGGCGGCCGCCGGCATGATTGTCCTGATCTGGCAGGTGAACGAACTGACCGCCTGGCTGACCCTGGCATCACTGGTGGGCTATGCCGGCGTATACACATTGTTCCTGAAACGGGCCACGCCCCAGAACATCACCATTGGCGGCCTGGCCGGTGCCATGCCACCGCTGCTGGGCTGGACCGCGGTCACCGGGCAGGTGGAAGGCCATGCGCTGCTGCTGGTGCTGATCATCTTTGCCTGGACCCCGCCCCACTTCTGGGCCCTGGCCATCCACCGCAAGGAAGAATACGCCAAGGCCGGTATTCCCATGTTGCCCGTTACCCACGGCAACAAGTACACCGAACTGCACATCCTGCTGTACACCCTGATGCTGCTGGCGGTGAGCCTGCTACCTTTTGTCACAGGCATGTCTGGCGGTATTTACCTGATCGGTGCCCTGGCGCTAGGCTTGAGGTTCCTGCAATATGCCATCCGCCTGCTGAAAGGGGATGATCGCCGGGTAGCCCTGAACACCTTCAAATACTCCATCACCTACCTGATGGCGCTGTTCGTGGTGTTACTGGTGGATCACTTCGCCTTTTTCTGAACAGAGGCGGTTGCACTAACCTGAGTTGGAGGCCCCATGGGGCGGTCGTTACGCATTACGCTGTTTGTACTGTTACTACTTGTTGTGCTGATCTTTGGACTGACCGTCGGCCGGCAGGTGTTCCTCAGCAGCAGCGAACCCGCGCCGGCACCGGATCTGAGCCAGTACAACACCTACGTGTACGACCAGCCCCGTGAACTTGCCGAGTTCACCCTCACCAATGAGCAGGGTGAACCCGTGACCCGGGACAGCCTGAAAGGCCGCTGGACCTTTGTGTTTGTGGGCTATACCAATTGCCCGGACATCTGCCCCGCGGCCATGGCAAACCTGCGCCGGACCAACAGCCTGCTGCCGGCGGAACTGCCCCGGCCGGATTACCTGCTGGTGACGGCGGACCCGGAACACGACACACCAGAAAAACTCAAAGCCTATACCGGCTTCTTCGGTGAAAACTTCCATGGCCTGACCGGCGACCTGGATACCCTGCGAGCCGTGGCCAAAAGTGTCAGCGCCGTGTTTGTGCACCGGGAGGTTGATGGCCAGTTGCTGGTAGACCACAGCGGCCACTTCGCCTTGCTGAACCCGCAGGGAAAACTGCAGGCGCTGATCCAGCCTCCCCATAAGCCGGAAGAACTGGTGCAGGCCTATGAGCGGATCTACCAGTGGGCGAAGGCAAACGACCCCCGGGCTTCGGGAGCCTGAGGGGTTGGGCCAAGGTCCCACTGACAAAACCCTGCGCCTCCCTTACACTGCCCGGCTCTGATACCCAGCCACCAGAAACCGGGCCGCGCTCATGACATCTTCCCCAACTGCCACTCCGAAACAGCTGTTCACGGTACTGCTGGCCGGCAGCCTGGTGCTGCTGGTGGTGCACACCCTTGGCCGGTTTATCTACACGCCGCTGCTGCCCTACCTGGTGGCCGACAACCAGTTCAGCGCCCCGGACGGCGCCGCGGTCGCCACCTGGAACTATCTGGGCTACCTGATGGGCGCCATGCTGGCCATCCGCTGGCATCGCATCGACCAGATTCGCTTCATGCTGCCACTGTTCCTGGCCGTGCATGTACTCACCACCCTGATCATGACCCAGACCGACAACCTCACGGTCATCTCGACCACCCGCTGGCTCAATGGCGTGGCTAACGGCGTGGTGTTTGTACAGGCTCCGGCGCTGATCCTGGAATGGCTGGTCCTGCGCAACCGCGCCACCATGAGTGGCCTCGTGTACATTGGCGTGGGTGCCGGTCTGTTGGTATCCAGCGGCCTGGTATCCGGCACGGCGGATTTCCTCGAAGGTGCCCAGCGATGGTGGCCGGCGGCACTGGTGTCCATCCCGCTGGCCTGGTGGGGTGTCATGCAGCTGCGCAAGCTGGATGTGCCGGTGCGGGAACACGATGATTCCGGCCAGGCCATCACCAACACCCCCCTGATCGACCGCGCCAGCATCCCGCTGTTTCTCTCATACGCCGGTGCCGGCCTGGGCTACATCCTGCCCATGACCTTCCTGCCGCTTCTGGCGAAAATCGAATTGCCGGATGGCCACTTCCTGCAGGATGGCACCTGGATGCTGGTCGCCCTGTTCACCATCCCCGCGCCCTGGCTCTGGAACAAACTCGGAGCCATCATGGGCGACCTGCCGGCGCTGCGGTTGAATTTCATCATACAGTTGGCCGGTGTCCTGGCTGCCGTGCTCTGGCCCGGGGCCATCGGTTTGGTGCTGTGCGCGGTCCTGGTCGGAGGCACCTTCCTGGGCACTGTTCTCCTCACCCAACGCATCGGCCGCGCTCTCCATCCCCACCAGGGCCCGCGCTTGTCCGCAGCCATGGTAGCCCTCTACGGCTTCACCCAGATGGTGGGGCCGTGGCTCACCAAGCAGTGGCTCGACTCCGGCGGTACCCTGGTGTCTGCTTTTGGTATCGGTGTCGCGGCTCTGGTGTTTGGCCTCGTGTTCGCGTTCTTTGTGCCCCGGCCTGAGGTGTGGCATTCCCGCCATTGAGTTTGGAGCGGGTTTGGGCTCCCAGACTGTTGGTTGCGGGGGATTGATCGGGGTGGTGGGGTATTTTTTGCCTTGGAAATGAAACTCGCTGCGCTCAGACATTCATTTCCGGCGGAAAAAAATACCCCACCACCCCGCTCTAGCTGACAACGGCGGTTCCGCTGGTTTGAAAAACTGTTTGGTTGAAAAGCTCAGAGCTGATGGTTTTCGGTAGCACTTTGAGATTGATACTGGTTTGTTTCCAAGGGTGTTTGACTAATAGCAGGCGAACCTGACCTGACTGGTTAAAAGGTCAAACAGCTTAACCTCAGACAGACCATGGTAACCTCTTGAGATACCCTAAAAGTTACGCAAGGTGTGGGGGGTGTTTTAATTTTTTGGTCGAATAAAGGTGTCTGAGCGCAGCGAGTTCTTTTTCGGCCAAAAAATTAAAACACCCCCCGCGCCACCCCCGAAACAAACAGGCTAAACCCAACCCAAAACATGCCCCCGATAGAACACATACTCCCAGAGCTAAAACAAACCCTGAACGAGGGAACCACAGCCCTGCTGCAGGCCCCACCGGGCGCGGGTAAAACGACGAGGGTGCCGCTGGCTCTGTTGGATGCCCCCTGGAGGGAGAACCGGAAGATCCTGATGTTGGAGCCGAGGCGGCTGGCGGCCCGGTCGGCGGCTCGGTATATGGCGAAGCAGTTGGGGGAAGCGCCGGGGCAGACGGTGGGGTATCGGACCCGGCTGGATACCAAGGTATCCGGGGCCACGCAGATTGAGGTGGTTACCGAAGGCATTCTCACGCGCCTGATTCAGAACGACCCGATGCTGGAAGACTATGCGGCGGTGTTGTTTGATGAGTTTCACGAGCGGTCGTTACAGGCTGATCTGGGCCTGGCTCTGGTGCGGGAGAGCCAGCAGGCGTTGCGGGAGGATCTTCGGTTGCTGGTGATGTCGGCCACGCTGGACACTGCGCCCATTGCCCGGGTGCTGGGGGATGTGCCGGTGATTACTTCGGAGGGCCGGGCGTTTCCGGTGGAGGTGTTGTACCGGCCTTTGCCCCGCAATGGCCGGGTTGTGGACCAGGTGGTGGCGGTGGTCCAGGAGGCGCTTCGGGAGCAGACCGGTTCCCTGCTGGTGTTCCTGCCCGGCGCTGGCGAGATCCGGCGAGTGGCGCAGCAGCTGGCGGGGCCGTTGCCGGATAACGTGGTGCTGGCGCCGCTGTATGGCAATTTGAAATCCGAGGAGCAGGACCGGGCGATTTCTCCGGCGCCAGAGGGAACCCGCAAGATTGTGCTGGCCACGGCCATTGCCGAGACCAGTCTGACCATTGAGGGCGTGCGGGTGGTGATTGATGCCGGCCAGCAGCGTCGGGCGGTGTTTGATCCGAACAGCGGGATGACGCGGCTGGTCACCGGCCGGGTGTCGAAGGCTTCTGCCGAGCAGCGTAAAGGCCGGGCCGGGCGGGTTGAGCCGGGGGTATGTTACCGGTTGTGGAGCGAATCCGAGCAGTTCGGGCTGGCGGATTACACGCCGCCGGAGATCCAGCAGGCGGATCTGGCACCGCTGGTGCTGGAGCTGGCCCAGTGGGGTGCCCGGTCGCCGGAGCAGGTGGCCTGGATTGATGCACCGCCGAAGGCGCACTGGCAGCAGGCGGTGGAGTTATTGCAGTGGCTGGATTTGCTGGATGCCGAGGGGGCCATTACCGACCACGGCAAGGCGGCCCGGGAGCTGGGCCTGCATCCGCGGCTGGCCCATATGGTGATCAGGGGCCGTGCGCTGGGGCTGGAGCAACTGGCGGCAGAACTGGCGGCGCTGCTGGAAGAGCGGGACTTGCTGGGGCCGGGCTCTGGCGCCGACCTGCATGAACGGATTCGGGTGCTGCGGGGCGAGCGTGGTCACCGGGGCCTGGATCCGGCTCGGTTGAAAGCGGTTCAGCAGGCGGCGAAGCGGCTGTGTCGGGGCCAGTTTGTGCAGGATTTACCGGCAGAAACCGATGTCGGCCGGGTGCTGGCCCAGGCCTATCCGGACCGCATAGCCCGCCGGCGACCGGGCACAACACCCCGTTACCAGCTCAGCAACGGTAAGGGCGCAGTATTGCGAGATGAAGACCTGCTGGCCCGGCAGGGGTGGCTGGTGGCCGCCGACCTGGACGGCAAGGCCCGGGAAGCAACGATGTACCTCGCGGCGCCGGTAGACCTGGTGGACCTGGAGCAGGATCTGGCCGGGCACATTGAAGAGCGGGAAGAAGCGTTCTGGGACGACAAACGCGGCACCGTGGTGGCCCGGAAGGTTCGCAAACTCGGTGCCCTGATCTTGGCGGAAAAGCCCCTGCAACAGGTAGCCCCGGAACTGATCCAGCAGGGTTTGCTGGATGCGGTGCGCCGCAAGGGGCTGGACAGCCTGCCCTGGAATCCGGGTGCCCGTCAGTGGGTTGCCCGGGTGCGATTGCTGGCAGCTCAGTTTCCCGGTGACTGGCCGGAGGTCAGCGACCAGGCTTTGCTGGACACTCTGGAGACCTGGCTGGCGCCTTTTATGGCGGGCATGAAGCGCTGGTCAGACCTGGCCAGTATCAACCTCGTCCAGGCCCTGAATTCTCTGCTGGATTATCCGCAACAACAGCAACTGGAAGAGCTGGCGCCCCGATCTCTGACCATTCCTACGGGCCAGAACGTGACCCTGGATTACAGCGCCGACAACGGCCCGGTGCTGGCGGCCAAGCTGCAGGCGCTGTTTGGCTGGACAGAAACCCCAAAAGTGGCCCGCGGCCGGGTGCCGGTGGTGATTCACCTGCTGTCCCCCGCCCAACGGCCGCTGGCGGTAACGGCGGATCTCGCCAGTTTTTGGCAGAACGCCTACCCCGAAGTGCGCAAGGAACTGCGGGGCCGCTACCCCAAACATCCCTGGCCGGAAGACCCGCTCACTGCCGTGGCCCAGCAGGGTACGAAAAAACGCCCGGCCAGGTGAGCCTGACCGTAACGGTTATTTTACGATGGTGCGGCTCTTTTCCAGGTACACCGCGCCTTCCTGCTTCACGGTATCCGGGTCGGCGCGCTCGGAAGCCTTGTGGACCAGTTCCAGACGCTCGGCAATGTCTTCCAGCTCGTCATCCATCTTGCCCAGGGCATTTTCCAGGGTGTAGGTGAGCTGGTGCACTTCGTTCATGGCTTCCGGGGTCAGCTCGCCGGCAAGTACTTTTTCCAGCCGGTTGTTGTACTCGGAGAGATTGGCAACCGCCTGTTCGAGGGTTTTCGAAGGTTCGCCCTTGTAATGCTCGTAGTCGTCATCGGCGAATGCGAGAGCGGCGAACAGCAGGGCAGCAGCGGCAGCGGCAATTTGCAGGGTGGTTTTCATGGAGCATCCTCTTGACCATTAAACGTTAATGCGAATTATTACCAATAATATCTGGGTGTGCAACAGGAATTCGTGCGCAAACGGAAAAATACCGCTTGCCAGTGGCCGGAAGCTGTATAAAATGCCGCCACTCTCCACCCTGTGCGGCGATAACCATGCACCTTGTTTCCTTCAACGTGTTCCGTACTCTCGGCTTTCCGGACACCACTGTCCTCAAACCTGAACATTTTTTGCGCCACAAGCCTTTGCTGCAGGAAGCAGACTGGGTGTTGTTCCCCGAATACTGGCAGCTCAATGCCCTGGTGCACGGCCTGAAATGCCGGGTGTTTCCCAGTGTGGCCAGCTACCGTATCGGCCACGACAAAGTAGAAATGACCCGGGCCTTCCAGACCGTGGCCCCCGAACACACGCCCTGGACCATCATTGAAGCCAATGGCCCCCGGGAGCGGGAGATGCTGTGGGATGCCATGGCCCTGCCCTTTGTGGCCAAGTTGCCCAAGGCGAGCATGGGTGAAGGCGTGTGGCTGATCGAGTCCCGGGCAGACTGGCTGACGTATTGTGAACGCAGCGATGTGCTCTATGTGCAGGAGTACCTGCCGATCGACCGGGATGTGCGGGTGGTGATCGTGGGCGACCAGGTCGTCACCGCCTACTGGCGCACCCAGGCCGAACAGGGCTTCTATAACAATGTGGCCAGGGGTGGGCAGATTGTCACCGGTGACGTGCCTGCGGCGGCTATCGAGCTGGCCCTGCGCCTGGCCCGGGAGTTGGAAGTAGACCACGCAGGCTTTGATATCGCGCTGGTCGATGGCTACCCCTATGTACTGGAATTCAACCGCCTGTTCGGCAATCAGGGCCTGGGCCAGGGCAGTGACCTGAAAGACGCAATCCTGGATTACCTGCAGCGCCAGAGTTGCCCCCAGGACCCGGATGGCCCGACCGAACCGACCCCGCTCTGGCCGGTGGCGGTGTAAGCAAAAATTCTGTGCAGGACGTCCGGTTCCCGTTGCCGGATTTATGGGTACATATGCGCATTTGTGGTGATCAGAAAAAAGCCTGATGATCGCGCCATTCACGGGTAGCACGGCGAGACTGTGCTACCCTTTTTTTATGCCCGTTTACCCTGTGGAGGGACACACCACCCATGAACCAGACCCCCAACGCCGATATCGCCGATTACTACAGCGCCGAGACGTTCAAGCGGATCAAGGACTTTGCCGATGGCAAGGAAACCCCGTTTGTGGTGATCGACACCCAGACCATCGAACGCCAGTACGATGAGCTGATCGACGGTTTCCCCTACGCAAGCGTCTACTATGCGGTGAAGGCCAACCCGGCCCCACAGATTCTGACCATGCTGCGGGACAAGGGTGCCAATTTCGATATCGCGTCGGTGTATGAGCTGGACAAGGTCATGGGGCTGGGTGTCACCGGCGACCGCATCAGTTACGGCAACACCATCAAGAAGGCGAAGGACATTCGTACCTTCTACGAGAAGGGTGTGCGCCTGTACGCCACCGACTCCGAGGCCGACCTGCGCAACATTGCCAAGGCGGCACCGGGTTCGAAGGTGTATGTGCGGATTCTGACGGAAGGTACCCTGACCGCCGACTGGCCGCTGTCCCGCAAGTTCGGCTGCCAGACCGATATGGCCATGGACCTGCTGATCCTGGCCCGGGATCTGGGCCTGGTGCCTTACGGCGTGTCGTTCCATGTCGGTTCCCAGCAGCGCGAAATCGGTGCCTGGGACGCTGCCCTGAACAAGGTGAAGGTGATTTTCGAGCGCCTTAAGGAAGAAGACGGCATTGAGCTGAAGATGATCAACATGGGCGGTGGTTTCCCGGCCAATTACCTGACTCGCACCAATGAGTTGAGTGTCTATGCCCGGGAGATCCTGCGTTTCCTGCAGGAGGATTTCGGTGAGGAGCTGCCGGAGATCATTATCGAGCCCGGTCGTTCGCTGATTTCCAATGCCGGTGTGCTGGTGAGTGAGGTGGTGCTGATTTCACGCAAGTCCCGCACGGCGCTGCACCGATGGGTGTTTACCGATGTGGGCAAGTTTTCAGGCCTGATCGAGACACTGGATGAGTCGATCAAGTTTCCGATCTGGACCGAGAAGACCGGCGAGGGCGAGGACTGTGTGATTGCCGGGCCGACGTGTGACAGTGCCGACATTATGTATGAGCACCATAAGTATCCGTTGCCTTTGAACCTGGCGATTGGGGACCGGATGTACTGGCTGTCTACCGGGGCTTATACCACCACTTACAGTGCCATCGAGTTTAACGGGTTTCCTCCGTTGAAGGACTACTACATCTAAGTTCGGAGTCTGGCTCCGCTTTATTTCGGAGTCCAGCCGCAGGGCGGGGGTGAGATTTCCTCTGGAAAAAACAACTCGCTTCGCTCAGACATCTTTTTTCCGGCGGAAAGCTCACCCCCGCCCCACGGCTTGCTAGCTCTTTGCGGGGAGCCGGCACGGCTGTTGGATATTGGAAGGAAACAAAGGATCAGCTTTCGGGCTGGTCCTTTTTTCGTTCCAGGTCCAGGGTGAAGGCCAGGGGCAGGACCAGCACGCTGTAGGCGATCATGGTGATGATGGCGTGTCTGGGGTCGCCGGTGGTGTCGGCGATGAGGCCGCCGAGCATGGGCACGCAGAAGCCCATGGTGTAGCCCACCAGGAAGGTGCCTGCGGAGAGGCGGCCGGTTTCGGCGGAGCTGACCAGGAGCGGTGGCAGGGCGACGAGCAGGATCAGGAGGATGCCGGCGACGAAGCTCATGACGGTGGCACTGGCGATGAACCACCAGCCTTCCAGGAACACGGTGCCGGTGGTGCCGAGGATGCTGAGGGCCGCGGTTATGACGATGGTGGTGCGGCTGCCTACCCAGCGGCGGGCCATTTTGAGCACCACCAGGGAGGCGAAGACCTGGGCAACGTTGTACCAGAACAGGGCTTCGGAGAGCATGCTGATTTTGCCCTGCTGCTCCAGCAGGTTGCCCATGTAGGCATTGAGGCCGAAGAACATGGAGCCGGACAGGCCCAGTAGCAGGCCAATGCGCAGGGTAAGCGGGTTTTTCCAGTCTGGCAGCCAGGCGGCGCGGCGTACCGGGCGGGCCATGTCCCGTTTGGGCAGGAACAGGGCGGCGGCCACCAGCAGGGCCGGTAGCGACCAGACCAGCAGGGTGGCACGCCAGCTGTTGTCCAATAGCGGCATGAGTACCGGCAGGGTGATGCCGGCGCCTATGAATTCACCCATCAGCATGCCGTTCATGTAGATGGCAGAGCCCATGGCGATGTGGTGGGGTTCCAGCCAGCGCGGTAACAGCGCTGGCAGTGCCGGTTGCATCATGGCAACGCCCAGCCCCATCACGGCGCTGGCGAGCATCAGGGTGAAGGTGTCGGGCACCAGGCCCCGGCCTGCGGAACCGATCACCATAATAACCATGGCTATGGCCAGGGTGTTTCGGGGGCCGATGCGGGAGATCGACAGGGAGCCGGGCATGGCGCCGATGGCGAGCATCAGGATGGGCAGGGTGGTCAGGGCACCGGTGAGGGCCTGGCTCAGGGCCAGTTCGTCAGCAATAAATGGCGCGAGGGGCGGGGCGACCAGTATAGGTACCCGGAGGTAAACACCGGCCAGCCAAAGCAGCACCGCCACCGGCAGCAGCCTGGCTGGCGGTGGCGGTGTGGTCGCGGCGGAGTTGCTTGCCACGATGGTGCGAATCAGTCTTCGCTGGTGTCCGGCAGATAGGCGCCGTCTTCGTCGTGCACTTCCTGGCCGGTAACCGGCGGGTTGAAGGCGCAGATCAGGCGCATGTCTTCGGTACCACCGTACAGGGTGTGACGGTCGTGCTTGTCGAGGGCGTACAGGGTGCCGTCGGTAATTTCGTGCACTTCACCGGTGGCAAGGTCCTTGATGCGGCCGTTACCGGCTACGCAGTAAACCGCTTCCAGGTGGTGCTTGTACCAGAAGGTGTGCTCGGTGCCGGCCGGGATGATGGTTTCGTGGAAAGAGAAACCCATACCGTCCTTTTTTAGCAGCAGGCGGCGGCTGGTCCATTGCTGGGCGCTGACTTCGCGCTCGGTACCGATGATGTCTTGCACTCGTACGATTTTCATTCGCATTCCTCATTTGGTGATGGAATAGCCATACAGTATAAACATGTCTGTCAGGCCCGGTTCAACCGCCAGTCATCATAAACCGCCATGGCCTGCTCGATGGCGGAGGCCAGGTCCTGCCGCTGGGAATGGCTCAGGGAGCGCTGTTTGCGGCACCGGTCGAAGGCTTTCTGGATCTCCCTTCGGCTGGCTTTGCCGAGCTGTTCCAGCCAGTGGTGATCCGCCGGTTCCAGTTCCAGTAAATCCCGGCCGGCGTGGTTGCGATGGCTGATGTGCCACCAGTGGTCCACGGCCCGACCTAAAACAACATAGCCGAACTGGCTGTCCTGTACAGGGCCAAAACTGGCGGTTTTCAGGCCGTCTTTTATGGGGCCGATGTTCAGGGCCGGCAGTACCAGTCTGTCTCCGTAAAAATAACTGCCCGCTGCCCCCAGTACACCACCTATTAGAGCGCCGGCACCCAGGGACGAGCCCAGGGTCAGGGCGTCCAGGCCGGCACCGCCCACGGCCCCGGCACCAAAGCCGGCGCCGGCCAGGTACTTCTTGCTGACGGCCCAGTGCTGGCGGGTGTCTTCCGAGAACAGGTCATGCTGGCTGGCCCACTCCAGTTCCGCTTCCTGCCGCTGTATGCGCTGGTGCTGGTACAGGTGTTCGATGCTCACCCGCAGGGTTTGCTCCCGTTTACGCTGACGTTGATACCAGCGTTCCCGGAGGGTTTCGGCCAGGGTGGCATCGCTGGTGCCGGCAATCTGGTCCAGGGTCAGGGTGCGCTTTTCCTGCCAGGACATCAGGTCTTCCAGTGCCCGGGCGATCAGCTGGGCCGCCTGTTGCCGGCGCTGGCGACGTTGTTCTGACAGCAGGTGAGTGGCCTGTTCCAGGGGCTGTTCCCAGTCCGGCTCCAGTTGGCCAAAGGCCCGCAACAGGCTCAGATGTTGTTCGAACGGGGCGCGTACGGCGTCGAACTTGCGGACAACCTGGAAGAACTGGCCAAGGGCAGATTGCCAGGTGTCGCTGTAATCGTCGTCGCCGATGCTGTTGATCAGGGCCAGGCTGGGGCGCCCGGTCCAGCGCAAAATGGTCATCTCCGCTTCGTGTTCGGTGCTGTAGGGTACGGAGCCGTCCACCACGTAGATAATGCCGGCCCCTTCGGTGATCGGTGCCAGCAGTTCGCATTCATCCACAAAGCGGTCGTCGCCCCTATGCTGCAACACGAAGGCGCGCACGGTTTCCGGGTGGTCCGAGGCCGACAGGCTGTGGGCTTCCAGCCATTGCAATACCCTTCGGGGGCGCTGGAAGCCGGGAGTATCCACCAGGGTGTACAGTTCCTGGCCGTCGACGGTCAGCGGGTAGGCTTGCCCGGCCCGGGTGGTGCCCGGTTCCAGGGCAATGGCGATGGCGTCGTTCTGGGACAGGGTGGCCACCACGCTGGATTTGCCCTTGTTGGGGTGGCCCACCACCGCAAACACCGGTTTCTGGTTCATCATGCGGTACTCCCGGTGTGATACGGGTTATCCGGCAGCGCCGGTAGCAGGGCAACATTGGCAAACCCGGCGGGCAGGCGTTCGGTGAAGCGCAGCCAGGGCTGGACCAGGTGTTCCGCCGGTTCCCGGTTGGCATCGGGCGCCAGTGGCAGAATGGTCAGGGTGGTGCCATCCGGCCAGCGCGCCCGGGCCTGGTCCAGGAAGTCATGGAGTTCCCCGGTCGGCGGTTCCCAGCTGCGGGTAACCAGCACAACAGAAGGAGCCCGCTCCCCGGCCAGTTGTTCAGCCAGGCTCTCCAGTACCCCGTCATCTTCCGCCAGGGACGCCCGGCCACCGGCTTTGAGTACCCGGCTGTCCTGCGCCAGCAATGCTTGCGGCAGTTCCGGCTCCCCCGCTCCGGCCCAGCAGATAATGTACTGGCTGTCCTGCAGCTGCCCGGGCCTGCCCCGGGTGCGGGTATCGGGCAAATCGTTGGCATCGTTGTGCTGGTTGCCGGTGTCCAGGGTCGGAGTTTCCATGCGGTACATCAGGGCCTGCATGCCGGGATGACGTTGCAGCAAGCGCTCCGCCTTCCGGGCCAGCAACCACTGGCTGAGTGCCAGCAGAAGCAGGCGGGGCAGCAGTACCCAGGTCAACCACAGCATCACCACGAAGGGCCACCATTGCCCCCATTGAACCGGATCGGTGCCGGTACTGCCCGGTGAGGCGCGGAAGAAACGGGTGGCTTCCACCAGTTCCCGGGAAGGTTCTGCGGCAGGCCACAGCCAGCTCCAAGGGTTGGCAATGGCATGGATCAGGCTGTGGTAGCTCTGGGCGGCGGTGTTGAGCGTGGTGCTCCAGCCGAAGGCCAGGTCCTGAACCACCAGCATCACCAGCAAGGTCAGCAGGCCAGTCAGGGCAAACAGGCTGCCACCGGTGTGGGCGGCCCGGGCCATCAGCGCCGGTTGCAATTGCGCCAGGGTTGTTCCGGGAGGCTGTGCTTGCAGGCGCCGTTGCAGCCAGCTCCAGGGTTGCCATCCGGCCAGCGATTGCACGGTGGTGGCCAGTGCCAGCAAAAGCTGCAGTAACACGAACGCGATGATCATCGTGACATTGATGCGCTGGCCGCCATCGTAAAACAGCAGGCCGCCCATGGTAAGCACGCCGAACACCGCCCCCGCCGCTGCAAAGCCGCCGTTAATCCGCCGCCAGCGCTGCTGCACCGCCCTGCCTGCCTGGCGTGCGTTACCGGGGCCGCTCAGGCGTTCCATCTGTTCCAGCCACAGGGCGGCATCCGGGCTTTGGCCCTGTTGCTGGCAGTCCAGGGCAAAGCGCCGGTCCCGGCGGTGCAGAAAGGCGGGGGCCTGGTCCCTGTCCCGCTGGATGCGATCATCAAAATCCAGCAGCAGACGAAGGGGGTTGTGGCTCATGCAGTGTCCTGATGAATTCGGTCGGATTGGCTTTCCTGCTAGGATATAGCCAATAACACTAACGAAGCCAGCCGGGAAACCCATGCCCCACCACCTGATGAACCTGCGTAACGTACCCGATGACGAGGCCGAGGAAATCCGCGCCCTGTTTGAAGAACACGAGGTGCGCTACTACGAAACTCCGCCCAGCCGCTGGGGCATCAGCATGGGCGGCTTCTGGGCCCATGATGACGACGAAGCTGCCCGGGCCCGGGCGTTACTGGATGAGTACCAGGCGCAGCGGCTGGAAAGCCAGCGTGAGCAATACCAGAGTCGCTGCGAACGGGGAGAAACAGGGCTTTGGTACCAGTTCCGCAAACGACCGGCGACCTTTCTGGCGGCGCTGGTGGCGATTGTCGTGATTCTGGGATTTTCCTTGCTACCCTTTGTGCGTCTTGGCTAGAAGTGCCCGCTATAGCTGAACACTAACAACAATCCGGAGAAACGGATGAGCAACACAGTACAAACACCGGTGGTCTGGACACCGGACCAGGACACTCTCACTCGTTCCCGCATGGGCCAGTTCAAGGCCTGGCTGGAACAGCAGGGCTTTGGGCCCTTTGCCGATTACCACGCCCTGCACCAGTGGTCGATCACCGAGCTGGACACCTTCTGGCAGAAGGTCTGGGATTACTGTGGCCTGGTCTGCGAGACACCGGCCAAACGGGTGCTTGGCAACCGTGAAATGCCCGGCGCGGAATGGTTCCCGGGCATGAAGCTGAACTTCGCCGCCAACCTGCTGCGGCTGGCTGATGGCGACCATGCCGACAAAGAAGCCGTGGTGGCCTACTGCGAAACCCGCCCGGTATTGCGCAAAACCTACGCCGAACTGAAAGCCGACACTGGCGCCCTGGAAGCCTTCCTGCGCAGTAAAGGCATCCAGAAGGGCGACCGCGTGGCCGGCGTGGTCACCAACGGGTACGAAGCCCTGGTGGGCATGTTGGCAGCCACCAGCCTGGGGGCCATCTGGAGTTCTGCCTCCCCGGACTTCGGCATCGGCGCCATCAACGACCGCTTCGGCCAGATTGAACCGTCGGCGCTGATTGTGGTGAATGGCTACGGTTATGGCGGCAAAGTGTTCGCCCGCCAGGACGACTTCGCGGAACTGATCGCCAGCCTGCCGTCCCTCAAGACTGTGGTCAGCATTGCCCAACTGCCGGACGAAGCGCCAATTCCCGGCGAATTGGTCACTACCTGGGATGAGGCCCTGAAAGCGTGCGAAGGCCAGGCGCCCTCGTTCACCCCGGTGGACCCGGACCATCCGGTGTACATCCTTTATTCCTCCGGCACCACCGGCAAACCCAAGTGCATTGTGCACGGCACCGCCGGCTTGCTGGTCAACCACGCCAAGGAACTGATGCTCCACGGCGACGTTGGCCCGGACGACCGCTTCCTGTACTTCACCACCTGCGGCTGGATGATGTGGAACTGGCAGGCCTCCGCCCTGATGACCGGCGCCGCCGTGATCACCGTCGACGGCTCCCCGGGATACCCGAGCCTGAACTTCCTCTGGGAAACCGTGGCCAGCGAACGAGTCACCCACTACGGCACCAGCGCCCGCTTCATTGCCGGCTGCCGCAAAGCCGAACTACAACCGGCGAAAACCCTGGACCAGAGCGCACTGCGGGTGGTGTTCTCCACCGGCTCGCCGCTGTTGCCGGAAGACTACGACTGGATCTATACCGACGGCGCCCCCAACGCGCTGCTGGGCTCCATTGCCGGCGGCACCGACATCTGCGGCTGCTTTGTGGGGGCTACCCCACTGCTGCCGGTACGAAGAGGTGAAATCCAGTGCCGTTTGCTGGGGGTAGATGCAGTGGCCTACGGCGACGACGGCCAACCGGTCAGCGAAGGCCGCGGCGAACTCGTCTGCCGCCAGCCGCTGCCGTCCATGCCGGTCAGCTTCTGGCAGGACCCGGACGGTGAACGCTATAAAGACGCCTACTTCAACACCTTCCCCGGCGTATGGGCCCACGGCGACTTCATCGAATTCACCGAACACGGCGGCGCCATCATCTACGGCCGCTCCGACGCCACCCTCAACCCCGGCGGCGTAAGAATCGGCACCGCCGAAATCTACCGCCAGGTCGAAACCATCAGCGAAGTGAAAGACAGCCTCGTGGTCGGCCGCCAGATCGATGGCGATGTCGAAGTGGTGCTGTTCGTCGTCCCGGCCGAAGGCCAGACCGTCACCGACGACCTGGTCAAAACCCTGAAAACCCGAATCCGCGAAGGCGCCAGCCCAAGGCACGTACCCAAACACATCGTCGAAGTGCCCGACATCCCCTACACCCGCAGCGGCAAGAAGGTCGAGCTGGCAGTCGCCCGACTGATCAACGGCTCGAACAAAGCCGATAACCGGGATGCCCTGGGTAACCCGGAAGCGCTGGATCAGATTCGGGAGAGGTTGGCTGCGGTTGGACTGTTGCCTGAGTGAGTTGGTCAGAACAGGGGCGATGGCAGAGGTAGATTTCAGGGGTTTTGTTAACAAAAGGAACTTATCGTTCCTTGAAATTTAAGTAGGTGGACGCCCCGAACAAGGTATGGGTGTGGCAGGGGGAGGGCTTTCCAGAACTGTGCGGAGCCATGGATGGCGGAGCCCAAGCGTCACAGGGATGTGCCGAAGGAGCGTGTTCTGGAAAGCCCTCCTCCTGCCACGCTGACGCTTTAGATGGTAAATGTTAGAAAGTTTCGTAAATTCCCGCCATTTCATCAGCCTGTAACCGAAGATCAGGCATTATCCGTACGTTCTTATACTAAGATCGTAATCAAAATTCCGCAAAAAATGCTATCTTAGTAGGTCTATCAAAAGTTCCGAATCAGTCACTGGCAAAACCGGACGTTCACAAGACGCCCGAATGCGCCATGACCGTCCTGAACCCACCCCATAGCCTGAGGACGAAAATGAGCAACTCCAAATCCAAGATTGTCTACACGTTGACCGACGAGGCACCCGCCCTCGCTACCCGGTCACTGCTTCCCATCCTGGAAACCTTCGCCAAGCCGGCTGGTATCGACTTCGAAACCAGCGACATCTCTCTCGCGGCGCGTATTCTGGCAGGCTTCCCGGACTACCTCGAGGAAGACCAGCGGGTGCCGGATGCCCTGGCTGAATTGGGTGAGTACACCAAGGATCCGGACGCCAACATCATCAAGCTGCCGAACATCTCTGCGTCCATTCCCCAGCTGCGTGCTGCCATCAAAGAGCTGAACGAGCAGGGCTACAAGGTTCCCGAGTACAAAGAAAACCCGGAAACCGACGAAGAGAAAGAAATCCACGCACGTTACTCCAAAGTGCTGGGCAGCGCCGTTAACCCGGTACTGCGTGAAGGTAACTCCGACCGCCGTGCACCGGCTGCGGTAAAAGCCTTTGCCCGCAAGTTCCCGCACACCATGGGTGAGTGGAGCCCGGCTTCCCGTACCCACGTGGCGCACATGCGCGGTGGCGACTTCTACTCCAGCGAGCAGTCAGTAACCCTGGACAAGGCCACCAACGCCCGCATCGTGTTCGAGAACAAGAAGGGTGAGCAAACCGTTCTGAAATCCGACCTGCCGCTGCTGGAAGGCGAAGTGCTCGACGGCATGTTCATGAGCAAGAAGGAACTGGTGAAGTTTTTCGAAGGCGCCATCGAAGACTGCGAAAAGACCGGTGTGATGTTCTCCCTGCACGTGAAAGCCACCATGATGAAAATCTCTCACCCGATCGTGTTCGGTCACGCGGTGAAGGTGTTCTTCAAGGAGCTGTTCGACAAGTACGGCGACCTGTTCAATGAAATCGGCGTAAACCCGAACAACGGCCTGTCTTCCGTGGTTGAGAAGATCAAGCAACTGCCGGAATCCAAGCAGGAAGAAATCCAGGAAGCCCTGCACGCCTGCTACGAGCACCGTCCGGAAATCGCCATGGTCGATTCCGTTAAAGGTATCACCAACCTGCACGTACCGAGCGACGTGATCGTAGACGCCTCCATGCCGGCAATGATCCGTAACTCCGGCAAGATGTGGGCCCGTGATGGCAAGCTGAAGGACACCAAGGCGGTTATGCCTGAGTCCACCTACGCCACCATCTACCAGGAAGTGATCAACTTCTGTAAGACCCACGGCGCGTTCGACCCCACCACCATGGGTACTGTGCCGAACGTCGGCCTGATGGCCCAGAAGGCGGAAGAGTACGGCTCCCACGACAAAACCTTCGAAATCAAGGAAGACGGTATCGTTCGCGTTGTCGCTGAAGACGGCACTGTGCTGACTGAGCACAACGTTGAGCAAGGCGATATCTGGCGCGCTTGCCAGACCAAGGACCTGCCGATCCGCGACTGGGTCAAGCTGGCGGTCAACCGTTCACGTTCCAGCGGTATGCCGGCGGTATTCTGGTTGGACGACGAGCGTGCCCACGATGCCCAGCTGATCAAGAAGGTCGAGAAGTACCTGGCCGAGCTGGACACCGAAGGCCTGGAAATCCACATCATGTCTCCGGTTCGCGCTATTCGCTGGACCATGGAGCGCCTGATCCGTGGCCTGGATACCATTTCCGTAACCGGCAACGTGCTGCGTGACTACCTGACCGACCTGTTCCCGATCCTGGAGCTGGGCACCAGCGCCAAGATGCTGTCCATCGTGCCGCTGCTGAACGGCGGTGGTCTGTACGAGACCGGTGCTGGCGGTTCCGCACCCAAGCACGTACAGCAGCTGATCCAGGAAAACCACCTGCGCTGGGATTCCCTGGGTGAATTCCTGGCCACCGCAGTGTCCCTGGACGAGCTGGGCGAGAAGCAGAACAACCAGCGCGCCCGCCTGCTGGGCCAGACCCTGGACAAGGCTACCGAAAAGCTGCTGGAGAACAACCAGTCTCCGTCCCGTGTGACCGGCGAGCTGGACAACCGGGGTTCCCACTTCCACCTGGCCCGTTACTGGGCGGAAGAGCTGTCCAAGCAGGATGAGGACAAGGAACTGAAAGAGTTCTTTGCCAAGCTGTCAGCACAGCTGGAAGAGAACAAGGACAAGATCCTGGAAGAAATGACGGTGGTACAGGGCAATCCGGCGGATATCGGTGGTTACTACCACGCGCCGGCGGAGAAAGTGTCTGCCGTTATGCAGCCCAGCGCAACGCTGACCAAGATCCTGGTCGACGCCCAGGCATCTGTGAGCTGAGGCTCAGTGTCAGGCCGGGATGTTTCCCGGCCCTGATCAAAAAAACCGGACAGCCATTGGCTCTCCGGTTTTTTTGTTGTCTAGTCGTCCTCATCAGGGTCTTCCTGGTAGCCCTTGCCGGTCTCACCCGCCTTGCGCAGCTGGATCAGCGTCAGTGGCGGGCCAATGATCTCGAATACCACCGTCGCGCCGATGACCAGTGGCAGGATGTAACCCAGTTCCGGTAGCCGTTCGGTGGCTACCAGCGCCAGGCCCAGGGCTACGCCTGCCTGGGGCATCAGGCAGGCCCCGATGCGGCTACGGGTATCGGGCGCCGAGCCGGCCAGCACGCTGCCCAGATAGCCACCGGCAAAGCGCCCTGCCACCCGGGCCAGCACGTAGGCCACTCCCAGTGCGCCCAGTGTTGGCAGTGCCAGCCAGTCCAGCTGGTAGCCCGCCATAAAGAAGAACAGTGCCAGGAAGGGTTCGGAAATACCGTCGATTGAACGGAATGGCCGCACGTGGTGCCGGGCGAGGTTGGCCACGACCACGCCCAGGGTCATGCAGGTGAGCAGGTAAGACAAGCCGAGCCAGCCGGCCAGCCCCGCGGCTACAAACACAAAGCCGGCGGATTCCAGCAGCATGGGCTCACCGGGCCGCAGCCGGCCGGTCAGCCACGCCATGGGCAGGCCCAGCACAATACCCAGCAGTACCGAGCCTCCGACCTCCATCACCCCGTGCAACATGGCCGTAGGGCCATGGGTATCGCCGTTGCCAATCAGCAGTCCGGCGCTGACCAGCAGGATACTGAACAGGATGGCGCCCCAGGCGTCGTCGATGGCCACCACCTGGAACACCAGCCGGGTCAGCGGGCCGTTGGCGCCGGATTCCCGCAGTACATCCAGCGTGGCGGCCGGCGCCGTGGCGGTGGAAATGCCGCCCAGCAAAAGCGCTGCCGCCAGGTTGCCGGTGGCCCACCAGGTAGCGAAGGTAACGGCTGCAGCGGTCACAAAGGTGACCACCAGGCTGACAATCAGAGCCTCCTTGCCCTGCTTGAGGTCCTTTGCAGACATCCGCTCGCCCAGCAGAAAGCCCACCATAGCCAGGGTCAGCTGGGTAATCAGGTGAAAGCTCTGGCTGGCATCGGCCGGCAGCAGGTCCAGAAGGTCCGGCCCTGCCAGGGCGCCCAGCAACAGCAACAGGGTGACCCGGGGCACATGTACTTTCTGGCCGACCGCATGGGCCGCCAGGGCCAATAACAGGGTGGCGCCAATCAGGATAAGGTCGTTGGCGTGATTCACCGGATCAGTCCTGTTGCAGGGGCGCGAAGGTGGCCCCGGTGAGCCTGGACAGGTCTTCCGGAGCCAGCTCGATCTCCAGTCCCCGTTTTCCGGCGCTGACAAACAGGGTTGCGAAGTTGCGGGCCGAGTCGTCGATAAACGTCTTCAGGCGCTTCTTCTGCCCCAGCGGGCTGACGCCACCCAGAACATAGCCGGTAGTGCGCTGCACCAGCTGTTTGTCGGCCATGGCGGCCTTCTTGGCCCCGGCGGCCCGGGCAATCAGCTTCAGGCTGAGCATGGCGGATACCGGCACCACGGCGACGGCGAGGTCTTTGCCATCCAGCGAGACAACCAGGGTTTTGAACACCTGGTCCGGATTGGCGCCGGTTTTTTCCACGGCCTCGTTGCCGTAGCTTTCGGCGGCCGGGTCATGCTCGTACTCATGCACGGTAAAAGCCACCTTGGCGCGTTGGGCGGCGAGAATTCCGGGGGTCATGCAGACTCCTGTTGCAATCACGGTTTGCCGGAATTAAACCACGGGGCGCCGGTAACTGCACCCCGGTTGCTGCCGGATGATGTGCTTTGATCTATAGTGAAACCATTCAGATATAAAACAAAGGCAACAATATGCATTCACTGGCTCGCCGCGCCCTGAACCTCAGCGCCATTCCCCGGGACCTGCACTCGGTCACCTTCCGGGACACTGCCTCGGAGCACCCGGAACGGGTCGACCTGGCCCCCGAGGTTCCGGAAGCCGTGTGGCGCAGCGTGGAAGCCCTGTACCGGACCGGGGTTCATCCCGGTATCCAGCTGTCTTTGCGTTATCGGGGTGAACAGGTGTTGCATCGCGCCATCGGTCATAGCCGGGGTAACGGGCCCCACGATCCCCGCTCGGTGCCCCGGGTGCCGATGACTACCGAAACCCCCATCTGCTTTTTCTCTGCCTCCAAGGCAGTGACTGCCTTGCTGATGCATATGCTGGCCGAGCAGGGGCTGGTGAACCTGATGGACCCGGTGTCCTACTACTGCCCGGAATTTGCCAGCAGTGGTAAGCGCACCATAACCGTGCACCAGATCCTGTCCCACCGGGGCGGCATTCCGGCCATTCCCCGGGAAACTCCCATTGATGTGTTGTGGGATAAAGACGAAATCTGGCGATTGCTGTGTAACGCCCGGCCGGTGGAAGTAGACGGCGCCAAGGTGGCTTACCACGCCATCACCGGCGGCTTTGTGTTGCAGCGGGTGCTGGAGAAGGTGACCGGCGACAGCATCGATGCCTACCTGGACAAGTACCTGCGTGGGCCCATGGGCATGAAGTGGTTCACCTACGGTATTGGTGCGGAACACCTTCCGGACCTGGCCAGTAACTACGCCACCGGGCCTACCCCGAGGTTTCCGGTGTCCTGGATTGTTAACCGGGCGCTGGGCGGCGACATCGGTACCGTTGAGCGAGTGACCAATGATCCCCGTTTCCAGGAAGCGGTGATTCCCGCCGGTAACCTGTGTGGCACCGCTGAGGAGATGAGCCGGTTCTTTCAGATGATGCTGAATGGCGGCACCTGGAATGGCCAGCGGATCTGCAGCGAACTCACCATCCGGCGTGCGATCCAGCAGTTCGGATCCCTCCAGGTGGACCGTACCATGATGTTGCCCATGCGCTTCAGTGCCGGCATGATGCTGGGCGGCAATCCGGTGGGGCTCTGGGGGCCGCAAAGCCGCTATGCCTTTGGCCACGTGGGCTTGATCAACAAGTTCTGCTGGGCGGACCCGGCCCGGGATATTTCGGTCAGCCTGCTCAATACCGGCTTTCCGATAGTCGGCCATCATTTACCCGCGCTGGGGAAGTTTGTCTATACTGTGTGCAAGCAGTTTCCGTTATTACCGGAGCATCGCCGCAGGCTGGTGGCAGCATGAGCCGGGGCACCGGGGTTAACGGAGTGTTAAAAAAAGTGAAAGCTTGTTCATTTTAATTGAACTTTGTCGGACAGTCCGGCACACTTTTTCACGCAAGACTTTCAGGATGTGGAAGTTACCAAAGACTCAATGGATGAGACCCCTATGCCAAAATCAAGGCTATCCCCGCTCGAACCCCGCCGTGTGCAACTGGACTATCACGAGAGCATGCGCTCCCAGGTCCAGCAACAGCTGTGCAACGAAGTAGAGCGGCTTGAACGCCGTATCGAAACCCTGCGCATGACCAAGGCCCCCCACGCTGCCCTGATGATTTCTACCTATGAGCGCATGATCAGCCGCAAGAAGGGGTTTTTGCAGAACTGGGATTTGTAGCCCTCAGGGTCTCAGGCCAGACTCCTTCGTTGCATATTCGTACTCTGGTTCGGTTTTTTCCGAGCAGTAGGCATCTGTGCTCGGGGTTTGGTCTATTGAGGTGTAAACACGGACTTTTGGCAACTCGTAGTCCATCTCAATCTTTACGCAATCTACGATCTGTCCCGCAAATGTGAATTCCGGGCCGCCCTCAGTGTTTTCTGAGGTACCGATTGCAGTTCCATCAATGATCAGGCTGTCGGTATTCGAACCGGAATAACTCCGCGCAAATGCCATTTCCCGCTCATTCTCAATGACGACACTACCTTCGGTAATGACTCTGGCACCATCGTTATAGCCTGAGCTGGAAAATGCTTCGGGCAGGAATTGGGTGGCAAGTGTGGCACTGGGTCGCGTTGAGCCGGGCGGGAAAGAGCCGGACGACGCCCATGTGAGCACGCGGGTTACTAGATTGGAAGATTCTGGTGTATACACCCACTTTACGATTGGGTACTGCCAGTTATAGTCGTTCTCGGGCTGGCCGTCTTTAAGGGCGGACTCATCGATAAAACGGATCTGAACCTGGTTTGTTCTGTTGCTGTATTCACCGGCCTCACCTTGTTTGATCCTTCGTACAATGTATTGTCGGCCTTCGTTAAAGTTTTCGACGGCATTTTCACCGATGACACGCCTTATGATGTCTAAAGGATTCCTTGCGGATTCAATTTGTGGTGGCTGCTCATCGGAGTAAGTAAGGCCAGCAAACAAAGCGATCTGATTCCTGATGCTGTCTGCTACCGCCGCTGCATCAAAAGTGCTTTGGGTGTTGGGATCTGGTTCTACAGCCTGGATCAGATCGGCAAAAAGGACGGTATCGGTTTGTTCGAGCAGGGTGAACGTGGAAAACCGAAGATCTACATTTGTGGCGGGATTGAGCGTAGAAGTGGAATCCCCACCGCTCTCCACACGGCACCCACTCAGGGTCAGCAACGCCAGTGATATGGCAACAAAAAGGCAGGAATGTCTCATTTCAGAAGGCCCCGGGGTGCGAAATTCGTTGTGAACGGCTAAAGTGAGCTGTGCTGACAATAAACGATAAAGCACGCAGCTACCCGCGCGGAGATCACATTTTGCAGCAACGGTTCGCCCAGGCCGGGATTCCGGTGCTGGTCCTGTTTCTTGTACTGGCAGCCCTGATTCTGCCGGCCCCGGCCATGGCCCAGGATGCCTGCCGCAGTGGCGAAGTCCGGCTTGACCGGAACACCGGTGCCATCCGTGACCTGGGCGGATGCTTGCGGTACCTGGAAGATCCGGACCAGAGCCTGTCGATTGATCAGCTCAGATATCTTGAGGCCGAAGCCTTCACCCAGCATGAATCCGGCGTGCTCAACTTCGGCTACACCGAATCTGCCTACTGGACCCGCTTTGACCTGAGTACCCATGCCCTGCAGGGCGAGACCGACTGGATACTGGAGCTGGCGCTACCGCTGGTGGACAGCGTCGAGTTGTTTCTTGAGCGGGATGGCATGCTGGTAGATCAGCGCCAGGCCGGCTACCAGGACAACTGGGAAGACCGCGACCTGGCCGTGCCCAACCCCACTTTCCGGCTGAAGCTGCCTCCTGACAGCCGCACGCGGGTGTTCCTGCGCATCACCAATACCAACACCTTCCGCCTGCCCATCACCCTCTGGCACCCAAACGAATACATCGAGAAAGTTTCCATCGATGAAGCGGTGCGCGGGGTGCTGCTCGGTGCCATCCTGGCGATCCTGGCCTACAACCTGTTTGTGGCGGTGTCGGTGCGCGAACGCAGCAACATCTACTATGTGCTCTACCTGGTGGGTGCGGCGGTGTTTATTTCTACCGAGCAGGTCCACGGCGTGCAGTTGCTGGATGAACGGCCGGTCTTGCTGAACAAGGATTACCTGCACTACCAGATCATCCTGACCTGGTTCTTTGGCCTGCTGATGGCCCGCTCCCTGCTGGAAACCCGTGAGCGTTCACCAGACCTGGACCAGGTGCTGCGGCTGTGCCTGTATTCGGTGGTGCTCACCTTTGGCCTGTCCATTTTTATGCCCTATTCGGTGGCGATGGAATGGATCGTACTGGATTCGATCCTGCTCAGTATCATCCTGATCGTGGTCAGTTACCTGTCCTGGCGTTACTACAACCCGGCCGCCCGGGCTTATTTCTACGCCTGGACCATGGCGCTGATCGGCTTTGGTATCTATGCCCTGACGGTGATGGGCTACCTGCCGCTGAATACCTTTACCACCTACGCCCCGCAGTTCGGGCTGACTGCCCAGATCATCCTGTTCTCCTTTGCCCTGGCCGACCGCATCAAGCAGGTGCAGGGTGAAGCCATGGCCTGGAACCGCCGGGCCCTGGCCAACCTTGGGCGTTACCAGTCGCTGTTCAACAACGCCATCGAAGGCGTGTTCCAGATGTCACCGGAGCGGAAATTTGTGACCGCCAACCCGGCCATGGCAGAGCTTCTGGGTTACAACAGCAGCCGTGAACTGCTGGGTGAAAATCCGGACGTGCTGGAAACCTGCATAGCCGATGAGCGCCTGCGGCGGCTGGTGGTGGAGCAGCTGGAAGCACGGGGCACGGTTAAAGGCATCGAAGCCCGGTATTTTACCCGTGAGGGCGAGGAGCGCTGGGCGACCATCTCCTTGCACACCGCCTACGATGCCGAGGGCATGCCAGTGCACCTGGAAGGCACCTGCATCGATGCCACCGAAAGCCACCAGCGCCAGCAGATCGAACGTGAACGGGAACAGGAACGGCTGGAGAAAGAGCTGGCCCGCAACTCCGCCAAGGCCAAGAGCCAGTTCCTGGCCAACATGAGCCATGAAATCCGGACGCCGCTGGCGGCGATCATCGGTTACGGCGAAACCCTGCTGGACCCGGTCCTGGACGACCGGGAAAAGCGCAGCAGCGCTGAAACCGTGGTACGCAGTGGCCGGCACCTGCTGGAGCTGGTGAACGATATCCTGGACCACTCCAAGATCGACGCCAACAAGCTGGACGTGGATGTGGTGCCGGTGAACCTGCCGGAGTTGCTGGATGAAGTCCGCGCGTTCTTCGAGCCACGGGCCCGGGAGAAAGGCCTGGATTTCCGCATTGTTTGCGAGTATCCGCTGCCGGAGCAGATCCGCACGGACCCCACCCGCTACCGGCAAATTATCATCAATCTGTGTGCAAATGCGCTGAAATTCACGGAAAGTGGCTCGATCTCCCTGGTCATCCGCTGTGATCGCGAGGCCGAAACCCTGATTGCCCGGGTGGTGGATACCGGTATTGGCATGAAGCCGGAGCAGCTGGAGCGGTTGTTTGATCCGTTCGCCCAGGGCAGCACCGCCATTTCCCGCCAGTACGGTGGCACCGGGCTGGGGCTGAGTATTTCCCGCCGGCTGGCGGAGCTGCTGGGAGGGGATATCCGGGTAACCAGTACCTACGGCGAGGGCAGCGAATTCGAGGTTTCCATCAGCACCGGCAGCCTGCAGCAGGTGCACTTCCTGCGGGATGCCTCGGAATTCAGCCAGCGCCGCCGGGCCATCGCCATGGTGCTGGCACCGAGGTTGTCGGGCCGGATCCTGTGTGCCGAAGACAACGAGGTGAACCGGCGGCTGGTATCCCTGCTGGTGGCCCGTACCGGCGCCGAGCTGGTGCATGTGGCTAACGGTGCCGAAGCCCTGGAACGGGTAAGGCGCGAAGACTTCGACCTGATCCTGATGGATATCCAGATGCCGGTCATGAACGGCCGGGATGCCACCCAGGCGATTCGTGAAGCAGGTATCAATACGCCCATTATTGCCCTTACGGCTAATGTTATGGCCGAGGATATTGCGGAATATCGGATGGCCGGCTGTAACGAGCACCTGGCCAAGCCGATCGACAAGCAGCGGTTCTACGAGATGCTGGCCCGCTACCTGACCCACTGCCCGGAGCCGGTTACTGCTACGGACAGGAGCTATTCCGGCCGGGTTCTGGTGGCCGAAGACAGCGAGGACAACCGCCGGCTGGTGGAGCGCATGCTCCGGCGCCTGGGCCTGGACCCGGTTCTGGTGGCCTCGGGGGATGAAGCCGTGCGCCGCGCACTGTCGGATACCGTGCACCTGGTGTTGATGGATCGCCACATGCCGGGAATGGACGGCGTGGAAGCTACCCGCCTGCTTCGCCAGGCCGGATTCCGCCGGCCCCTGATAGCCTTCACCGCAGGTGACCAGGCCGAGAACGAAGCCCTGCTGGCAGCCGGCTGTGATGGCGTGCTCAACAAGCCCATCGACCAGAGCCACCTGCAGGCCCTGCTGGATCGCTATCTGGGAGCGCAGACCGTGGACAGCTCAGGCCTTGATGATGACCTGGCGCACCTTGTTTCCCGCTTCCTGTCAGGCCTTGCGGAGCGCCAGCGCCGTATGAAGCTGGCCCTGGGTGACCGGAATGTTGACGTGCTGCGCACCGAGAGCCACCAGATCAAGGGTACGGCCGGTGCCATGGGCTACCCGATGATGACGGAACAGGCGGGCAGGCTGGAGCAGTGCCTGCGACAGAGTGAATACGACTGGCCGGAAATCGCACAACGGCTGGAACAACTGAACCATATGATTGACCAGGCTCTGAAGGCACTGGTTTCAACCACCGGTACCCGACAGGAACAGACCCATGAGTGACCAGAATCGCCCCCAGGAACACAATTCACTGAGCATGATGTACGGCACCTACGCAGACGTGCTGTTTGTGCTGTTTCCGTTTCTTGTCATTGCCATGCAGCGGCTGTGGAATGGCAATGTCTATGAAACCCTGATGCGGGCGGACCTGAGCATTGCCGCGACCATCATGGCAGGCCTGGCCATCGGCAAGTTTGTGCTGGGGCTGGTGACCAACCGCGATCTGGGCCGGTACAAGGAGCGCATTGTCTTTTTCATTGCCCTGACCTTGTTTGTGGTGCTGGGGCCGTCCATCATTCTGATGTTGAGTATCGTGGGCAATACCGAAGTCCCGGGGTTTGTGGCCTTTGTGCAGCCGGTGCTGCTGATTGTGGCCATTTCGTTGTACACAACGGCGGTCAGCATCAGCAATATACTGGTGCGGGAAGGGGCCGGAGCCGGCGAGGGTGCCGACAGCCGGCCAGCCGGCGAGCGGGAACAGGGCCGGCCGGGCCCGGCACCGCTGGAGCTGCCGCGCAAAACCGGCAATGACTCATTCTGAGTAACGGGACACAACAGGAGAGAATGGATGACGGATCTGAGAGTACTGGTGGTTGAAGACGAGCCGGTCATGCGCGAGCGGCTGGTACAGCTGCTGTACAAGGCGGGCGCAACGCTGGTGACGGAATGCAGTGATGCGGCTTCGGCCAGGGCAGCGTTCGACGCCAGTGAATACCAGATCATTCTGCTGGACCTGGGGCTGCCGGACGGCAACGGCCACGAGTTGATGACCCGCTTCAAGGAGGTTCGCAAGGAGCAGCACATCGTGCTGGTAACGGCGGATGATTCGATTGAGAGTATCCAGCGGGCAATCAGTGCCGGCGCCAACGGCTACGTGGTCAAGCCCTATTCCCAGGAAAAAATTCACGATGTGGTGAGTAACTACGCCATGGTCCACGGTGGCGACATGGCGCAGATGCAGGGGCTGAACCGGCACCACTGACCGGTCCAGCCTGCGTTGGCTCAGGCCACCTGGCGGGCAATCCAGGAGTTGTAACGGGTGGCCAGTGCACGCACATAGCGGGCCTCGGCGCCGTCCAGGTTGCTCAGCACGCCCTTGAAAATCCAGCCACGCTCGTACAGACCCAGCACCCGCTGCTCGTCATCCAGGTTGACGCGCTGATTCAGTTTCTTGCAAATCGCATCCAGCAGCGGCAGCTTTTCCGGACGTTTGATCGGTGCCTGCCGGTTGGTCATTGGCTGGTTGGCTGCCCGTGTAGTCGGATGTCTTCTCATGATCTTCTCCTTGTCGTTTTGCGGCTGCAAAAACAGAAAACCCCGGGGCCTGAGGCAACCGGGGTCTGGCAGAGAAGCTGCCCCGGTCGCTGCAATGGCTCCCGGGACTGACCGAAAGCCGTTAGATGTCTTTCACCATGGCGCGCACGGATTGCCCTGCTTGGCAACCGGCGGTGGTAATAACGGTGTACTTGGTAATCATTCTGGACCTATCGGCTCTGTGATTTCGGTTCGGTATCAGTGTATCGGCAATTGGCCGGTTTGCAATAGCCTCCGCCATTCGGCAAACCCGTACAGACGCCGTGGGCTCTCGGGGCCATAATTTGTTCCGTCACGTGTTTTTACGTTGTGCAATCCTCGATGCCTCCGTATCAGGTATCGGATGGATCTCTCCTTTCTACGCAGCCCCATGGGCTGCGTTTTTTTTCGCCTTCGGAAACTTCGTAGCCACTAGTCCCTACAGCCAATTCCGGCCGGATTGGCGATAATTTGCACACCAATCAAGTGGTACACTTAAACCGAATACAGAGGTTGAAACCGAAGAAAATGCCCGAAGACCCTGCCCCCGCCCGCAACAAGTTCCGTTCTGATTTTATCGTTGAAATCGCACTGCTCGCCGCCGTTGCCGTTTACCTGGTGATCGCCCAGGGGCAGTCTGTGGGAGACAACCTGAGCTTCACCGTTGTGGGCGCCAGCCTGATGGCCCTGGCCACTTACTGGACCCTGCATACAGCCCGGGATGGCCTGGAAGTTATTGCACTGAGGCTTCGCCCCGGCAAGTAAGTTTTTGCCAGGTGTGGTGCAGGATCAGGGCGTCGTTGGCGGCCCGGTGAACCGGCAGGCCCAGTTCGGCAATCACCTGCTGGCGCACGCCGGACCAGTGCCGGACCTGGGTCTGGTCGAGCAGCATGGAGATGGACTCCAGCTGGAAGGCCGGTGTTTCTCCGGCGGCCCGGTACAGGCGATGCAGCCAGAAGCTGTCGAAGGTCCAGGCATCACAGAACACCTGCCCTGACAGCAACCCGTTCAGCTGTTCGACAACCTCGGCTACCGGCCGGCCGTCCTGCTCCAGCCGGCTGCGGGTGATACCGTGAATGGCCTCGGCACTGTCGGACCAGTCCTGCCATTGCCTGTTGGGGCGGATCAGCCAGCTGTGCAGGGCGCCGTCAGGCAGGCACAGGCCAACCTCGATCGGGTAACTGGCGATCAGGTCAAGGCTGGAGGCCTCGAAGTCGATAAACGCTGGGCAGGAATCCGGTTGCATCAGGTGTCGGTTCTGGTTCATTGTCGTTTTCTCCCGAGTTTACCGCCGATCCTGCGTTGACGCGAACCCAACCGGTGTTTGCGCTGTTACAATACCGCTCAGCTTTGAACGCCCTGTGACACACCCCCTGCTATTGTGGTGAGATTCCCATGACTGACACTGTTGTCGTTATTTATTCCGGAGGCATGGACTCGTTTACCCTGCTCCACCTGGCCCGTTCCCGGGGTCTGAAGGTCCATGCGCTGTCGTTCAATTACGGCCAGCGCCATGTACGGGAGCTGGAGGCGGCGCGCGCCGTGTGCCAGGCCGAGGGTATTCCCCACAAGGTGATTGATATCCGCGCCATGAGCGAGGTGATGGCCGGTTCTTCCCTGACCTCTGACGCCGAGGTGCCGGAAGGGCACTATGAAGAAGACTCCATGAAGTCCACTGTGGTGCCCAACCGCAACATGATTCTGCTGTCCCTGGCCACCGGCTACGCGGTAACCGTGGGCGCGGGGGCTGTCTGGTATGGCGCCCACGGCGGCGATCACGCCATCTATCCCGACTGCCGTCCGGAATTTGTGGAGAAGATGGACGCGGTATGCCGCATCGCCAATTACGAACCGGTGGGTATCGAAGCGCCGTTCATGGCCATGGACAAGGGCGAAATCCTGGCTGAAGGCCTGAAGCTTGGCCTGGATTACAGCCAGACCTGGACCTGCTACAACGGCCGGGATAAAGCCTGCGGCCGTTGCGGTTCCTGTGTCGAGCGGCTGGAAGCGTTCGCCGCCCACGGCCTGGAAGATCCGCTGGCCTACGAGGACAATGCCTGATGTACCGGGTGAAAGAAGCCTTTTACACCTTGCAGGGCGAAGGCGCCCAGGCGGGCCGGGCGGCGGTGTTCTGCCGGTTCAGCAAATGCAATCTGTGGAATGGCCGGGAGCAGGACCGGGCGACCGCGGTGTGCAATTTTTGCGATACCGACTTTGTTGGTACCGATGGCCAGAACGGCGGCCGCTTTGAAACCGCCGAGGCGCTGGCGGCCCATATCCGCAGCCTGTGGCCGGACGCGCCTGGCAAACCCTATGTGGTGTGCACCGGGGGTGAGCCGTTGTTGCAGCTGGATGAGCCGCTGATTGCAGCCTTCCATGCCGAGGGCTTCGAAGTGGGCGTGGAAACCAATGGCACCCTGCCGGCGCCGGACGGTATCGACTGGCTGTGTGTGAGCCCCAAGGCGGACGCCGAGGTGGTGATTACCGAGTGTGATGAACTGAAGCTGGTCTTTCCTCAGTCGCTGGCCCCACCGGAGCGCTTTCTGGGCATCCGGGCCCGGCATTACTTTTTGTCTCCGATGGCTTCGCCCTCGGTGCCGGACCAGGGCAATGATCCGGTCAAACAGAGCAATACCCGCAAGGCGACCGATTACTGCCTGGCCCATCCGCAATGGCGCCTGACCCTGCAGATGCACAAGATTCTGGGCATCGACTGACTCAGGCGGTTTTCCGGAAACCGGTTTCCCGGGCACGGAAGTGGCTCGGGCTCAGGCCGGTCCAGCGTTTGAAGGCACGGGTAAAGTTGGCGGCATCGGCGTAGCCCAGGGCATCGGCAATCTGGCTCAGGTTCATGCCCGTGGTGCCGAGCAGGTCCTGTGCCCGCTCCAGCCGAACCTGGTCGACCAGGTTCTGGAAACTGGCGTCTTCTTCCTGCAGCCGGCGCTTGAGTGTCCGTTCCGAGACAAACAGGGTACTGGCCACCCGGGCCAGTTTCGGCGGGAACGGATGGCTGGTTTCGATCACCCTGCGCACCCGGCAGGCAAAGCCGGCGTCTTCCGTGAGTTGTTTCAGCGCTTCTTCACACTGTTCCCGCGAGCTCTCTGCCAGCTGTTCATTGCTGAACCGGACCGGCTGTCCCAGCTGGCTGACGGGAATTACCAGGGCATCCTCATGGGCGCCATACTCTACCGGCACGCCCACCACGCGACGGAATCGGTGGAAATGATTCGGCTCCGGGCCGCGCCGGAGAATCCGGGTGCCGGGCACCGCAGCCCCGGTCAGCTGGGCTCCCATGGATACGCAGCCGTACAGCACGGCATCCAGCACAAAGCCCTGCAGCGGCCCCAGTTCGACATCACAGGACACGGTGTAACGGGCGTTCTGGCCACTCAGGTGCTTTTCTACTTTCAGGTGCGGTGCCCGCAGTGTCAGATAACGGGTCATCAGCTCCAGCGCTTCTTCCAGGGTAGGGCTGCTCATCACCGCAGTACCCAGGGCTCCGTGCAGGGGCAACCGGAGTTCCCTCGCCAGCATGATGCCCAGGCCAGGTTCGCCGCTTTCGATGATCGCCCGGGTAACAAATTCACTGGCCTGGGCCTGGCTGACCCGGAGATCGGTGGAGTTCAGGCGGGCCGGGTCCAGGCCGACCCGGAGGATCAGATCCCGCTCGTCGACGCCAATGGTGCGGAGCAGCTCGGCCAGGGTATGCAGGTAGATGGCCGGCATACCCAGGTCCTGTGCGGTAGAAACGGAGGCGCGCATGGGTTTCCTCGTCAGTGTCTGTTGTTGTTATGCAAGGGAGTCAGTCACAGATTATGGCCTTTTGCCGTGCCCGACCCCATGACTCCAGTGACGGGTCAACGGGCCGGAGAGGCCAATTGCCGGTATGCCGGCCCTGTCACTGACTGTGCCGGCGAATAAAATCTTCCAGTACCCGGGACGAGCGGCCGGGTTTCTCCAGCATGGGCAGGTGGCCCACACCCCGGAATACGTGTACCTCGGCATGGGGCGTGGCGGTTCCGAACCAGTCCACGCAGCGGGTGGGCGTGATAACGTCTTTGTCGCCCCATTGCACCTGCAGCGGCGGGGTTTCGGTTCCCAGATAGCGGGCCGGTGCCAGCGGGTCTGCCAGCATGTCGTTGAAAATATGGCGCAGGGAATCCCGGCGCTGCAGCAGGTCTGGCCCCAGCAGGCCGGTCATGGCCAGGCCCGGCAGGGTCGGTTTGCCGTTGCCGACGCTGTTGAACATTCGGTAGACCCCGCTCCAGTCCCGGGGAATGAGGATGGCATCCCGGTCGGTTTTGAACGGTGCGTTGAGGTCGGCATCCGGCTGTTCCGGTATGCCGGCACTGTTCAGCAGGGTGACGGTACGCGGTGGCCGGTCGAGCGTGTGCGCCATCACCGAGGCAATGGCGCCGCCCATGGAACTGCCGGCAATGTGCAGGTTGTCGGTGGCATAGCCTGACAGCCATTGTCCGAGCCGCCGGGCCTGGCTTTCATAGCGATAGCAGGCGTCTGGCCGGTACTGGCTTTCTCCCAGGCCGGGCACATCCGGTACCAGCAGGTGCCAGTCTGCGGGTAGCATCTGCATCCACAGGGCCCAGTTTTCTTTCATGGCGGCAAAGCCGTGAATCAGCACCAGGGTCGGTTTGCCCGGTGTCGGCCGGCCCCGCTCCAGAAACACCAGCCGGTGTCCGTCGACCAGGGCCTCCTTGCGGCGGGCACGCAGTAACCAGCGCTGGCCGGTGCGGGCGGCAGGCCACAGATTGGGGGCAGGAATTCTCATGGGGACAACCTCGTAACAACAAGCCGGCACCCAGTGTAACGGGCTGTGGCCGGGGAGCTATTGCCGGGTTGCCTGGGCTGGCGGTCGGTCGGGTCAGTTATTGCCCAGATGGATGTCGGTGATCACCGGATTGTGGTCCGAGGCCCGCCACGGCTGAGGGCCTGACAGGGCGGAGCGCTGGTTGTAGGCAAGTGCCCGGGCTTCATCGGCATTGATGTTCCAGGTTTGCGCGTGGCGGACCCGAGGCTGCAAGTGCCTGTCGGCCAGGCTGTAATCGAGCGAGCCCTTCTCACCCCGGTAACGATAGCTGTGGTAGGCGCAAGCCTCCGGCCCGCAGGGGTAAAAGCGATGTACCTGGCTATGGTATCCGGCCTGTCGGAATCTCTGAACCGGTGTTTCCATGGCATAGCTGTTGAGGTCGCCGGTAATCAGGGTGCCGGCGAATCGGGCGGGAGCGGGCAAGGAATCCAGCCAGCGGATCAGCGCCCCGGCTTCTTCGCTGCGGCGATGGCTGTAGCAGCCCTGACCGTCTTGCCGGTCGGTCTCCTGGCCGGAGGCTTGCCGGCAGGATTTGGATTTCAGGTGCGGCACCACTACCTGTAAAGCATCACCGCCGGCTGCGGGGCGAAACGCCTGTGCCAGTGGCGGACGGCCCTGGTGCCGGAATGTACCGGAGCGCAGCCGGTGCGGCTGACCGGCCGGTACAACCCGGTCTGTGCGGTACAGCAGTGCGGTACGAATGGCATCGGAGCCGTCCTGCCCCGGGGTCCTGATGAATGCCCATGGTTCTCCGAGCGTCTCTGCCAGTTGCGTGATAGCGCTGTCCGGGCCGTAACCGTCGTTTTCCAGCTCACTGACCGCAAGGATGTCCGGCTTGGCCTGCAGGATGGCACTGCGCAGCCGCGAGGCCTGCACCTCCAGTTGCTGAAGGGATTCGGCACCTCTGGGTGTCGGGAAGCCGTTGCCCCGGCCATTGCCGTTAAAGAAGTTCTGCAGGTTCAGGGCCATGACCCGGACATGGTTCCGGGCCGGAGCCGGTGGTGCGTCTGGGCGGGGATTGTTGCGCTGGAACCGGGGCATTACGGACGGTTGCAGGCGCCACTGGCTGAACCGGAAATCCAGAACGCCTTCAAGCCGGGTTACCCGGTCGCCGGCGCGCAGGGGTGCATCGCCGGCAAGGTTGTTCAGCCAGGGCACGGGGTTGGGCTGGCGCTGGCTTTTGCCGTCGTCCAGAAGTACCCGGTGGAGTTGGTTACGTTGGCTTCGGGCAGCGGCTTTGGCGCCCGGGGGCAGGTATTCGGTGGGCGTAACCTGATCGGAGCTGGCCAGGGTGAGTTCGCCATAGCGGGCCAGGTTGTAGTGGTCGATGATGGTCAGGGGCTGGCTGAACCTCACGCGCATGTTTTCCAGGTGTTCCGGTGCCTCGGGCCAGGGCAGTCTGACCTCAATGGGTTCCGGGAGTGGCGCGGTACCGCAGACCTTAAGATTCCGCACAGCCACCAGCTCGGTCAGCCCGTGGAACTCCTTGACGGTGCCGGTCACCCGCAGCCGTTGCCCGGGCTTGCCGGTTTTTTTGCGGGTGTAGATAAACAGGGCTTCGGAGGTGGCGGGGTTGTTATCGGTTTCGTGGTCGGCCTGTTGCAGGTAAAAGCCGTTGAAGCCTCCGGGTTCCCGGGCGTCCCGGGTAACTATGCCTTCTACAGTAACGGTTTGTCCGGCCAGGGGAGAGCGGGTGCCATCAGACTGGATGCGATGGATGGGGGTTGCCGGATCGCCACAGGAGGCCGCCGCCGCTGCAGGAAGCAGGGCGGCGAGGATCAGGCTGATAAGGGGTATTCGTTCTGGCTTGGTCACCGGGCCAGTCTAGCAGAGACCGGCAACCGCTTTGAGTGCCCGTTCCCGTTTGCTGCCAAAGCCGAGTTGGTCGGGATTGGCCAGTTCCACCTGTTGCACCAGCGGGTCCGGGTGCAGGTTATCCAGCGTAATGCCCATGCGTGCCAGCACATAGGATGCCAGGGCGGCGCGGGTTTCAAGGTGCAGCCTGCCCTGTTCCATGCCGTAGTCATTGGCAATGATCTGCTGCTGGGCTTCGGTCAGCCGCTGGTCGGGGGTAATTTCCAGGCTTACCATGCGCTGCCAGTCGTCATCCTGGCCGGCGGTTTGCCGGGCTTTCTGGCGCAGGGCTTCCGGGTGCCCCTGGAAACGGCTCAGGGCAAAGTCCCGGAACTCGCGGTTGGCATGGCACCAGGCGCGAACGTGCCAGTTATTGCCGGTACACACCAGGGTATGGGGTTCCAGCAGGCTTTCAGCGGCTTCTGGGCGGCTCAGGGAAATATAGCTGGCGCGCAGCTGGCGGCGGTAACGGGTTGCGGTTACCACCGCACGCATGGTTTCCGGCGCAACGTGGCGGCAGGGCTCCACGACCACGGTGTTGCCGGGCAGGCCCAGATCCAGCTCCGAGAAGGTGGCCCCGAGCCTTTGCTGGCGGGCCAGCAGGTCATGGTATTCGCTGACCTGGCCATGGGTGACCACCGGTTTGAAATCCCGGGCGGGGACATAGCCTTTAAGGTGCCGGTCGTAGACCAGGTTGCCCGGTGCCAGCTCCCGCAGGTAGGTATTGATGTCTTTGGAAGCCTGCTGCCGGCCGATTCCGAAACTGTGGCAGATGTGGTTGGTGGTCAGCCGACCTTCCCACAGTGCGATGGTTTCGATGAGTCGATAGCGAAGCAGCAGATCCCAGCGAATGGGCCAGTCCGTTTTCTTCATAACCAGGCGCTCACGATCCAGTAATTTGCGTGGCATTCATGTTACCCGCTCCCGTCACCGGGGTGTGTTACGGCCCATTAATGTAAAACATTGTCAAACGGGGCGCCAGCAGCGCCTTCGGTTTCGGCAAGTGCCTAGTGGTGCCGGCTTGGTGTGGCTGGTTAAATACCTGTCTGCAGCAACTTTTAAGGCTGCTATCTTTTATTGATTCCAATCCAGATTTCCCAGCCGGAGTTGCCGATGACCCGAATGGTCGTTTCTTTGTCTGCCTTGATCATGAGCATTGTGCTCCTGGTCAGCGGTAACGCCTTCCTGATGACTCTGCTGGGTATCCGGCTGAGTATCGAGCAGGTGTCTCCGGACGTGATCGGCTGGGTACTGGTGTGCTATTCCATCGGCTTTGTACTGGGCACGTTGTATGTGCACAAGATTATTGGCCGTGTGGGCCATATCCGTGCGTTTGCGGTGTTTGCGGCGATGGCGGCGGTGGCCGCATTGTTGTATCCGATGGCAGTGTCCACCCTGTTCTGGGCGGTGTTGCGGGTATTGTCCGGTTTCAGCGTGGCCGGCGTTCTGGTGGTGATCGAAAGCTGGTTCTCCAGCCGCGCCACCAACAGTAATCGCGGCGCCATGTTTGCCGTGTACCAGATTGTGTTCTACCTGTCCGCCGCCGGCGGCCAGCTGATCGTGAATGTGGGTGACCCTGCCAACTTCCTGCCGTTTTCACTGGCCGCTATTTTACTGGCCCTGGCCCTGATTCCGCTGTCCCTGACCCGCATGGAAGCCCCGGTGATCGAGCAAACTGCCCGGATGTCGGTGTTCAAGCTGGCCCGGGAATCTTTCTCAGGGGTTGCCGGGGCGCTGGTCAGCGGGGTGCTGATTGGTGGCTTCTATGCCCTCGGGCCGGTCTACGCCACCCTGGTGGGGCTGGATGTGGCGAAAACGTCCACCTTTATGGCCAGTGCCATTGTTGCCGCCATGCTGCTGGCCTGGCCGCTGGGCCGGGTGTGCGACCGCTTTGACCGTCGTCGCGTGATGTTCTGGGTGGCCCTGGCGGCTGCCAGTTCGGCGGGCGGTGTGGCGGTGCTGGGCGCCGGCAACCTGGCCTTGCTGACCCTGCTGGTGGGGCTGTTTACCGGATTGTCTGCCACCCTGTACCCGATTGCTGTGGCTATTGCCAACGACCGTATGGACAGCAACCGTATCGTGGCCGCCAGTGCCACCCTGCTGCTGAGCTATGGCATTGGCAGTGTCATCGGGCCCATCGCCATGGCCGAGCTGATCAACCAGCTGGGGCCGTCGGGCCTGTTCTACGGCAATGCCGGTTTCCTGCTGGTCCTGGCTGTAATCACCAGCTACCGCATTACTCACACCGACGATGTGCCGGTCGAGGATCAGGAGCACTTTGTGCCCGCCATGCCGGAGGCTTCTCCGGTACTGGCCGAGCTGGATCCGCGGAACGAGGATTTCCACGAATCTCCGGAAGTGGAAGAGATGCAGGAAGAGTTGCGCCAGGCTGGCTGACGCAACTTGCTGAAACTTTCGGTTATCACCGATTATATTTTCACTTCGGTATCTGTATTTAAATCAACGATTAGCATACTATTGGTGAATATTCAGCAATAGTAAGTTTTCGTCAGTTCTTGCCCGGGCGTGGTTTGCCCCGGAGCAGATCAGCCTCAGGAGTAGATTGTCATGAGAGAACAGTTCCCCTTTGCCGTTGCCCGGGTTACCCGCCGCTGGCGTAAAATGCTTGATGAACGCCTGAAAGACCTCGGTGTTACCCAGGCCCGCTGGAGCACCATGTTCTACCTGCAGGAAGGCGGCGAAGGCCTGACCCAGCGCGAACTGGCGAGCCTCATGGCCATCGAGAACCCGACCCTGGTGCGCCTGCTCGACAGCCTGGAACAGCAGAACCTGATTGAGCGCCGCCCTTGCCCGAACGACCGCCGGGCCCGTCGCCTGCACCTGACCAAGGCGGGTGTGGACTTTATGGAAGAGCTGACACAGAGAGCCTCCGACCTTCGGGAGGAGATGCTTGAAGGGATTTCCGACAAGGATCTCGAGTGCACCCTGAAGGTGTTCCACAAGATCATGGAAAACGCTGAAAAGCAGAAGTAACCCTTGGCGGATAATTCGGTCGAGGGCCTGAAGGCTCGATACGGTGACCGCTGGCGCTGGCTGGCAACCGGCTTTGTCGCCGCCATCCCGGTCTGGAAGATGCGCAGTTGAGTCGGCGGTTGTTATCGGCGCCTGAAATGACTACCATATTGCCTCCTTCGGGGGAGTAGCCTCCGCACCGGTTTGTTTCCGGTCGGACGGTGGTCAACATACTTGGAGCCCAATCTCCATGGCCACCGTGTTCCACGAGTAATCGCTGGAATTGGCAAGACCTGGGGCAGATCACCTCCAATGGGCGGAAGGTGGGCTGCTTCATGTCAATTTTGCTCCGCCCAGAGGCCTGTCTGAATGGATGCTTTCCTCGCATCGACCCTTGCCGTAACCATTGCCGAGATTGGTGACAAAACCCAGCTGCTGTCGTTGTTCCTGGTGGCCCGCTATGCGACCCGCACACCGATTATCCTGGGCATCCTGATTGCCACGGTGCTTAACCATGCGCTGTCTGCCTGGATTGGTGCCTGGGTGGCGGCACAGATTCCCGCCGCCTGGTTGCCGTGGATCCTGGCCATAAGCTTTATTGCCATTGCCTTGTGGTTGCTGGTGCCGGATAAAGACGACAGCGAAGATTCGAAATTCCTGGGCATGGGCGCCTTTATGGCGACCACGATTATGTTCTTCCTGGCCGAAATCGGCGACAAGACCCAGGTGGCCACGGTGGTGCTGGCGGCAAGGTATACCGAGACATTCTGGGTTATTATCGGAACCACCGTAGGTATGCTGATCGCTAACGTACCGGTTATTCTGGCCGGCCGGTGGTTGATGGAGCGCCTGCCCCTGGCCACGGCGCGGATCAGCGCCAGCATCCTGTTTGTGGTGCTGGCGATCGTTACCATTTGGACAACCTTGATGAACTCCTGACGCCCTGGCCGGTCTTCTGGTGTGGCAGGATGTTGAACAGGAAATAAAGATGATGCAGTTGAACAACCCTTTCACGTGGCTGCTGGTACTGCTACTTGCCAGCTCTGGCGTGCAGGCCAGTGGCCAGCATGCGCCGGAATCCGGGCCTGGGGAGCAAGCAGCCACCGACCAGGCGGCCGACCGCTCGCCACGGGTGCCGACCTTTGCCCTGAACGGTGATCTGGCCGGGGAGCTGCAGGTATTCACCACCGCCTATGAAGACACCTTTGCCGGCATTGGTAACGAGCTGGCACTGGGCTACCTGGAGCTGGTGAAAGCCAATCCCGGCGTGGACCCCTGGCTGCCCGGTGATGGTACCGTCATCACCCTGCCCCGTATGTACGTGCTGCCGGATGTGCCGCGCAAGGGGATTGTGATCAACCTGGCCGAGTACCGGCTATACTACTTCGCCGAAGACGGTGTTCAGGTATACCCCGTGGGCGTGGGCACCGAGGAAAACCCGTCGCCGCTGACCAACGCCGAGGTGACCATGTCGCTGGAATCGCCGGCCTGGTATCCACCGGCCAGTATCCGGGCCGAGTATGAAGCTTCTGGTGATTTCCTGCCCCGGATGATCCCCCCGGGCCCGGGCAATCCGCTAGGCAGCCATGCCTTGCTGCTCAGTGAGAAGGGCTATCTGATCCATGGCACCAACAAGCAGTTTGGTGTCGGCATGGCCGTCAGCCATGGTTGTTTCCGGATGTATAACGAGGATATCTCGCGCTTTGTCTACCAGGTGGAAAAAGGCACGCCGGTGCGGGTGATCCGCGAGCCGGTCAAGCTGGGCCTGTCCGGCGGCGAGGTCTGGCTGGAAGTGCACCGGCCCCGCGAGGATTACACGGCCGAGGATCGCGACAAGCTCTGGCAGGAAGTTTTCGCGAAGGTCGAAGGCTTTGTACAGCAACACCCGGATGTGCAGGTGCGGCGCCAATCCATTGAAATTGCCGTAGACCAGGCCGACGGTATTCCCACCATGATTGGTGAAAAACTCACGCAAATGGCCGCTGATGAGGGCGGCGAACCGCCACAACAACCAAAAACCGAACCTGGCCAGACGCTGTACTTCTGACGGCGCGGCCCGGATCAACGGTCGGGGCCAACACGCGTCCTGACCATCCCGACCGGAGGGCACGATGCACGCACCGCCATTTCAGAGTCGACCCAGCTATCGCAGGGCAACATGCTGGGGGCTGGTGTTCCTGGCCGGAGCCTTGCTGTTACTGGCTAGCCTGTCATGGCAGGCACTGGCCCAGCAGGAACGCCGCGGAACCGCCCTGGTGCTGACCGTGGAAGGCACCATTGGCCCCGCTACCATGGACTACGTAACCCGGGGTATTCGCCGGGCAGGGCAGGAGAATGCCGGGCTGGTGATACTGGAGCTGGACACCCCGGGTGGCCTGATGGACTCCATGCGCGAGATCATCAAGGCTATCCTTGCCTCCGACGTGCCCGTTGCCACCTACGTTTCGCCCCAGGGCGCCCGCGCAGCGAGTGCCGGTACCTATATCCTCTACGGCAGCCATATCGCGGCCATGGCCCCGGCCACCAACCTGGGTTCTGCCACACCGGTACAGATGGGTGGCCTGCCCGGTTCTCCGGAATCGCCTTCCCCTTCTCCCGCAGACAACACGCCTGAAGACGCTGCCGGCGAACCCGAAGACACCCGCGCCGAACCGGAAAAGCGCCGTGGCGAGACGGCCATGGAGCGCAAGGTGCTGGAGGATGCGGTGAGCTACATCCGCGGCCTGGCCGGGCGCCATGGCCGCAATGCTGACTGGGCCGAGGAGGCCGTGCGCGAGGCAGTCAACCTGGGTGCCAGCGAAGCGCTGGAGCTTAACGTAATCGATGTAGTGGCTCCGAACCTGGCGGCCCTGTTGTCCGCCATTGATGGTCGCACTGTGCAAATGGCCTCTGGCCCGCGCACCCTTGAAACCGCTGGGTTGGACCTGGTGCGGGCAGAGCCCGGCTGGCGCACCCGGCTGCTGTCGGTGATCACCGACCCCAACGTGGCCTACTTCCTGATGATCATCGGCTTTTACGGCATCATCTTCGAACTGTCGAATCCCGGTGCCGTGTTCCCCGGGGTGATCGGTGCCATCTGTCTGATACTCGCGTTGTTTGCGTTTCAGGTGTTGTCGGTGAATTACGCCGGCCTTGCCTTGATTCTGTTGGGGTTGGCGTTCATCGTGGGCGAAGCCTTTGTGCCCAGTTTCGGAATACTGGGTATCGGCGGCATTGTCGCCTTTGTGACCGGTTCGGTGATCCTGATGGATGGCAGCCACCGGCAGATTTCCCTGCCGACCATTGGCGGAACGGCGGTGGTGGCGGGTGGCTTTATGTTGTGGACGGTCACCCGCTTTATCGGCCTGCGGCGCCGGCACCCGGTCAGCGGCAGTGAGCAGATTGTCCATGAGCATGGCCTGGCGCTGGATGACTTCAGGCCGGACCATGACCAGTTCGCTGGCCATGTCCGGGTCAGTGGAGAGCGCTGGAACGCCCGCTGTGCCACGGCGATAACGGAAGGTATGGGTGTCAAGGTAACCGGCATTGACGGGCTGACCCTTCGGGTTGAGCCCGCACCGGAATCGGGACACTAGGACAATAATCGGCAATACAAGGAGGCCGTATGAACCTGGGTGACTTCATCCCCTATCTTGCACCCACCGTGGTGCTGCTGCTGATCCTGGGGTCAGCCATCAAGATCCTGCCTGAATACGAGCGGGGCGTGGTGTTCTTTCTGGGCCGCTTTCAGGGTGTGAAGGGGCCGGGGCTGATCATCGTGATTCCCGGCATCCAGCAAATCGTCCGGGTAGACCTGCGGGTGATTACCCTGGACGTACCCAGCCAGGATGTTATCTCCAAGGACAACGTGACGGTGCGGGTTAACGCGGTGCTGTACTTCCGGGTAGTGGACCCGGAAAAGTCTATCATCCGGGTGGAAGATTATGGCGCGGCGACCAGCCAGCTGGCCCAGACCACCCTGCGCTCGGTGCTGGGCAAGCATGACCTGGACGAGATGCTGTCGGAGCGGGACAAGCTGAACGCGGACATCCAGGAGATCATCGATGCCCAGACTGAGGAATGGGGCATCAAGGTGGCCAACGTGGAAATCAAGCATGTCGACCTGAATGAATCCATGATTCGCGCCATCGCCCGGCAGGCGGAGGCCGAGCGGGAGCGCCGGGCCAAGGTGATCCATGCCGAGGGTGAGTTGCAGGCGTCGAAGAAACTGGTTGAGGCTGCCGAGGTGATGTCGGCCAATTCCGGTGCCATGCAGCTGCGTTACCTGCAAACGCTGGCGGATATGAGCAACAACAACTCATCCACCATCGTGTTCCCGCTGCCCATGGATATGATCCGGAACTTTATGGAAAACCAGGCGGGCCACAAAGGGCCGGACCAGCCAGGCCAGTAACGGTCCGGTTTTCAAATACACACAAAAAAGGCCGGTTGAACCGGCCTTTTTGCTAAGCGTCAGCCTTACTTCTGGCTGGCACGCTCCAGCATGCGCTTGGCGCGCTCGTTCGCTTCGTCAGCGGACTTCTGAGCAGCGCGGGCAGCAGCCAGGGCTTCTTCAGCAGTCTGCTGGGCAGTGCGAGCGGAGCTGGCAGCGCTGTTAGCAGTGTTCAGGGCGTTGTTAGCAGTCTGCTCAGCGGAGCTTGCAGTTGCATTGGCTTCGTCGATAGCAGCCTGGTCAGTGGTGGCACAACCTGCAGTCAGAGCAGTGGCCAGTGCAAACCCAGCGATCGTCAGTTTACGCATGGTAAATCCCCTTATTGGTCGTTTTATTTCCTGTGATCCAGAAGTCAGTATAGACGACTTCCTGTCAACTATGCCCGATAGGCAGTGACTACCGGAGTCGTTAAACAGTGTAAAACACTCTGAAGGAAAATGTTAACTGAGGATAGGTAAAAATTCTTAGCTTATGACAACAACTTAATCGCGCTGTCATAAACGCCCGGGCATCAGGGCATGATCCGGATGGGGGTGCCGTCGTTGACCATGGCCCAGATCTCGTCCATCTCTTCATTGGTGACAGCTATGCAGCCTTCGGTCCAGTCCAGCCCGGCATAGGCGAAGGCCATGTCGCCGGCATCGTTGGGCAGGCCGTGAATCATGATGCTGCCACCCGGGTCCAGGCCCCAGGCCTGCGCCAGTTCCCGGTCTTTCGGGCTGGGGTAGGAGATGTGGATGGATTTGTAGAAATCGCTCTTCGGGTTGCGCCAGTCAAGGGTGTAGTCGCCTTCGGGGGTGCGTGAATCGCCTTCGTAAAGCTTGTGGCCAACCGGGTTATCGCCCAGGGAAATCCGGTAACTGCGAACCCTCCGGTCGCCACTGAGCAGGTGCAGGCGGCGCTCGCCTTTGTGCACAATCACCTGGGTGATTTCAAAGTGGTCTGCCAGCTCCGGCTCTGCCACAGCCGGCGTCATCCGGGTGTTAGCCCGGGCTAGCGGCTCGGTAGCCCCGGCAAAGGGTGTCAGCAGTGTTGCAAAAACGATCAGAAAGGCTCGAAAAATCATGGTGCCGGCGATGGGAGTCCAATGGTTAAACTTTGTTCATGGAGTTTATAACACAGCCAGCCGGCGGATTGATAAGGGGTTTTGTTACATTTTTTGGTGCCGGTGTGCCTGCTCAGCCATTTTGTGAGGCATCCATCTTCAGACCCACCTTGGTGACCTGGTCGGCATTGGTGGCCCGGGCTACCAGGGTAACCGGGCCCAGGGTGACCTTGTCGCCCACCACCGGGTGACCCTTGGTGCGCTTGGCGAAGCACTCGGCAAGCGAAAGGTCCGGTGACAATCCGTCGAACTCTATGCCGTAAACCTGCTCCACATCGCCCAGCAAGGCATCGCCGTTGAGCACGAAATCACCAAAGAAGGCGCGCTCGGCCAGGTGTTTCGGTGCCTGCCGTCCACTCAGGGCCTTGCCAAGCTCTGGCAACACCGCCGGTGTGGCAAACATGGCAACGACGTCGCCGGTCGACACCTCAAGGTCTGTGGTGGGCTGCAGGCACTGGCGATCCCGGAACACCCCGGCAACCGCGGTATTGTCCGGCAGCCGCAACTGCCCGAGCATTTTCGGCGATTCCCAGTTCTGGCCCCGGAGCGGGAACAGCATCAGCTCATGATCGCCCGCCGCCGGTGCGTCCAGAGGCAAGCGGCGATAGGGGTCTTCGCCGGCCGGCACTTCCAGTTTCAGCATGCGGGCCAGGGGGGCCATGGTTGTGCCCTGCACCACCAGCGATACCAGCACGATGAAGAACGCGGCGTGGAACACCAGCTGGGCGTCGGGCAGGCCGGCGATAATCGGGAACAGGGCCAGCACAATCGGGACCGCGCCCCGCAGGCCCACCCAACTGATAAAACCCAGCTCACGGCGGTTGAAACCGAACGGCCAGAGTGTCAACAGTACCGTTGCCGGGCGAATCACGAAGATCAGTGTAAAGGCCAGGATCAGGCCGGCTCCGGCCAGTGGCACCAGGTCCGACGGGTTGACCAGCAGCCCGAGCATCAGGAACAGGCACAACTGGGCCAGCCAGGCCAGGCCATCGTGTACCTGCAGGATCATGGGCATCATGCGTACGTGGCGGTTACCGACCACCACACCGCTCAGATAAATGGCAAGAAAGCCGCTGCCACCGATGGCATTGGTGGCAGAGAACACGGCAATGCCGGCGGCGCCGACCAACAGGGGATAAAGGGCGGGCGTCAGGCGCATCCGGTTGGTGAGTGCGACAATGGCAAAGCCACCCAGAATCCCGGCGGGTGCGCCAATCCCGAACTGCTGAACCAGCATCAGCAAGCCGGACGCCAGGGCGCCGTCCTGGTGCTCGCTGATCAGGGTAACCAGCATCAGGGTGAGGAAAATGGCCATCGGGTCGTTACTGCCCGATTCGATCTCCAGCGTGGCACTGACCCGTTCGTTCAGGTGCAGGCCCCGGCCCTGCAGTAGGGAAAATACCGCGGCGGCGTCTGTAGAGGAAATGATCGCGCCGATCAGCAGCGCCATCAGCCAGTGCAGGTCGAACACCCACCAGGCGACGATGGCGGCACCGCCCGCGGTCAGGGCTACACCGACGGTGGCCAGCACCAGTGCCGGCCGCAGCCCCACCCGGAAGGTGTCCACCCGGGTGCGCATACCGCCATCCAGCAGAATCACACCCAGGGCCAGATTGGCGATCAGGAAGGCCAGCTCGAAATTGTCAAACTCGATGCCGCCGGGCCCGTCTTCGCCCATCATCATGCCCACGGCAAGGAAGACCAGTAGCACAGGCATGCCAACGCGGCTGGAAAGGGGGCTGAGCACGATGCTGAAAACCAGCATCAGGGCGCCAATCAGGGTGAAGGTGGGATCCATCAGACTCCAACTAAAGGGGCTTGCCCGGCCATAGCTGCGGGCTTATATTGCTTGAACAGACATTATGCCGGCGGGCGTAGCTCAATGGTAGAGCTTCAGGTTCCCAACCTGGTGACGTGGGTTCGATTCCCATCGCCCGCTCCAGTCCGGCAGTTTCCCTCAGTGCAGCTTCAATCTCGGGTGCATGGCCCGGCTGATCTTGTCCATGAGCCAGATAATGCCCGTACGCACAAACCCGTGCAGCGCGACCTGGTGCATCCGGTACAGGGACACGTAAAACAGCCTGGCCACCTTGCCTTCAATGTACATGCTGCGGCCAGACAGGTTGCCCATCAGGTTGCCAACGGTGGTGTATTTGCTGAAGTTGATCAGTGAGCCGTGGTCGTTGTAGACAAAGGCTACCGCTTCCTTGCCTTCAAGCCGGTTACACAGGGTTTCGAACAGGGTATCTGCCTGCTGGTGGGCGGCCTGGGCCCGTGGAGGCACCGGCCGGTCAGAATCCGGTTGCGGGCAGGCGGCGCAATCACCGAAGGCGAAGATGTGGTCGTCCCGGGTGGTTTTCAGGGTTTGTTCTACCATCAGCTGGTTGCCGCGGTTGGCCTCCAGCCCGTCCAGATCAGCCAGAAAGCCCGGGGCCTTGATGCCGGCGGCCCAGATGGTCATCTCGGACGGCAGTTCGGTGCCGTCTTTCATCACCAGGCTGTTCTCCCGTACTTCGCTGACCGGCTGGCCGGTCAATACCTGCACTTTCTGGCGCTGCAGTTCCCGGGTTGCGGCGGCAGACAGCCGGCCAGGCAGCGCCGGCAGAATGCGGTCGGCCGCTTCGATCACACTGATGGAAACGTCTGACGACTTCAGGTGGTTCATGCCGTATACCGGCAGTTCCCGGGAGGCCAGCCGCAGCTCCGCGGCCAGTTCCACACCCGTGGCGCCCGCCCCGATGATGCTGATGTTGAGGCTGTGGGGCTTGCCCTGCAGGGCTTCATGATTCTTGCGCAGGAAGGCATTGAGCATCAGGTTATGGAACCGCCGTGCCTGGCGCAGGCTGTCCAGGAAAAGACAGTGTTCCTGGGCACCCGGAGTGCCGAAATCGTTCGCAGTGCTGCCTACCGCAATCACCAGGGTGTCGTACCGGATGCGGCGTTCGGGCACCACTTCATTGCCTTCGTCATCGTGGAAGGCCGCAATGACGATTTCCTTGGCTGAGCGGTCGAGCCCGCTCATCCGGCCAAGCTGGAATTCGTAATGGTGCTTGCGGGCGTGGGCGCGGTAGTTGATTTCGTTGGCGCTGGCGTCGAGGGAACCGGACGCGACCTCGTGCAGCAGGGGTTTCCAGACGTGGGTCAGGCCGGCATCGACCAGGGAAATGCGGGCTTTGTGTTTCTTGCCCAGTTTGTTGCCCAGCCGGGTGACCAGTTCCAGGCCGCCGGCGCCACCGCCGACAACTACGATGTGGTGCAGGTTTTCCATAACGATCGCCTTGAAGTGAAGAGAGCCAAGCGCTCTTTCGGCGAAAAACGCTTGGCTGTCCTCACTGACTTTGTCCAGTCCCTGACTGGAGGCGGCTAATACTAACGTCGTAGTTCCGGCATGACAATTCAACGAAAGTGGCTTTTTGCTGCCTCGTTGGGCCTGGTCGCGATTGATTAATCCGATGCCATGCGGCACTTTAGGGTAAACGCCCACAGAGGCTTGGACCATAACCCTGCTAACAGGAGAACCACTGTGAAACTGGAAGTCAAAGGCATTGCGGACGGCCAGCCGATTCCCGAAAAGTTCGCGTTTGGTGTATTCAGTGAACAGGACCACATGAGTTTTGGCCCCAACCGGAACCCGGAACTGGTGTGGGAAGGCGCGCCGGAGGGCACCAAAAGCTTTGTGGTAGTGATGTTTGACCCGGATGTGCCCGGCGTGGCCGACGATGTGAACCAGGAAGGCAAGACCGTAGCGGCCGACCTGCCCCGGGTAGACTTCTTCCACTGGCTGCTGGTGGACATCCCGGCCAGCGTTGCTCGCATCCCGGAAGGTGAGGACAGTGACGGCGTCAGCCCCAAGGGCAAGGATCACGGCCCCGGCCCGATCGGGGTGCGCGGTGTGAATAACTACACCCAGTTCCTGGCCGGCAATCCGGACATGGCCGGCACCTACGCCGGTTACGACGGCCCTTGCCCGCCCTGGAACGATGAGATCATCCACCATTACCACTACGAAGTGCATGCGCTGGATGTGGAAACGCTGGGCCTGGATGGCGAATTTGACGGCAACGACGTGCGCCAGGCCATGGCCGGGCATGTGCTGGCCAGTGCCCGGGTAACCGGTACCTACACCCTCAATCCGGATCTGCGCTGAGCGGGTTCTGACGGTGCGGGGCTGCAGCGGCTCCGCGCCTGTCTTCATCTAACTGTCTCGTGGTTGTCACCTGCGTGTCACCCGGCCTTGTCAGAGTTTTTCCTGCACTCTGACGGCTGGCCTGACAATGCAGGAGGCACCATGGGCAATTATCGCAGCGTCTTCATCTCGGATGTCCATCTTGGCACAGCGGATTGCCAGGCCGGACAACTGCTGGATTTCCTCAATACCATCCGGTGCGACACCCTGTACCTGGTAGGCGACATCGTCGACCTGATTGCCATGCAGCGTCGGGCCCACTTTCCGGAAAGCCATCGGCAGGTTGTTCACAAACTGTTGGAGCTGGCCGCCACCGGCACCCGCGTTGTCTATGTGCCCGGTAACCACGATGAATTCTTCCGCCGCTTCTGTGGCCAGACCCTCTCCGGTGTGGAGCTTCTCTACAAGGCCGTGCATACCACCGCGGATGGCCGCCGCTTTCTGGTATGCCACGGTGACCAGTTCGACCAGGTGGTGCGATGCAGCCCCCTGATGTTGCTGGTGGGTGACCATGCCCACGGCCTGCTGCTGCGGTTGAACCGCTGGTTCAACGCCCTGCGCCGTTTGCAGGGCAAGCCCTACTGGTCGCTGGCGGCCTGGATCAAAAGCCGCATAGGTAAGGCCAGAACCTTTATTCGCCGGTTTGAACTGGCAGCGCTGACGGCCGCGGAGAAGGGCGATTTCGATGGTTTTATTTGCGGACATATTCACTCTGCCGGCTTCTTGCGTGGCGAGGACGGTCTATACTGCAATGACGGTGACTGGGTTGAGCACTGCTCGGCTCTGGTGGAAACAACCGATGGCGAACTGCAGTTGCTGCAGTGGTCTGATCAGCCGGTGATTGTCATGACCGAGCAGAATGCGCCTGCGGTGGCGGGCGCGGAAGGGGATCGCCCGGTGGTGGACGTGCTGACGCCGTCGTTCATCGAACAGGTTAACCGCATTGCCGGTTAACGGCGCTGATGTTTGGAGGCCTAAACAATTTGGTTTCGGCTCTTTAGCCTTGGGTAGCTACTCATTCGGGGGGTTACGGTAAATTGTCAAAGTAATCCATAAAAAACATGAGGTTAAAAGAGTTTGGCCAAGAAGCTATTGGTGCCTTGCAGTGTCAGGGAGGGCGGTAGCCAGAGAGGGTCGACTTGAAATATATTTTGTGGTCTATATAATTCAACTCTAACTTTCGAAGCGAATTGATCACGTTATGACATCAGAAGGATCGAATACCACCGCCATCACCTTGCGCAAACCCACCAAGGATGATGGCTTCAGGCTCCACCAGCTGGTTGCGGAATGTCCGCCGCTGGACCCCAACTCGATTTACTGCAACCTGTTGCAGTGCAGCCACTTTGCCGAGACCGGCGTGGCGGCGGAGAAGGACGGCGATCTGGTCGGCTTTATCTCCGGATACATCCCTCCCCAACAGCCCGAGACCGTGTTTGTCTGGCAGGTGGCGGTACACGAGAAAGGTCGTGGCCAGGGCCTCGCCAAGCGGATGCTTAAGGAAATCGTAGGCCGGGACGCGTGCAAGAACGTCACGCACCTGGAAACCACGATTACCGAAGACAACGAGGCTTCCTGGGCGCTGTTCCGCTCATTTGCCCGTGATCTGGGAGCCGAGCTCACCTATCACGAGCACTTCGAGAAAGAGACCCACTTTGGCGGCAAGCACGATTCTGAGTTCCTGCTGCGCATCGGGCCTTTCACGAAGCCTGTCTGAGAGCCCTGATTCACAACATGTGAATCGCTGACTGCGAATCTGAACAGCCGGCAGGCCACCCGGGGTGGGCCTGCCAGATGGCTGACATCAACGCACGGCGGGCCTGTTGCGACCGACACGTTTTACCAGCAGGCCACCGCGCATTTACCTCGAACCTGACATGCTAAGAGGCAAGACAATGGAAATTTTTAAGTCTACTGAATCCGAAGTTCGTGTTTATTCCCGTGCCTTTCCGGTGATTTTCAACCGTGCCAAGAACGCGCACCTGTACACCGAAGACGGCAAACAGTACCTGGACTTCCTGGCCGGTGCCGGTTCCCTGAACTACGGCCACAACAACGATGTCCTGAAGAAAGCACTGCTCGAGTACATCGAGGCAGATGGTGTGAGCCAGGGCCTGGACCTGTTCACCACCGCCAAGCACGACTTCATGGAATCGTACAAGAAGTACATCCTTGATCCCCGTGGCCTGAACTACAAGATGCAGTTCACCGGCCCCACCGGTACCAACTGTGTGGAAGCGGCCATGAAGCTGGCCCGGAAGGTGAAAGGCCGTACCAACATCATTTCTTTCACTAACGGTTTCCACGGCGTAACGGCCGGTGCCGTTGCCGCCACCGGTAACGAGCATCACCGTGGTGGTGTAGGCGTACCCCTGGGCCACGTGGACTTCATGTTCTACGACGGCTACCTGGGTGAAGACGTAGACACCCTGGACATCATGGACAAGGTGCTGTCTGACAGCTCCTCCGGTGTTGAAAAGCCGGCGGCGGCTATCGTTGAGGCCGTTCAGGGTGAAGGCGGTCTGAATGCGGCCCGCGCTGAATGGCTGAAAGGCTTGTCCGAGCTGTGCAAGAAGCACGACATCCTGCTGATTGTGGATGACATCCAGGCGGGTAACGGCCGGACCGGCGAGTTCTTCAGCTTTGAATTCGCTGGCATCAAGCCGGACATCGTGACGGTATCCAAGTCCCTGAGTGGCTATGGCCTGCCGATGGCGCTGGTGCTGTTCAAGCCGGAGCTGGACGTATGGGAATCCGGTGAGCACAACGGTACTTTCCGTGGTAACAACATGGCGTTCGTAACGGCCCGCGCTGCGGTAGAAACCTACTGGAAAGACGATGCCTTCGCCAACGAAGTGAAGGCCAAGACCAAGGTGCTGGGCGATGCCCTGCAGGCGATCTGCGACAAGTACCCGGGTGAGTTCTCGATGAAAGGCCGTGGCCTGATGCGTGGTATCGAAGCCAAGCATGCAGACGTGACCGGTCCGATCACCAAGCGCTGCTTCGAGAAGGGCCTGATCATCGAGACCAGTGGCCCGAACGATGAAGTGATCAAGTGCCTGATGCCGCTGACCACCAGCGAAGATGACCTGCGTCTGGGCGCGAAACTGCTGGGCGAGTCTGTTGACGAGATCATGCAGGAAGGTGTGAACGAGGCGTCGTAAGACGCCCGTTTCCCCCACCTTTCCAAAACGCAGATTACGAAGGCAAGGATATGACTACGGCACAGCACACCGTCGAGAAAATCGGCGGTACATCAATGAGTAATTACGAGGCCGTGCGCGACAATATCATTATTGGCAAGCGCAAGAAGAGCGACCTCTACCAGCGGATTTTCGTGGTTTCAGCCTATGGCGGCGTAACCAACGAACTGCTGGAACACAAGAAAACCGGCGAGCCGGGCGTTTACGCCCTGTTTGCTGATGCCGAATCGGACTGGGCCTGGGGTGACGACCTCACCAAGCTGATCCAGTTGCTGACCGACATCAACGGCGAGCTGTTCAGAGACCCGATGCTCAAGCAGCAGGCGGACCAGTTCATCACTGACCGTATTGAAGGTGTTCGCGGCTGCCTGATCGACCTGCAGCGCCTGTGTTCCTACGGCCAGTTCCAGCTTGAAGAGCACCTGCTGACTGTCCGGGAAATGCTGGCGGGTATCGGCGAAGCGCACAGTGCGTTCAACACCACCCTGAAGCTGCAGCAGGAGGGCATTAATGCCCGCTTTGTCGACCTGACCGGTTGGCGTGATGCCGAGCTGCTGCCGCTGGACGAAAAGCTGAAGCAGGCGTTCGACAGCATCGACCTGAGCCGCGAGCTGCCGATTGTGACCGGCTACGCCCAGTGCAAGGAAGGTCTGATGCGCACCTTCGATCGTGGCTACAGCGAGATGACGTTCAGCCGGGTGGCTGTGATGACCAACGCCCGCGAAGCCATCATCCACAAGGAATATCACCTGAGCTCCGCCGACCCGAAAGTGGTGGGTGAAGACAAGGTAGTTCCCCTGGGTCGTACCAACTACGACGTGGCGGACCAGCTGGCCAACCTGGGTATGGAAGCCATCCACCCCCGGGCCGGTAAGGGCTTGCGCCAGAACGAGATTCCGCTGCGGGTGATGAACACCTTCGAGCCGGAGCATACCGGCACCCTGATTACCGGTGATTACATCAGCGAGAAACCGCAGGTGGAAATCATTGCCGGCGCCAAGGGTGTGTTTGCCATCGAAGTGTTCGACCAGGACATGCAGGGCGAGCCCGGCTCGGATCGCAAGATCCTGGACGTGCTGACCCGCTTCAAGGTGCGCTTCATGTCGAAGGACACCAACGCCAACACCATCACTCACTATGTGGGCACGACGCTCAAGCATGTGAAGCGAGTGGTCAAGGCGCTGGAAGAAGAGTTTCCGAATGCCGAAGTCAGCACCCGCAAGGTGGCCCTGGTGTCAGCCTGTGGCAGCGACATGAAGGTGCCCGGCATTCTGGCCCGCTCTGTGAAGGCGCTGGCAGACAAGGAGATCAGCGTGCTGGCCATTCACCAGTGCATGCGCCAGGTGGACATCCAGTTCGTGATTGACGAAGACCATTACAACCAGGCGATTGTGGCCCTGCACGGGGCGCTCATCGAGCCCCACAACCACGAATATGCCATTGTGGCGGCAACCACCGCCTGAAGAATTGCCCGCAAGCGGAACCGGTCGCTTCGCTTGCGGGTGATGGAGGACGTCTTGCCTCCTGATCGGGCGCCCGGTCGGCCGTCTCGCCTCTGGCGAGTTATTGTGGCCGGGCGTGGCCGATCACCTTTCCTTCCCCCGTTTTCTTTCCCTTCAGCCGCCGTGCAACAGCCAGAACCAGGCGCCGACCGTCAGTTGGCAGAGCAATACCACCACCGTCAGCAGCAGTCGCAATTTCAGGTACCAGGCCGGCAATGCCGGCCAGAATGGCAAGGCGGGCAACGGCGATCACGACCGCTGCCTCGGTTTCAGTTCATTGAGAATTATTCGCACGGTATAGCTCCCTGAATTGCGATACAGGGAGATTTACGCTTGCCATGCCCGTCGGGATCATCTGGCCAGTTCGAGACATTCCCGGTGGGCCGGGCAGGTGACCAGGTGATCGTTCACCATACCGGTAGCCTGCATAAAGGCGTACACGATGGTTGGGCCGACAAAGTTGAAACCGGCTTTTTTCAGGGCCCGGGACATGGCCTCGGATTCTGCGGTGGTGGCCGGTACCTGTTCGATGGTTTGCCAGTGGTTTTGCCGGGGTTGGTGCTCCACGAACTGCCAGAGAAAATCGGCAAAGCCGATGCCTTGCTCCTTCAGCGCCAGGTAGCTGCGGGCATTGCGGATAATGGACTGCACTTTCAGGCGGTTGCGGATAATACCGGGGTTCTCCAGCAGCCGGGCCTGGTCCTGCTCGGTGAAGCGTACGATCTGTTCCGGATCAAAGCCGGCGAAGGCGGCGCGGTAGCTTTCCTGTTTGCGTAAAATGGTGATCCAGCTCAGGCCGGCCTGCTGGCCGTCCAGGCACAGCTTTTCGAACAGCGCCTGGTCATCATATTCCGGGCGACCCCAGACGGTGTCGTGGTAATGCACATAGAGCGGGTCGGTTCCGCACCAAGGGCAGCGTTCGCGGATCTTGCTCATTGGGGGCCTCCGGGTCAGGTTTTTGCGCGGATAACCCGCTGGAACAGGGGTTCCCAGCTGGTGTCTGTTGGCCGAGCCGGGGTGAGTGCAAAGTCGTCCGCCGGCGGCTCCAGCAGGGTGATATCCGGCCACAGGGTGTGGTTGCCGTCGGTGGCCGCCTGGTGCACCAGGGTAATCACAAAGCCTTCGGCAGAAAAGCAGCTGGCCTGCCAGAGGCCATCAGGCTGGTCGCCGTAGAGTTCGAAGTTCTTGCGTACTTCCAGGGTTTGCAGATTGCCGGCAATGCCCCGTCCGGTGGCTTTCAGCCAGGCTTCCTTGAGGGTCCAGACCTGCAGGAAGCTGAACGGGTCATCCGCCCGGAACAGCCACTCCTGTTCCACCGGTGAAAACCAGCGCCTGGCCACACCGGTCCAGTCGGGCTTGCGCTGGCCCGGTTCAATGTCGATACCCAGTGGCCGGCGGGCGGTGGCCACGGCGGCGAGTTCCCGGCTGTGGCTGAGGCTGAGGCACCAGTGCGGGGGAGTAAGCGTTGCTACGGGGCGACCATCAACAGGAACGCAGTCTTCAGGGGCCGTATTGCTGGCGGAAGCAATGCCCTGGCGGATCAGCCAGCGGCTGGCCATGAATTCCCGCCTGCGGGCGCCTTCCAGCCGGGCCATGGTGTCGGCCTCAAAACGGGTCATCCACTCCGGCGGTGCGGGCAGGTCCCGCTGGATCTGGTGGCACAGCCAGATATGGGGCCGGTCAGGGCTGCAGGCGTTGGATGGTCCAGCCATCACCCTCTCTCACGTATTCGAAGCGATCGTGCAGCCGGCTTGGCCGCCCCTGCCAGAATTCAATCCGCTCCGGAACCACCCGGTAACCGCCCCAGAAACTGGGCAGGGGAATTTCGCCGGAGCTGAACTTGCGTTTCATCTCCGCCACTTTCTGTTCCAGCAGGCCCCGGGAAGTAATCGCCTTGCTCTGCTCCGATACCCAGGCGCCAATCTGGCTGCCCCGGGGCCGGGAGGCGAAGTATTTCAGGGATTCCGACTTGCTGACCTTTTCCACCGGCCCCTGAACACGTACCTGACGGTTCAGGCCGATCCAGGGAAACAGCAGCGCTGCCTTGGGGTTCTGCTCCAGTTCCAGCGCCTTGCGGCTACCGTAATTGGTGTAGAACACAAAGCCCCGGTTATCGAAGTATTTCAGCAGCACGGTGCGCAGGTCCGGCATCTGGTCGGTACCGGCGGTGGCCAGCGACATGGCGTTGGGCTCAAGAATGCCGGCGGTGCGGGCATCTTCAAACCAGGCCTGGAACTGCAAAACCGGGTCGTCGTTCAGGTGTTCGCGATCCAGCCCTTCACTTTCAAAATCCCGACGCATATCGCCGATGTCCATACTGCTCTCTCCGTTGGGTTGCACAGGGAGTGTTACGTCTTGCGAGGATATCGGGTTCAGTGCCGGCTGTCAGGTCTGGCTGACAAAGACTGGCGCCCGGCGGTATGCTGGAAGGAGTATCCGGAATTTCAGTGCTGTTTCAGAGGGAGTGGTCTGTGGCCGAGCAAAAGGCAGAACGTCATCTGGCGCGAAATAGTGTCATCGTGCTGGCGGTATTGGTGGGGTTGTACGCACTGGCGGGGTTCCTGTTGCTGCCCTGGTGGCTGGAAAAAGCCCTGCCCGAACAGCTGGAACAGCGTATGGGCTGGCAGGCGCAGGTGGAAAGCATTCAGGTTAATCCGTTTGCCCTGAGCATGGAAGCCGAAGGCTTTGCCGCCCGTGACCGGGCAGACGAACCGGTCACGGCCTTTGAAAAACTGCGGGTGGATGTGAGTTTCCTCCAGCTGGTGCGGGGCATTATCGGCTTCGAGGAAATCCGCCTGACCGAACCGGATATCCGCCTGGATCTGCTGGAAGACTACTCGGTGAACTACGCCCGGGACTGGCAAAACGCCAACCCGCCTGCCAGCGAACCTGAGCCGGTTCAGGAGCCGTCGGAACCACCCAGGCTGTTTTTCCGGCAGATCGCCATTGAAGGTGGCCAGCTGCTGTTCCGGGATTTCTCCCAGCCGGAAGCGGCCGAATTCCTCATCGAACCGCTGGATCTTGCCCTGAACGACCTGGCCACCTGGCAGAGGGAAGAGTCTGACAGCCAGTACTCCGTCACCGCCGCCATCGGGGACCAGCACATCGACTGGCAGGGCGACCTGAGCGTAACGCCGCTGTATTCCGAAGGCCGGTTGCGTATTGCCGATGTTCGCCACGACACCCTGGCCCACTTCCTGGCCCCCTATTTGCCCTGGCAACTGCAGGATGGCGCCGTCACCGTGGAATCCCGCTACCAGCTGGCCGGTGGTGACCAGTTTGAACTGATTACCTCCGGTGGCAAGCTGTCGATCCGTGACCTGGCCCTGGCCCTGAACGAAGGTGACGAAGAGCCGGCGCTCACAACCCGGGCCCTGACCGTGAATGACGTTGGCTTTGACCTCACCGCCCGGGAAGCTTCTGTGGGCATGGTGACCATCGAGGCACCGTTCGTGGCCGCCAGCCGTGATGCCGAAGGTATGGTCGACTGGGTAACCTCGCTGCCGGCCGGTGAGCAAGCGGCGGAGGCCGCCGGGGAAGAACCCGCAAGCTCCGCTCCGGCTTTCCGCTGGTCTGTTGAGGGTGTGGAACTGACCGAAGGTGGCGTCCGGTGGCGTGACCGGGTTCCGGAAACCCCGGCGGAACTGGCCCTGACTGACCTGGCGGTCACTCTGGGCGGGCTGTCCCAGCAGATGGATGAGCCTGTGCCCTACAGCCTGTCGGCGGGACTGGCCAGCGGTGGCAGCCTGCGGGCAGACGGCCAGGTGACACCCGCACCGTTCAATTTTGAAGGGGCCCTGGCCGGCACAGACATCGCACTGGCGGCGGTAGAACCCTATCTGCAGCTGGGCGCCAACCTGGCGGTAAACGATGGCCGTCTGGGCTTTGACGGTAACCTCGACCTGGACAGCCAGGATGATCCCATGACCGGCACCTTCAGTGGCACCGCGCAAATTGCCGACCTGGACCTGCGGCTGGCGGACCAGGACGGGCAACTGGTGTCCTGGCAGTTGCTGCGACTGGCGCCGGTGGAATTCAACGTTAATCCGGCCCGGCTGGAAATCGGCACGGTAACCCTGGTACAGCCAGCCTTTAACCTGGTGCGGGATACCGGCGGTGCCCATAACGTGGAGCGCATTGTCAAAACCGGCGCCGATGCCGGCACGGAACAAGCCGGCGCGGCGCAAGACGACAGCGCAGCCGAACAATCCGGCGAGCCAGACTTTATCTTCCGCATTGGCGAGCTGCTGGTGGAGGAAGGCTCCGTAGCCTATACCGACCGCACCATGGAGCCGGTGTTTAACACCACCTTTGATACCCTGAGCGGCAGCGTAACCGGCATCAGCAACGTGCCACCCCAGCAGGGTTCGGTGAATTTGCAGGGCCGGCTGGCGGGCGTGGCGCCGGTCACCTTCAAAGGCACCCTGGGCGCCCTGGGTACGGAAGACCCCAGCGAGCTGCAACTGAATATGGACGACCTGGCCCTGCCGGTGCTGTCCCCCTACTTCGGCCGCTTTCTGGGTTACGGCGTGGACAGCGGCAAACTGAAACTGGACCTGGACTACGAATTCACCGGAACCCGGCTGAAAGCTTCGAACCAGGTGGTGCTGGACCGAATGGAACTGGGCCAGGCGGTGGCCAGTGAGGAGGCGGTCAACGCCCCGGTAAAGCTGGGGCTCGCCCTGCTGACCGATCGCCAGGGCGTGATTGAAGTGGACCTGCCCATCGAGGGTGACCTGTCGGACCCGCAATTCAGCGTGGGCCAGATTGTCATGCGGGCCTTTGTGAACCTCTTGGTGAAAGCGGCGGCCTCGCCGTTCAGCATGCTCGGCTCCCTGGCGGACCTGGCCGGTTTCAGCAGCGAAGAACTGGGGCAGGTAAGCTTTGTGCCGGGCAGTGTGCAGCTGGCCAGCGGCGAGGCGGAAAAGCTGTCTGCCCTGGCAGGCGCCCTCAATGACCGGCCGGACCTGCTGTTGAATATCCGTGGCGCCGTAGCCGCCGAAGCCGATGGCCTGGCCCTGCTCAAAGCCGAGCGTGAAGCCCGGGGTGAACCGGTAACCGGTGAAGCCTGGGAGCAGGCGCAGCAGGCTTATCGCAATGGTGAGCTGTCGCTGCCACCGGAGACACTGGGCAAACTGGCCACAGACCGGGGGGTGGCGGTGCGCCGCCTGCTGCAGGACACCCATGGTGTGCCCTCTGACCAGCTGTTCACCCTGGAGCCGTCCCGGCAGGCGGCCGTGGATGATCAGGGCCAGGTGACCGTACCATTCAACCTGGATGTACGCTGAACAACCACCGGATCAGGAAGGCTTATGGCCAGTCTAAAGGCACGTGCTGCCAGTCATTTCTTTGCCTATGTGTCGCGCCTGCGCTGGATCAAGCGCTGGGGCCTGATGCGCAATGCCATCGAAGAAAACGTGGCCACCCATTCCTGGGAAGTGGCCACCATCGCCCACGCCCTGGCGCTGATCCGCAACCGGCACTTTGACGGGGCGGTGAATGCCGACCGCATCGCCGCTGCTGCGCTGTACCACGATGCGACCGAGGTGATTACCGGTGATATGCCGACCCCGGTGAAGTACCACTCGAAAGTGATGCGGGAAGCCTTCGGGGATATCGAGCACAAGGCCGAAGCAGAACTGCTGGCGCTGTTACCCGATGACTTGCGGGAGGATTTTGCTCCCTATGTGCGGGAGTCGCAGCTGGGCCAGGCGGAGAAAGAGCTGATCAAGGCAGCAGACCGGCTGTCAGCCCTGCTGAAATGCCGGGCCGAGATCCAGACCGGCAACAAGGAATTTGAGCCGGCGGCGGAGCAGATACTCCATGGCCTGCAACAGCAGGCACTGCCGGAAGTGCTGTACTTTCTGGAGGTGTTTGCACCCAGTTACGAGCGCCCGCTGGACCATTTGCTGGGCTAGCGAGCACCGTAACCGGGTTTATGGCTTAGCTGTTGCCGGCTGAGGCCACCATGCCACCACGCAGGCCGTCCCGGCTCAGAGCGTCCCGAACGGCATCTTCAGGGCTGCCGGCCAGTTCCCGGAACATGCCCATGGAGCCCAGCAGGGCGGAGGATTCGTAAGGTACGAAGACCCGCTCGCCGTCTTTCGCCATGGTGGGCAGGGCTTTGATGTAGCTCTGGCCCAGCAGGTAGCCGACAACGGTGCGCTTGTTTTCCTCCGAATCGCCAATGGCGTTGAGTACCAGGCGGATCGACTCCTGCTCACCCTGGGCGCGCAGAATCGCGGATTCTTTGTCGCCCTGCGCGTTCAGGATCGCGGACTCGCGCTGGCCCTGAGCCATGGCAATGGCGGCGGATTTCTCGCCTTCCGCCTCGGTTACGGTAGCCCGGCGCTTACGCTCAGCGGCCATTTGCAGGCGCATGGCTTCTTCCACTTCTTCGGGCATGCTGATGTCCTGCACTTCCACCCGGGTCAGCTTGACGCCCCATTTCGAAGCGGCATCTTCCATTTCCGCCTGGATGGCATTGTTGACCTCGCTGCGGGATTCGAACAGCTTGTCCAGCTCCATCTTGCCCACCACCGAACGCAGCGTGGTCTTGGCCAGCACCTCCACCGCCTGGCTCATATTGGCGACTTCGTATACGGCCCGGCGGGGGTCGATGATCTGGTAGTAAAGCGCCCCGTTTATTTTTACCGTAACGTTGTCGGTGGTGACCACCGGCTGGCCGGGAAAGTCCATCACGGTTTCGCGACGGTCAATGCGGACTTCGTCAGTGGTGACCGGGTGATACTCATCGCCCATGCGCATGTAGCGGATCATGCTGATCGGGCGGGGTTTCTCGATGAACGGAATGATGATGTTGATGCCGCTCTCCAGCACCCGGTTAAACGAGCCCAGGCGCTCGATCACCATGACTTCGGACTGCCGGATAATGACCAGCCCCTTGGCAATAACGAAAACGCCAACAGCGACAATGATAAGGCTGATGACCAGCCCCGGGGTAATCAATGCTTCCATGTTTACTGCTCCTTGTTGGGATGTGCGAGGTGCACGATGGCGGTTGTGCCATCAAAGGTTTCAAAAATCACTGGCGTGCCTTCCGGCAGTGCAGGGCTGCTGCCGTCCACGAGTTTCAGGCGATAGAAGTCGCCATTGACCTCAATGCCGGTGGTGCCGTCAAAGTCACGTAATTGAGAGTGGTAGAGCTTGCCGTGTTCCACGCCGGTGCCGGTGGTGCCGTAGGCGACCCCTTTGGGGGAGAACCTGGGGCGTATCCAGAGAATGGCCACCGGAACCAGAATGCCGGATAGAACCCCCATCGCTACCAGTTGCCATTCAAACGGTGCGCCGAGAGACGCCACCAGTGCGGTCAGTGCGGCCGCCACGCCGAGGGCGAGCAACAGCAGTACGCCGGAGGTGAGTTCGGCCAGGCTGAGGGCCAGGGCCAGAATCAGCCAGAAGTGGGTAAGACTCCATTCCATAGTCAGTTTTATCCCGTCGTCGAATCAAGTGGCCGGAGCGCCCGTTTCAGGGGGCGTGTGATGCCATTTTGCATGGCGGCCCAGCTGTTACAGTACCGGAGTATTAAAGTACCTGCATCAGTAGCAAAAACAAGACAGAGGGTCGTAATCATGAAGGATCTCAAGAACAAAGTGGCTGTGGTAACCGGAGCCGGCTCCGGAATCGGCCGGGCCCTTGCCAGTGTATTGGCCGCCAAAGGCTGCCGGCTGGCGCTGTCTGATGTTAACGAAGCCGGGCTGGCGGAAACCGTGGCCGCCTGCGGTGGTGCCGACGTGCGTTCTTACCTTCTCGATGTCTCTGACCGCGACGCCATCTACGCCCACGCCGAACAGGTACGGGCGGACTTCGGCCAGGTTAACCTGGTCATCAACAACGCCGGCGTGGCGCTGTCGGCCTCCGTTCGCGAGATGACCGATGAAGACTTCAAATGGGTGATGGATATCGACTTCTGGGGCGTGGCCCACGGTACCCGCGCCTTCCTGCCCCACCTGATCGAATCCGGTGAGGGCCATGTGGTGAACGTCTCCAGCGTATTTGGCCTGATCGGCGTGCCCAAGCAGAGCGCCTACAACGCGGCCAAGTTTGCCGTTCGGGGCTTTACCGAATCCCTGCGCCAGGAAATGAAACTGGAAAACCAGCCGGTGCAGGTCAGTTGTGTGCACCCCGGCGGAATCCGCACCAACATCGCCAACTCCGCCCGCATGGGTAAATCCGAAAACGGCGAAGCCCAGCGCAAAGGCTTCGATAAGATTGCCATGACCACCCCGGAAAAGGCTGCGGAAATCATCGTGAAAGGCATTCTGAAAAACGAATCCCGCATCCTCGTGGGCCCGGATGCCTGGGGCATCGACGCCATCAACCGCCTGCTCGGCTCCGCCTACCAGCCACTGGTGGAGCGTTTTTCGCGCAAGAATCTCTACATCTGAAGCGGGCGTAATTCATTTTAGGGGATAACTGTCTGGTTATTTTACAGACAGTTTTTCCTGACTATACTCAACGCTGATACAGGGAAAGGTCAGCATGAAAACGCCTAAGCATCCGGACTTGGGGGCGACACTGGAACAAAGTCGCTCCGGTCTTCGGGATAATCATCGTCGCTCACTTGCCAGATTATTGTTTCTGTTTGCCGCGTCTGCACTGGCGGTGTTTGCCGTGCTTCAATGGTTTAACGGCTATGCCTGGATATTCGCCAGCGAACTCAGTGCCAGCGTCCTCCTGTTTCTGGGGGCGATGCGCCTGGACGCCACGCCGTATCTGCAGCGTTGGATCTACACCTTCCTGATTTTACTCTTTGCCTTCTTCCTCGCGATCATGTTGTTGCCTGATGCTTCGGTGGCAGCGTTTGTCTGGGTGCTGATGATGCCCGTGCTGGCTTATTTGCTGCTGGGCCGGCGCGAGGGCATGATCCTCAGCGTGCCATTCATGCTGGCAGGTGGTGTGGTTTATTACCTGTACCTCGGTGGCGTGCAATCTGCCAGCGGCATGATTGACCTTCTGAACCTCACGCTGTGCGGGATATTGATGCAGATTTTCATGCACATGTATGAATTGCGCCGGGAGGAAGCTGAACAGAAACTGGTGGAACTGGCCCGCACCGATACCCTGACCGGCCTGGCTAACCGCTCTGCCTTCCAGTCCACCCTGGCCCGCACGATCGCTGAAGGCGAGCGCAGCGGGACTGGCTTTGCCCTGGTGGTGATGGATATCGATCACTTCAAAGCGGTCAACGACACCTTCGGCCACAACGCGGGAGATATCGTCCTGCGCCACATTGGCCGGTGCCTGGCCGAGCGACTGCGCACCACCGACTACGTGGGCCGGCTTGGCGGCGAGGAATTCGGACTGATCCTGCGTGATGCGAAACCGGCGGCAGCCTATGAACTGATGGATGAGCTCCGGCAGCGCATCGCCCGTCAGCAACTGACCTGCGGTGGCGCCAATATCAGTGTGACGGCATCCTTCGGGATCGCGCAGTGGCCGGAACACGGCCGGGAAGCCGAAACGTTGTTTTCGGTGGCAGACGGCTGCCTGTACAGTAGCAAACGGGCAGGCCGAAACCGCATAGCCCCCGCTGCCCTGGCACCCCGGGCCGGGCAAACGGACACGGTGGCTGGAGGTGCCGCCTGAATCGGGTATCCTTAGGCTGACAGCACCAACAACCAAGGACCGAACCCACCATGTGCGAACTGCTGGCCATGAGCGCCAACACCCCCACCGACCTGTGCTTCAGCTTCACCGGCCTGACCCGCCGCGGCGGCGACACCGGCCCCCATAAAGACGGCTGGGGCGTGGCCTTCTATGAAGGCAAGGGCGTGCGCAGCTTCCACGACGCCGACGCCAGCGCCAACTCCCGCATCGCCGAAGTGGTCCAGACCCACCCCATCAAAAGCGAAGTCGCCATCTGCCACATCCGCCAGGCAAACGTCGGCGAAATCTGCCTGGCCAACACCCACCCGTTTATCCGTGAACTCTGGGGCAGATACTGGGTCTTCGCCCACAACGGCCAACTCACCGGCTTCCGCCCCGAACCCGGCTTCTACGAGCCGGTCGGCGACACCGACAGCGAAGCCCTGTTCTGCGACATCCTCAACCACCTGCGCAGCGACTGCAGCCGCGACACCCCGCTCGAAGACGTCGTCACCAGACTCGTGAGCCTGTCCCAGGCCTACGCCAGCGAAGGCGTCTTCAACCTGCTGCTCAGCAACGGCGACTGGCTGTTCACCCACTGCACCACCAAAATGGCCAGCATCACCCGCCGGGCTCCGTTCGGCCCGGCCCGGCTAAAAGACGCCGACGTCACCGTCGACTTCGAATCCGAAACCACCCCCAACGACATCGTCAGCGTGATCGTGACAGAACCCCTGACCACCGATGAAAAATGGGATGTCTACCAGCCCGGCGAATGGAGGCTGTGGAAGAAGGGAGAAGTCGTGATGTCAGGCCTGACAAAGCAGGCCCAGGTAGGATAACTGGCCCGGAGAACACACAACAGTTCAAGTTCAGTCGGAGACAGTTCGTCGTCAGTCAGGTCAAGCAGGAGAGTGGGTTGGAGGGGCTTTCCTGCAGGAAAAAAGATGTCTGAGCGAAGCGAGTTGTTTTTTCCGAAAGGAAAGCCCCTCCAACCCGCTCGCCAGCGTAACTCCAGCCAGAAACCTTACTGCAAGGTCCGCCGATTCCCACTCTTATACTGCGGCGCAATATACTGCTGAATCTGTGCCTTAAACCGCCCGATCAGCTCGCTATTGTCCTTGTCCCAGGGATGGAAATCCGGCTTGAAATACTCCGCCCAGGCCGGAATCAGGCTAGAGAAAGCCCCATCCTTACCCCACATGCGCCACATCCCCTTGGCTGCACCCTTCACCGAAAAATGCTTGCGATCCTTCATCACCATCCGCCCGGTAAACCAGGTAGCCACCACACCCAGCGCCGCGGTCGCGAACAACTGGTAGAAAGCCCGCTCGGCATAGGTGCCGCCCACCTGCTGGAACACATCATAGGCCACCGCCTTGTGCTCGGTTTCCTCAATGGCGTGCCACACCCACAGCGGGCGCATGGACTCGTGCATATCCTCACGCACATCGTCCCGCTCCAGCAGCATATCCGCCATCATCGCCGTGATATGCTCCAGGGCACAGGTCACCGCAAGCTGGTGCCGCTTGGGCAGCTTGCGGGCCAGGTCCAGAATGACCTTCAGATCCTTCTCCATCTCGTCCACCGGCATGCCCTGATCGCGAACGTGCTGGTTCATGGCAATATGTTCCAGGGAATGCATGGCCTCCTGGCCAATAAAACCCCGAACCTCGGCTTTCAGCTTCGGATCGTTGATCTGATCGCGGAACGCCCGCACAGAATCCACAAAAAACTGCTCGCCTTCTGGGAACAGCACCGACAGGGCATTCATGGTGTGGCTGATCAGATAATTGTTATCCAGCCAGTAGCGGGGCACCTTCTCATCGAACTCGAAGCCCATGCGCTGGGGCTTGATGGCGACGTTGTCCGGGGTATGTGAGGCGTTGGTCTGGCCGTTTGCGTGTGCCGTGGTCAGCATGTTGTTACTCCTGTGCGTATGAACGCTTTGGCTGATGTCATGGCTCCAGTGTGGGCCAGTCAACCAACAAGCTGAATGCGCAAACGGGCCGGCCATCGTTCACAATGGGCCACCGGAGCCCCGCATTGACCGGTATGACGGCAAACATGCGGCCCGCAGCCCCACTGTTGCTTTGATGGGGTTCTGGTACAGTCAGTAACCAGACATTTATCAATTCAGGAACAGACTATGGCAGCAACGGGAGCGGACACCGAGAAGCAGATGTTAGGGCTGTTTCTGGTGCCGGGCGTTTACCTGCGGGTACTGGCAGAAACCGTACGCAAGCTGGGCCATAACGACCGCTCCCTGTATCAGGGGCTGGCCTTCACCGCTGAAGACCTCAAAGCCAACGACAGCCGCGTGTTTGTCACCGACGCCATCCTCATGGCCCAGCGGGCACTGGAACTGGCCGGAAAGGATGGCCTGAGCTTCCAGCTGGCGCGGGAGCTGCGGGTAACCATCCACGGCACCCTCGGCTTCGCCGCCCTCACCAGCCCCACCTTTGAAGGCGCCCTGGATTCCGTGCGCCGCTACCTGCAACTGCGGGCGCCGTTCCTGAGCATGAAACAATCCCTCGCTGGCGATCAGGTGCTCGTGCAGCTGTGCACCGAATTTGATGCGCCCGGGTTGTACAACTTCCTGGCCGAAACCGTCAGCGCCACCCTGATTCTGCTGACCGAGCAGCTACTGGACCGCAGCGACGCCGAGGCCAAAGGCTTTGCCCTGTCCGACGGCAAGCTCCCCGGCGTCTCAGTACGCCTGAGCGCCCCGGAACCTGCTTGTTACTCAGCCTTTGCCAGCCAGCTGCCGGTGCGGTTCGACTACGGCCAGCCGGAAGAAATGCTGATCTTCCCGCGCCAGATGCTGGATGTAAGAATGCGCCTGGCCGACGCCGAAGCCTCCCAAATGGCCCGGGACCAATGCGAATTCGAGCTGCAGAAGGCCCTGAAAGAACAAGGCGATATCGTACTGGCCATCCGCAACATGCTTAGAATGACCCCGGGGCCGCTACCGTCCCTGGAAGCCATGGCCGAGCGATTCCACGTCTCATCCCGAACCCTCAAGCGCCGGCTGGCGGACCGGGACACCAGTTACCGGGAAATTGTCGAAGCCGTCCTGAAAGACCGGGCTATCCAGCTGCTACGTTATACCACCCAGTCCGTCAGCGAGATCGCCTATGAACTGGGCTATGCTGACCTGTCCAACTTCAGTAGGGCGTTTCGAAAGTGGACCGGCAAGTCTGCATCTGAATTCCGGGAAGGTGGGGTGGATCCGGCTCCGGACGTGGGGCCCTGATTTGTTGCGCCTTGTTCTTGGGAGCTTGGTCGCAGGGTGGCGCCAGAGTTTTTTCTCTGAAAAACAACTCGCTGCGCTCAGACATCTTTTTCAGAGAAAAAACTCTGGCACCACCCCACGCCCTGCTGGCCTTTTAGATGGCGTACCCGTTAATACAGGGGACAGGACTGTTTCTGAACATTATTTTCATTGTTCTTTGCCGTTTTTGGCAGTTGTCTTCCCCGCCTATGCCCCGATATTGTGACGGACGGGGGGGTTGGATTATTTCTCCCGCCAGAAAAAAGATGTCTGAGCGCAGCGAGTTCTTTTTTCCAAGGGAGAAATAATCCAACCCACCCAGTCCCGCCCCCATAACCAAAAGGCTGGGGCCCAAGCCGAACCCGAACCCAAACTTGAACCCAAACAAAAGGAACCAGGATGAACGGACAACCAGACACCCACAGCAAAGTCATAGGCTACCTGCTCTGGATCTTCGGATTCCTGGGCTCGCACCGGTTTTATTATGGTAAACCGATCACCGGCACCATCTGGTTCTTCACCTTAGGGCTGTTCTTCATCGGCTGGATCATCGACCTGTTTCTGATTCCGAGTATGGACAGGCAGGCCGACCGGCGTTTTCAGGAAGGCGAGGTCAGCTACAACATCAGCTGGATTCTGCTCACCTTCCTGGGGGTGTTCGGCGTGCATCGCATGTACATGGGCAAGTGGATTACCGGGCTGATCTATCTGCTGACCGGCGGCTTGTTCTTTATCGGTGTGCTGTACGACTTCTGGACCCTGAATACCCAGGTTTCCGAGCGTAACCACGAAGTCCGTTTCGGCTGATTACAGGCCGGCGGCGGTTTCCAGCTCGGCCAGGCCTTCTTCCAGGTGGTCGAGCATTCGCTGCATGCTGGGCAATGTCCGGCGGCAGCCGATGAGGCCGAATTCTACCTGGCCGTTGTAGCTGGTCAGGGTCATGTTCAGGGCCAGGCGGTCCATGGCGATGGAGACCGGGTACATGCCTTCGAGCCTGGCGCCGTTCCAGTACCGGGGTTCTGAAGGGCCGGGTACGTTGGAGATTACCACGTTGAAGGTCTGCCAGTTTGGCGCCATGCCGGTGAGCAGGTGGAAGGCCGCCGGGGCCAGGGTCAGGGCGGTGTAGTTGACGATTTCTTCAGACGACATGTGCCGGTAGCGGTCCTTGGCTTCCTGCATGCTCTGATGGATTTTCATCAGGCGCTGGCCGGGGTCGTTTTCATCGGTGTGCAGGTTGGCCAGGATCACACCGACCTGGTTGCCTTCGGAACTGTCGTCCCGGCGCAGGGAAACCGGCACGAAGGCGATCAGCGGTTTTGCGGGCAGGGCATCCTGGTTCATCAGATAGGTGCGCAGGGCTGAGGCACACATGGCGGTGACCACGTCGTTCACCGTGGTGCCATAGGCTTCACACACCGCCTTGATGCGTTTCAGGCAGTAAGACTGGGCGGCGAAGCGGCGGGAACCGGTAATTTTCTGGTTCAGAACGCTGCGCGGGGCGTGGAAGATGGAGTGGTAGGCCGGGTCTTTGCGGGCCTGGTTGATGGTTTTCAGCAGCTCCTTCGCTACCGTGGGAATGGTGCCCAGCTGTTTGCCGGAGCTGCTCAGCAGGTGGGCAACGCTGCGCCAGAGTGACAGGCTGCCATCATCGCCACCGGAACGCGCCCTTGGTGTCATATCCCAGATCGGCGGCATGCCGGTTTCGTGCGGGTTTTCGCTCAGCATCCGGGTGGCCAGGCGCATCGCGGAAACCCCATCGATCAGCGAGTGATGCACCTTGGTGTACAGGGCAAACTGGCGGTCTTTCAGCCCTTCAATCAGGTGCACCTCCCACATCGGTCGCTCCCGGTCCATCAGGTGCGAGTGCTCGGCCGACACAAACGACAACAGCTCCCGGATGCGACCCGGCGTTGGCAGCGCTTCAAAGCGGAAGTGGTGCTCCAGGTCGAGCTGATCGTCTTCCACCCACACCGGCTGGCCCAGCCGGTAGCTCAGCCGGCGGTTGAACGGCGCGGTTACCTGATGCTGCTGCCGCAACTGCTCCGCCAGCCGGGCAACGTAATCGTCCGGGGCGTTTTCGGGAAAGGAAAACAGCTGAAGCCCACCCACGTGCATGGGTTGCTGGCGCTTTTCCAGCCAGAGGAACAATTGGTCGGTGGGGCTGAGAGGTGTCACGGTGCATCTCGTGTTGTTGAGGATAGAGATGATACTACCGCAACTTGCCCGACACCGGATTGACCCAAACAAACCCGGCTGACGCCCGTTCAGCGACCCCAGGGGCTCAGGCGGCCACCGACGCCGCCTGAGCCACCGGCACCTCCAGCCGAATCCGATTGCCGTCCAGCAGCGCCGGATACGTTTTCACCTGCACACTGTCATCCTCCAGACACTGTCCGGTACGCAAACTGAAATGCTGTTTATACAACGGCGACGCCACCACCGGCTCCCCGTTGATATCCCCGGTAATCCCCCGGGCCAGCACGTTCGAGCCACTGAACGGATCGGTATGGCTGATGGCAAACAGCGCCGGCAGCCGGTGTGGCAGATAAAACACCGCCACCGGCCCGTCCTCCGTCCAAACCGCAATGCCGGAGTCAGCCACCAGATCGTCCACCGTACAAACCGCTTCCCAACAAGTCCGAGCTTTCATAGCAAAGTCTCCAAAATCCAAATGTATGTCAGTTTCCTATCCCACTTATGTTTGCGAGCGCGGGGGTCGGGGTAATTTTCTGGCAGGAAAAAAGATGTCTGAGCAAAGCGAGTTATTTTTTCCAGAAGAAAATTACCCCGGCCCCCGTGCTCCGCCCCCAAGCCAGAAGGCTACGAAGAAGCCACCTCCAAAACAGGCCGCCGCTGCCCCCGCTCCGAAGTCCAACGCTGCACCGGATCTTTCTGCTCCGGCGCATTCACAAACTCCCGGAACCGCTTACGCTTCTCCGGATCCTCCACCGCGGTCTTCCACTCACACTGATAGGTATCCACCAGATCCGCCATGTGCTGCTCAAGCTCCTCGCCGATACCCAGGCTGTCCTCCAGCACCACCTGCTTCAGATACTCCAGACCGCCCTCCAGATTCTCCATCCAGACCGACGTCCGCTGCAGCCGGTCCGCCGTGCGCACATAGAACATCACCACCCGATCAATCGTGCGAATCAGCTCCTCATCTGACAGATCCGTGGCAAACAGATCCGCATGCCGCGGCCGCATGCCGCCGTTGCCGCACACGTACAGGTTCCAGCCCTTCTCCGTGGCAATCACCCCAAAGTCCTTGCTCTGGGCCTCGGCACACTCCCGGGTACAGCCAGACACCGCCATCTTCACCTTGTGGGGCGCCCGCAGCCCCTTGTAGCGATTCTCCAGGGTGATCGCCATGCCCACACTGTCCTGCACGCCGTAGCGGCACCAGGTGCTACCCACACAGGACTTCACCGTGCGCAGGGACTTGCCGTAGGCGTGGCCGGTTTCGAAACCGGCGGCGATCAGCTTTTCCCAGATCTCCGGCAGCTCAGTCAGGGTGGCGCCGAACAGATCCACCCGCTGGCCGCCGGTGATCTTCGTGTACAGGTTGTATTCCCTGGCCACCTCGCCCAGAACGATCAGCTTGTCCGGGGTGATCTCGCCGCCGGGAATTCGCGGCACAATCGAGTAAGTGCCGTTCTTCTGCATATTGGCCATGAAGGTGTCGTTGGTGTCCTGCAGCGGCACGTGGTCCGTGGCCAGGATGTGCTCGTTCCAGCAGGTAGCCAGAATCGAGCCCACCGTGGGTTTGCAGATATCGCAGCCCTGGCCCTTGCCGTATTGCTTGAGCAGGCCCCGGAAGGTGCGGATGCCGTTTACCTTGACCAGATGGAACAGCTCCTGGCGGGTGTAGGGGAAGTGCTCGCACAGATCGGTGCACACCTCCACGCCGCGTTTTTCCAGCTCGCTGTCCACCACCTTTTTGAGCAGCGCCGCGCAGCCACCGCAGCCGGTACTGGCTTTGGTTTCCGCTTTTACACTGCCCAGATCGGCGCAACCTGCGTCAATAGCGCCGCAGATATCGCCCTTGGTGACGTTGTGGCAGGAACAGATAGAGGCCGTGTCCGGTAGAGCGTCCGCTCCCAGCGCAGGGGCACCGCCTTCGCTCTCCGGCAGAATCAGGGCTTCCGGATTGGCCGGCAGCTCGATGCCATTGAGGGCGTATTGCAGCAGGGTGTCATAGGGGCCGTTATCGCCCACCAGAATGGCGCCCAGCAGGGTCTTGCCGTCCTGGCTCACCACCATGCGCCGGTAGTGGCCGGCCTGCTCATCGTGAAAGCGAATGTTACGGGCGCCGGGGGTCTTGGCATGGGCGTCGCCGATGGAGCCCACATCCACCCCCAGCAGCTTGAGTTTGGTGCTCATGTCGGCGCCGGTGAAGGCCGCACTGGCGTCGTTGTTCAGCGCCGCCGATAGCGTGCGGGCCATGGTGTAGCCCGGCGCCACCAGGCCGAAGACAAAGTTGTTCCAGAGCGCGCATTCGCCGATGGCGTGGATGTGCGGGTCGGACGTGGTGCACTGGTTGTTGATCACAATCCCGCCGCGTTCGCCCACTTCCAGGCCGCAGGCCCGGGCCAGGGTATCCTGGGGGCGGATGCCGGCGGAGAACACAATCAGGTCGGTCTCCAGATGGCTCTCATCCGAGAAATTCATCCGTAGCCGCGCACCGCTTCCCGGCACGATGGCGGTGGTGGCTTTCTCGGTGTGCACCTGTACGCCGAGGTCCTCGATCTTCTGACGCAACAGGGCGCCACCCTGATCGTCCAGCTGCACCGGCATCAGGCGCGGGGCGAATTCCACCACATGGGCCTGCAGGCCGAGGCTTTTCAGGGCATTCGCCGCTTCCAGCCCCAGCAGACCGCCGCCCACCACCACGCCGGTTTTTGCAGACTGGGCGCTGGCCTGAATGGCGTCCAGGTCGTCCAGGGTGCGGTACACGAAGCATCCGTCCCGGTCGTTGCCTTCAATCGGCGGTACAAACGGATAGGAGCCGGTGGCCAGTACCAGTTCGTCATAGGGATAGACGCCCTTGGCGGTGGTTATCACCCGGGCGTCCCGGTCGATGGCGGTAACCGGCTCATTCAGGCGAAGGTCAATGCCCTGTTCCCTGTACCAGTCTGCCGTGCCCATGGCCAGGTCGGCATGGGTGGAGCCACTGAAGTACTCCGACAGGTGCACCCGGTCGTAGGCCAGTTGCTTCTCTTCCCCGAACACCAGAATGTTAAAACTCCCGGCAGCCGGCGACTGGGTGAATTGCTCCAGGAAGTGATGGCCAACCATGCCGTTGCCGATCACGATCAGGGTTTGTTTGCTCATGGTGTTGTCCTCTCTCATGGCAACGGCTCAGGCCGCTGCGTCGCAATAGGGTTTGCCGAAGGCGATGGTGTCCCGATAGCGGGAAATGTTGGCGCCGGAGCGAATCAGTTGGCTGTACCAGAGGCTGTTGGTGGTGTCGCCCAGCAGGATGGCCCCGGTCAGCCGGTTGCCATCCACCAGCAGTTGGCCGTATACGGCCCGTGTCCGGTCCTGCCACTCAATGAGTTCGGTGTGTTCACCCGGGGCTATCCGGCCACAGGAAAAAATCGGCAGATCACTGATCTTCAGGCGGGTGGCCACCTCTCCGGGCTCGAATGTCCCGGCGCCCGGCGCCTGGCAAAGATGCTGTGCGAGGATGCGCGCCTGCTCGTAACCCGGCTCGACCAGGCCAAAGGTGTGGCCATGAAACTGGCAGCACTCACCCAGTGCGTAGACATGCGGGCTGGACGTCATCAGGTGCGGATCGACCCGAACACCCCGGTCACAGGTGAGGCCGGCGTCAGCGGCCAATCCCTTGTTAGGTGTAATACCGGTGGCAATAACCACCAGGTCAGTGGCCAGAACCGTTCCGTCGCCCAGTTCCACGGCGCGGACCTGATGCCTGCCGAGCAGGGAGACGGGAGAGGTGCCGGTTCGGATATTCAGCCCCCGTTGCTGTAATCTACGCCGCAGAATATCGCCGGCGATGGGGTTCAGCTGGCGGTTGAGCAGGTGGCCGCTGCGGTGCAGAACCGTAACCTTCATGCCCCGGGCCCGCAGCCCTTCGGCCGCCTCCAGTCCCAGAAACCCTCCGCCGATTACCACGGCCCGCCGGTGTGCCTGAGCCTGCCGGATCAGCGTGCGGGTGTCGGCCAGATCCCGGAAGTTCATTACGCCGTCAAGGTCTTCACCTGGGAGGCCAGGGCGGGAGGGGCGCGCTCCGGTGGCCAGCACCAGCGTGTGGTAGGGCTGAATGCGGCCACAGGCGGTTGTTACCTGGCGCTGGCCCGGATCGATATGGGTGACAGGCTCGTGCTGGTGCACCTCAATGCTGTGTTTCCGGAACCACTGCCAGGGTTTCAGTTCCAGATCGGTTTCCTGAATCTGATCAGCCAGTAATGACGACAACTGGATCCGGTTGTAGGCAGCGAAGGGCTCACCGTTAAACACCACAATCCGGCTGAACGGATGCCCCTGGGCTACCAGTTGCTCCAGCAGCCGCTGCGCGACCATGCCGTGGCCGCAGATCACCAGCGGGTTGTCCTGTGTGTGTTCCATGGAATTGAACTCCTCCAGCAACGAAAAAAGCCGGAGCATCATGCTCTCCGAAGAGAACAGATGGTCCGGCACCAATGCCAACAACAATGATCTGATGGTCCGGCCTGATTCCATGGCCGGGACAGTCGTCCTTGATTAAGGATTAGCGATCTTCGTGCCAACTTTCCATGCCATTGTTATTCAATGAGTTACAGTAAATCGATGGAGGAGACGGGCTGGTTAGAGTGAAAAGGGTGCCCCGGGATGGGGCGAGGTGCACGATGATTGGGCCGGAAGGGGTGGCCTGTAAATTGCTGCATACCGGGCAGACAGGAACAAATTGTGTAATGACACCAGGAGCTGCACCATGAACAACAAACGCCATGCCCATGTGACCGCGCCAGCGACGGCTGCGGAATTCCTGATGGCCTCCCGGCAGTGTGAGATCCGTAACCTGGAATACTTTCTGCAGATGGGGCGGTTGGTGCAGAGCGTTGGCAACCTGGTCCATGGCCTGCAAAGGGAGCGTGGTGCCACCAACCTTTATCTGGGGTCCGGTTGCCAGCGCTTTGCCCGGGAACGGACCTTCATGGCCGGCGAGAACGACCAACTGGCCGCCACCTTCCGGCAGGCACTGGCAGACATTCAGGAGGATCTCACCACCCATCCGGTCAGCAGCCCTCTGCTCGGGCACATCGCCAGCGCCCTGCACAGCCTCGATCAACTGCCGGGGTTACGGCAGAGAGTGAATGAACAGGTGGCCAGTGTCTCGGAGGCCACGGAGTGGTTTTGCGACAGTATTCATCAACTGATTACCGTGGTTTTCGAGGCGGCTGAAACCGTGGCCGAGCCTTCTATCGCCGGCCTGCTGGTAGCCATGGTGCATGTGATGAATGGCAAGGAATACTGCGGTCAGGAGAGGGCCGCAGGCTCGGCGGGATTCTCCAGCGGGCACTTCGATAACGCACTGTCCCGGCGCATGATGCACCTGGTTGAAGCACAGGAACGGTGCTTTGAGGTGTTTATCGGCTTTGCTAACGAAGACAGCCTGTCGCTCTGGCAAGCCCTGCGCGCTCACCCGCGGGAACTGGAAATCGAGCGGATGCGACAGACGGCCGTCTCGGTCGGGCGTTACAAGTCCCTGGATAACGAGATGGCCGACCGCTGGTTTAACCTGATGACCGACCGTATGGACGATTTGAAGAAGATTGAGGATTCGGTGGAGAGCGCCTTTCACCATCGCTGCGTTCAACGCTACACCGAAGCCCGCCACTCCCTGGCTCACCAGGAAACCCTGCTGGCCTCGCTGGAACAACGGCATGCCTCACCAACGCCTGTGCTGGTGGTCTGCGATAACGGTGTAGATGCCGGAACCGCCGACGCATGGGCCGGGGAAGGTGTCGGGCAGCAGGCAGGCCGATCCATCTTTGACCTGGTTCAGGAACAGACCCGCCGCCTGCGTCAGATGTCCGAAGAATTGCAGAGTGCCAAAGATGCCCTGGAAGACCGCCGTACCCAGGAAAAGGCCGTCTTGCTGTTGATGGAACACCGCAACATCAGCAACGATGAAGCGCACCGCCTGCTGCGTAAGCTGGCCATGGACCAGGGTAAACGGCTGCCGGACGTCGCCCGGGCACTGGTCTCCATGGCGGGGGTATTAAGCTGAAATCGGGATAAGGCAGGTGCGGGCAAAGCCCGCCCCTGCACACACTCAAGCGGTGGCTGAATGTTTACTGGCCGGCGTTTCGGGTTTTGTACTGCTGCCGCGCCGACTGTTCAGAGACTCCAGCTTGCGTTGTTTCTCGTACAGGAACGACAACACCTCCTGCCGGTAATGCACATACCTGGTATCATCCGCCAACGCCACGCGATTGCGTGGCCGAGGCAAATCAATGTGCAGATCCTCCCCCACCGTGGCTGCAGGGCCGTTGGTCATCATGATAATGCGGTCGGACAACAGCACCGCCTCGTCCACATCGTGGGTAATCATGATCACGGTATTGTTCAGCTCCTGCTGAATTTCCATCAGCGAATCCTGCAAATGCGCCCGGGTTAACGCATCCAGCGCCCCGAACGGCTCATCCATCAGCAACACACTGGGTTTCATGGCCAAGGCCCGGGCGATGCCCACCCGCTGCGCCATCCCCCCGGAAATTTCACCCGGCCGCTTGTTGGCGGCGTGGGCCATATTCACCAGCTCCAGGTTGTGGGTAATCCAGTCCTTGCGCTCCTGCCGGGTCATCGACTTGCGAAACACCTGCCGCACCGCCAGTTCCACGTTTTCATACACCGTTAACCAGGGCATCAGGGCATGATTCTGAAACACCACCGCCCGCTCGGGGCCGGGCGAATTTACCTCATGCCCGTCCAGTACACAGCCACCCCTGGAGGCCTGCAGTAACCCGGCAACAATGTTAAGCACCGTTGATTTTCCGCAGCCGGAATGGCCGATCAGTGAAACAAACTCCCCTTTCTGGATCTTCAAGTTCACATTGTCCAGGGCAACGAAGGGTCCTTTCGGCGTATCAAACGCCATCTCGACTCCGGTTAGTTCCAGATGTGTCTTATTCATTCCATGCCACCTTTTTCTGAATTAACAGCATTACCCGATCCAGCAAAAACCCGATAAACCCGATGGCCAGCACCGCCACCATAATCCGACTCAAAGACTGGCTACTGCCATTCTGGAACTCATCCCAGACGAACTTACCCAGCCCCGGGCTCTGCGCCAGCATCTCAGCGGCGATCAGCACCATCCAGGCAATACCCAGCGACACCCGCAAGCCGGTAAAGATCATCGGCACCGACGAAGGCAAAACCACCTTGCGCACGTGGGTCCAGAATGACAGCCGCAGTACCCGGGAGACGTTCAGCAGATCGGGACTCACTGCGGCTACCCCAACACTGGTATTAATCAGCGTCGGCCACAGACTGCACAGGGTGACTGTAATCATCGAGGTCAGGAACGACTTCTCGAACATCGGATCGTCACTGACATAGGTGGCGGACACCACCATGGTCACCAGCGGCAGCCAGGCCAGCGGAGAGACCGGTTTGAAGATCTGTATCAGGGGATTCACCGCAGCCTGGAAGTACCGGTTCAGGCCAAAGACAATGCCCAACGGCACTGCAATCAATGACGCCAGGGCGAAACCGGCCAGTACGGTCAGCAGGCTGGTGACCACCTGGTCGAGAAAGGTGGGCGCGCCCGGGTAATCCCGGATGCGGACGTCTGCCTGCGGATTGTCGGCCAGAATGCGGGCATTACGCTCCTCCTGCATGGTGATGAACTTATCGGCCCGCTCCCGCTGGCTGGCGTGCTCCTGCCACAGTTGTCCGGATTGCTCCCACACCTGCACCGGGCCGGGGAAAGCCCCCAGGGAGGTTTCCACCTGCGGTGCGGCCAGGTGCCAGAAGCCGAGGAAGAGCAGAATACCAACCAGCGGCAACAGCAGCTCTTTGCCCCGCGTGAGCCATTCGCGCGGATGCATACCGGAAAGCAGCTGGCGGCTGCCACTGGCCATGGACTGACCGATTCTTGCACTTAACGTAGTCATTTTTAGCCCTCCCTCACGGTGTCTCTGACCCTTTCAGGCCGATACTGAAACGATCGATGTAGGCGTTGGGTTGGCGCGGAGTGAACGGTACACCGTCAATCAGCTCACCCTGCACTGGACGTTCAAAGTTCTCCTGGGCAAAGTCCGGGAAGTCACTGGCGGTCATCAGGCCGTCCTCGATCAGTGACTGGGCGGCTTCGGCGTAAAGATCGCCCCGATACACCCGGGCTGCGGTCTTCATGTACCAGTCGTCGGATTTCGCCTCGGGAATCTGTCCCCAGCGACGCATCTGGCTCAGGTACCAGATCGCATCAGACGGATAGGGGTAGGTGGCGTGGTAGCGGAAGAAGACGTTGAAATCCGGTACTTCCCGGACATCGCCCTTTTCATACTCGAAGGTGCCGGTCATGGAGTTGGCAATGACTTCCCTGTCGGCCCCCACGTAGCTGGGACGCGCCAGAATGTCCACGGCGGCTTCCCGGTTGGCGTTCTGGTTTTCGTCCAGCCAGTAAGCGGCGCGGATCAGCGCCCGCAGTAAACGCAGGTGGGTGTTGGGGTATTGCTCCGCCCAGGATTCGGTCACCCCGAATACCTTTTCCGGGTTGTTGGGCCAGATTTCGTAGTCGGTAATCACCGGCACACCGATGCCCTTGAACACCGCCTGCTGGTTCCAGGGTTCACCCACGCAGTAGCCCTGGATGGTGCCCGCTTCCATGGTGGCCGGCATTTGCGGCGGTGGCGTTACGGAAAGGTGCACGTCGGCCTCGAGGGTGCCGCTGGTGTCACCGCGCTGGGGCGCGTAGAAGCCGGGATTCAGGCCACCGGCGGCCAGCCAGTAACGCAGTTCGTAATTGTGGGTGGACACCGGAAACACCATGCCCATGCGGAAGCGCTCGCCATTGGCACGGGTCTGCTCCACCACGGGCTTAAGGGCGCTGGCTGAAATCGGGTGGGCCAGACGCTCGCCTTCCATCTCCAGGTTCGGTTTCATCGCTTCCCAGACATCGTTGGACACGGTAATGCCGTTGCCGTTGAGGTCCATGCTGAAGGCGGTGATGATGTCGGCTTGGGTGCCATAGCCTATGGAGGCGCCCAGCGGCTGGCCGGCCAGCATATGCGCACCGTCCAGTTCGCCGGTGATCACCCGGTCCAGCAACACCTTCCAGTTCGCCTGGGCTTCGAGCTCCACGAACAGGCCCTCGTCCATGAAGTAGCCCTGTTCCCAGGCAACCGCCAGCGGGGCCATATCCGTGAGCTTGATGAAGCCAAGCTTCAGGTCGGGTTTCTCCGCCGGGCCAATCTCGGCCTGGGCCAGGGAACTCAGACCGATCAGGGTGGCGGTCAGTAAAGGTCGAACATAATGGTTCACTGTCTTCATCGGGATGCCTCTCGGTTCTTTCATTCCAGACGCGCAAAAAAAAGCGCCTGCCTCCGTTGCCGGAGAGCAGGCGCCGATGCCTGTAAATGAGAGCTGTGATGTCGTGATGGTTCACTAATTACTCAGCACAAGCCGTGCCATTTGGAACTATTCATGTATTTCAGTAGGTTGCGGGATCTCTGGTCGTTCAGGCAGGGGCGCCCGGTTCTGTGCCGGGGTGGTTTTGGTGCAGAAAATGGACAATTGCACCAAGGTGAACACCAATCGAGAGGCTTTCCACGGGATCTTTTTAACGGTGCAGCCTGGCTTCAACCTGCGCACCATGCGGCATTCAAGGCCCTTACAGGCATCAAAGCGTGCACTGGCCTCCTAATTGCTTTCTTTAAAGACAGACAACTCAGGCAACGAAGCCCGCCCCCGGCTCTGGAAACAGAACCCGGGAGGCGGGTTTTTTGGTTAAAAGCGAGGAACAGCATGAAACACCACGACACTCCAACGGACTCTATTGCCACCACCTGCCCCTACTGTGGTGTTGGCTGCGGTGTGCTGGCCACCTCCGGCGATGTCGGGGGCGATCGCCTGCATCCGGCTAATGGCGGCCGGCTTTGCGTCAAGGGCTCTGCCTTGCACGAGACGCTGGAGGATCCGAACCGGTTGTTGGAGCCAAAGGTCGGGGGGCGTGAGGTGACGTGGGCTGAGGCCATTGACCGGATAGCCGGGGCCATTTCTGAATCGGTGCGGGAGCATGGTCCGGAGTCGGTGGCTTTCTATCTCTCCGGGCAGTTGCTCACGGAGGATTATTACGTTGCCAACAAGCTGGCCAAGGGCTTTATCGGCACTCCGCATGTGGATACCAATTCCAGACTGTGCATGTCCTCGGCCGTTGCGGCCCACAAGCGTGCCTTTGGCGAGGACTGTGTCCCGGGCTGCTACGAGGATCTTGAGCTGGCGGACTTGCTGGTGCTTGCGGGCAGCAACGCCGCCTGGGCCCACCCGGTGCTGTACCAGCGGATGAGTGCGGCAGGTCGTCAGGGACGGAGAGTGGTGGTCATCGATCCCAGAAAGACAGCAACGACCGACCTGGCGGACCTGCACCTTCAGCTTCGCCCCGGAACAGACACCCTGTTGTTCAACGGCTTGCTGGTCTGGCTGCAGGATCATGAAGCGCTGGCGGATGACTATATTGCAAAGCACTGTAACGGTTTCGAGGAAACCCTGGCGATCGCCCGGTCCTGTGCCCCTTCTGTGCAAGCGGTGGCCAGCGGCTGCGATCTGGCAGCAGAAGATGTACGGTGCTTCTATGAGTGGTTTGCAGACACCGGGCGCACTGTGACCGCTTTTTCCCAGGGTATTAATCAGTCGGTCGCCGGTACCGACAAAGCCAATGCCATCATTAACTGCCATCTGGCTACCGGGCGGGTGGGCCTACCGGGTGCGAGCCCGTTTTCGTTAACCGGGCAGCCCAATGCCATGGGTGGTCGTGAGGTCGGCGGGCTCGCCAATACCCTGGCAGCCCATATGGATTATGACACCCCGGGCGCCATGCTCCGGGTCTCGGATTTCTGGCACAGCGAGCAGATGGCCAAGGGGCCTGGCCATAAAGCCGTGGAGTTGTTCGAGGCGGTTCACCGGGGTGAGATCCGTGTGCTCTGGGTAATGGGAACCAACCCCGCAGTCAGCCTGCCGGACACTGACCGGATTCACCAGGCACTGTCCCGTTGCCAGACGTTGATCGTTTCGGACTGTGTGGCTCAGACCGATACCACGCAGTTTGCCGATATCCTCTTGCCGGCTGCCGGCTGGGGCGAGAAAGATGGAACGGTGACTAATTCGGAGCGTCGCATTTCGCGCCAACGGCGGTTTCTATCCCTGCCGGAGAAGGTCCGGCCGGATTGGCAGATTATGCGGGATGTTGCCTGGGCCCTTGGCCATGCCCAAGCCTTCGACTACCGTTCCCCGGCCGATATTTTTCGTGAACATGCTGCGTTGTCCGGTTATGGAAACGGGGGCGAGCGTGTGTTCAATATTTCGGCGTTGTCTCAGCTCAGTGACAAGGAGTACGACGAACTGGCGCCGGTGCAGTGGCCGGTTACGGATGGTAATCCAGGAGCCTGGATGCAAACCCGCCGGCTGTTTTCGCACGGCAGGTTCCCTACGCCGGATGGCCGGGCCCGGTTGGTGCCTGTGTCCAGTTTGCCGCCCGGGCAGCAACCGAGCCCCCGGTATCCACTGGTGGTGAATACCGGGCGAATCCGGGACCAATGGCACACCATGACCCGAACGGCCGTGGCCCCCAGACTGCTTGCCCATCGCAGCGAGCCCTTTATTGAGCTGCACCCGGCGGATCTTGCCAACTTTGGCCTGACGGAAGGCGCGCTGGCGTTGCTGCGTGGGCAGGGCGGTGCCGGTTACGTTGGTCGGGTGCGGGCCAGCACCGGGCAGCGTACCGGTGAAGTGTTTGTGCCCATTCACTGGAATGGCCGGTTTGCCTCTGCTGCCCTGGCCTCCAGCCTGATCCGGCCGGTTGTGGACCCCATCTCCGGCCAGCCAGAAGGCAAGCACGGGGTGGCGACAATCCGGCCCCTGGTGACTTGCTGGCAGGCGAGGCTGATGTTGAATGACGCCAGCGATGTTTCATTGGACACCACTGCCCTTGTCTACTGGAGCCGCCAGCGCTTGCCCCACAGTCACAGCTGGTGGTTCGCCGGTGGCCATGACATGAACTGGGATGACTGGGGGCAAGGGTGTTTTTCCCGGGAACCGGAAATGGTGATGGAGGACCGCGCCAGGCAGCGTTACCGAGCCGCCTGGCTCAGCGGCGATCGACTGGATGCCGTGTTACTGGTTGAACCCTGTGCTCAGACCATGCCGGATCTGGACTGGCTGGACAGTTGCTTCGGCAGCGGTGAGCTGGGGCCGGAACAACGCCGGTCGTTACTGGCAGCAGGGACGGTGGAAGGCGAGGCGGCGGGGCCGATTATCTGCAGCTGTTTTGGCGTGGGTGAGCACCAGATTGCCCAAGCCATTGAGCAGGGCATGGCCAGCCCGGAGGCACTGGGCGAGCACCTGAAGTGTGGTACCAACTGTGGCTCCTGCCTTCCGGAGATACAGGACCTGCTTGCTCGCACTGGGGCCCGGGAACCCGCCTGAGTCAGGCCGCAGCAGCCCGCCGAAGCAGCGACAGCGGCACCCGGTAACGAAGGATCCGGGCATGCTGGCTGACAGTCACGGTGCAAGTCTTGCGGTTAACGCGCACCACCTGGCCTTGAATTTCGCGTCTGCCGTCGCCGAATACCACTGAATCCCCCACCTGCCAGTGCCGATGCTCCGCAGTGGGACTCGGAAATTCAAAGGGCGCGGTGGATAGCTCGATCCCGCAGCCGCTGGCCTGTTCCGCAAGGTATAGCCGGGTGGCGTTTGCGGCACCGCTGTGGTGCAACTCATCCAGCGCTTCATAGAAATGCCGGTTATGCACCGAGCCGTAATGCCGCTGCCCGGCGCTGTGCTGCAACAAATGGGCAAACTCATGGCAGCAGGTGTGCGCCAGCAGGTTCAGCACACTCACTTCCCCCTCAAAATAGCCGCGGCTCCGGATTTCCCGGGTGGATAACCAGCCCTGGGCGGTTTCCGGTTGATGCTTGGCGGCAATCATCCGGGCCCCGTAGGTGATCAGATGTTGCTTCTTGCGGGGATCATAACGGTGGTAAGTGGCTTGCCCGGAGCCTACGCGCAGCACCAGTCCTGCACACTGGTTCTGTTTTCGAACCCAGCTTGCAGCCGGCGCCCACAGAATGTCCCGGGTGGCCTGGCACATGAGGCTGCCTATTTTTCGCGTGTGCTGAGAGTGTAAGGGTGTCAGAGAAGTCATCGATCCGGTTTAGCCCATGCTGTGGGGTAATGTGCAAACCGTATTCTCAGGTAATTTGCCGCTGAAAACAAAAACGGCCGGCCCGAAGGCCAGCCGTTTTCCGAGGATCGAACCTGAAAAATCAGGCTTCGATTGGCGAGCGCCAGTCGTCTGCACCGGAAGTACCGGCAACGGCATGCTCCCAGGTTACCTTGCGGTAGGACAGGGAAACGGTTACCAGCTGGGTGAAGTCAGCGTTGGCGGCGTCCTGGCAGTGGGGCATGTTGCAGTCGATGTCGATGATGGTGGCATCTTCCAGGATGGTGGAGAAGAAGTGCTCCTGCTTGCCTTCTACGGAAGTGCGGTACCACTTGAGCTCTACTTTCGGCAGCATTTCGCCGGAAGCTAGGGCGTTGTACATCAGCGGGGTGGCTTTGTTCAGGGCGGAAGTGAACTTGAACGGCTTGTGCACGCGCTGGCCGGAAGGCTGACCGGATTGGGGGTCAGTCGGAACGGTGACAACGTGGCTGAATTCCTGAACCAGCACTTCGTCTTCGTGACCTTCAACGTAGATGTTGCCTACGGAATCGGAAGTGAATGCGCCAGCGGTGATGTTGCCCTGAGTTTTACCTTCGATGCTGATATAACAAGGAGTTGGCATAGTCTGCTCCATGACGTTTTAGTGAATGTATGTCCCCGGGGTGTTCCCTGGACGGGGTGTTATAAACAAGCACTGTGCCAGTTTTAGAAATCTCAATTAAAACATGGAGATAGGTTTCTGCTAGGCCAGATCGAGGGAGCGTCGTGGCAAGGTGTTGCCTGGGGGTTGGGCGAGGAATTGCTCCCTGGGCAATAAATTGCCCAGGGAGCGGTGTGTCAGGCTGATTGCAGAACTTGGCGTTCTTTAACGGCAGGCGTGACCGGGCAGCGCTTGGGAGCGGTGCGTATATGGGTGGCGTAGAGGGTCAGGCCGGTGAAGGACAAACCGCCCACCAGGTTGCCCAGTACGGTCGGAATTTCGTTCCAGACGAAGTAGTCCATGATGCCGAACTCGCCGCCCATCAGCAGGGCAAAGGGGAACAGGAACATGTTGACGATGGAATGCTCAAAGCCCATGTAGAAGAACAGCATGATCGGCATCCACATGGCCAGTACCTTGCCCTGCACCGTGGTGGAGATCATCGCACCGACCACGCCCATCGACACCATCCAGTTACACAGCACGCCCCGCAGAAAGATGGTAAACCAGCCCGCTACGCCGTGTTCGGCGTAACCCAGGGTGCGGGCTTTGCCAATGGAAGCGATTTTTTCGCCTACCACACCGGGCTCGGTGTTGAAGCCGTAGGTGAAGACGAAGGCCATGATGGCGGCCACGGTGAGGGCGCCGCCGAAGTTACCGAGAAACACCCAGCCCCAGTTGCGCAGAATGCCCCGGGTATCCACGCCCGGGCGCCGGTCCAGAAGCGCCAGCGGCGTGAGCATGAACACGCCGGTGAGCAGGTCGAAGCCCATCAGGTAGAGCATGCAGAAGCCGACCGGGAACAGCATGGCGCCCGCCAGCGGGCTGCCGGTCTGGACGGTGACGGTGATGGCAAAGACGGCGGCCAGGGCGAGGATGGCGCCGGCCATGAAGGCCCGGATCAGGACATCCCGGGTGGCCATGGAGACTTTCGATTCTCCGGCGTCGACCATCTTGGTGACGAACTCGGAAGGCAGAATGTAGGACATAACGGATTCCTCCTGGTTTTCTGACGCGGTTGCCGGCGCCAAAAAAAAGGCGCCGCTCACGATTCGCGCTGAGAGCGAAGGTGAGCAGACGCCGTCGTCTGAAGTCGTTCATTTTCGGTGTGGCAGAGTGCTGGTCTGCTGAAGGAGTCTCTGCAGGGTTCGTGCCAGCTTCGGAAGTTCTAAAGAAAAAGCGGTGATTTCAATAGCAAGGCGAGTGTGTGCGCATGGTTAGCCGGCTAGTCCTGGCGCGGTCAGCAGCACTGATGCAGTGCAGCCTGCGTGGCACTGGTGCATTTTCAGCGCAAACTGAACCGAACCGGCAGGGCATAGGCAAAGGTTCGGCCCCGCATTTCCGGCGGCACGGCGGGCAGCGGTGCGGCTTGTTCCAGCATTTGCAGGGCGGCATCGTCCAGCAGGCGGTGGCCGGAGCTGTCCCGGAGCGAATGGTTCAGCAACTCGCCGGTGCGGGTGAACTCGAACACGATCACCGGTGTGCCCTGCTGACCCAGCCGGCGGGCCCGGCGCGGGTAGTCGTAGTAGCGGGCCAGGTGGCGGCTGAGTTTGCTCAGATAGCTGTTCACGTCGGCGGAGTTGCCGGCGGTCTGCAGAGGCACGGCATCCTGGCTTTCCGAGGCATCGCCCTCTTCCCCGGATGTCTCAGTCGCTTCTGAAATATCGGCCGCAGGGGCAGGCTCTGCCGGCGTGGGTGCCGGTTCCGAAGCAGGCTCCGGTGTTGGCTCGGGTTCAGGTTCTGGCCGAGGTTCGGGTTTCGGAGCCGGTTCGGGCTTGGGATCGGGTTTGGGCTTTGGCTTGGGGGCCGGCTTGGGCTCGGGTTTCGGTTTCGGCGCGGGCTCTGGCTTGGCAGGGGGAGCCGCGGGTGTTTCCACCGGCGCAGGTGTTTTTCGGCCAGCCAGGCTGATCTTGATAGCCGGTGCGGTGTTCACAGCGCTGTCGCCCAGGGTAGCCAGGGGTATGGGTTTGTCCGGTGCCGCCAGCGTCAGCCCGAAGCCGGCAGCGGCTATGGCCAGCACCAGAAACAACAACTTGGAGCCCTTGTGTTGCGGCATCATTGCCCGGGCTCCGTCAGCAGCAGAACCTCGGTGTAGCCGCCCTGCTCCAGGACGGACAGCAGCGCTTCCAGGTCGGACATGGTAAGCGACTGGTCTGCGGCAATTCTCAGGGGATTGCTGTCATCGGGTTGCGGCAGGGCGGCCAGCAGCTGTTCTTCGCCCAGCACCTTGCCCTGCACTTTCCACTGGCCATCGGCTGCGACCATCAGGTCGGCTTCGGGGGCACGTTCCTGTTGCTGTCGGGCTGCACCGGGCAGCTCGGGCAGGGGCTCGTTGGTCAGCTGGCCGGCCACGATAAAGAAGATCAGCAGCAGGAACACCAGGTTGATCAGCGGCAGCAGGGCGTCTTCAACCCGGTCCAGCAGGCCTTTGCCGGAGGTTGATGGAGGAGGAACCAGTTCTGTCATAGGTCGTTGGTGCTTTGGCGATTCCAGTGCGCTTCCACGCCGGCGTTGTCCAGGGCGCTCAGGGTGCGGGTGAAATCTGCCAGGCGGGTATCGGCGGTGGTGCCCAGGTTGGCTTCCCGGATGCCGGCTGCCTTCAGTGCTTCCAGTAATTCCCCGAGGCTGTAGCGGTTGTCCTGCCACACTACCTGGCCGCTGGCGGTTACCTGCAGCTCAGGCAGGGGCTCGCCGGTCACACTGCTGCGGCTTTCAGTGTTATTGCCCAGCTCCAGGTAGTCCACGGGCAGCAAGCGGGTGGTCAGCATGAAAAACACCAGCAAAATAAACACCACATCAATCAGCGGTGTAATCCGGATCGGTAGTGGCCGGTTGGGCCGGGGTTCAACCAGCTGCATGGGCGAAGCGCGGGCTGTCGTTGCCGGAATAATTACGGGTGTCAGCGGCTTTTGAGGGTTCATCCGCTGGGACAGCCTGCGGCGCGCCGGCGGCCTCACCCGACGGCACCACATTGAACACGCTGACCAGTGCGCTGTTGATGGTCTTGTGAATCCGGCGCAGGCGGAATTCGATCCAGGCGGCCAGGGCGGCAAAGGGAATGGCGACTATCAGGCCTGCAGCGGTGGTCATCAGGGCTTCGTAGATACCGCCACTGAGCTGGCTGGCGTTGGCCCGGCCTTCGGTGGCGGCCATGGCGCTGAAGGCTTCCATCATGCCCATGACGGTGCCCAGCAGGCCCAGCAGCGGAGCCAGGGCGGCAATCACTTCGATGATTTTCAGCGGTGCTTCAAAGGGTTCCAGTGCACCCTGGGCATCCCGCACGGCGGTCTCGCGCACGGCCGGGGTGTTGGGGTTGGTCTGGCAGGCGCTCATGGTATTTACCAGCAGGTGCATCAGCGGGTTGCCGCGACCGAAAAAGCCGGCTTGCTGGCGCACCTGTTCCGGGCGGGTGTCCGACGGCGCAGATTGCCACTGGTCTACCAGGGTGCGCAGCTTGCGGGTGTATCGTGGGGCGTAGAAGCTGCCGTACAGCATCAGGTAAACAAAGGTAACGGTACCGATCACCGCCAGGGCAATCAGCACAACCATGATCGGGCCGCCCATGTCGACCAGCTGGTTTAACGGACTGAGTTCGGTAAGGGGCTCGGCTACGGCGCTGAAGGGTTCCATGAAGCAACACTCGGAAAAATGAAAACAGAACTAAATAATAACTATTATCACTAGAATTACAAGTGGGAATGCGAATGTGTTGCAACGGGCTGGCTGCTTTTCGAAACAGTGCGGAGGTGTGTCAGCCGAACCAGCCGGCTGACTGCGCCGCCTGCCATAACAGCCGCAGTGCCAACAGGGTCAGCACCACGTTGAACGCCAGGCTGAACCAGCGGTTGGTCATGGTGTTCAGCAGGCGCAGCCCCAGCCAGGTGCCGGCAAAGCCGCAGGCAATCATGGCGACAATGAACAGTAGCCATTCCGAGAACACAAAGCCGGCAAAGCCGAACACCAGGGCTTTGGGCGCATGCTGCAGGGTCATGGCGGCGGCAAAGGTGGATACGGTTTTAAAACGGTCGGTGTGAATCTGCTTGATGAATGCGGCTACCAAAGGACCGGTGGCACCCACAAACAGGCTGATAAAACTGGTGATGGCCGAGGCCAGGAAAATACCGGCCGGCCCGAAAGAGGCCTTGGGCAGTTTCGGGCCCCAGCACAGATACAGCACGAAGCCGGCAATGGTCAGCTGCCAGAGGTGAGCGGGAAGGTTGACCAGTAACCAGGCACCCAGGGCCGCCCCCGCCACAACACCCGGCGCAAAGGCGAGAATCACCCGCCAGTCTATATGGCGAAAGGTCAGTACTGCCCTGCCGGTGTTGGAGCCCAGCTGGATCATTCCGTGGACAGGAATAATCGCCGCTGGCGGAATCCAGGTGGCCATCAGCACCAGCAGCAATACACCACCACCGGCGCCCAGCACGGCAGTCAGCATGGAGGTAACGGCGGAGGCCGCCAGCAGGAATAATCCCACGCCCGTGCTCAGGGCTTCCGGGAACAGCAGATCCATGGCACTCACCTAACGATTGTCGTAAGCTCCGGAGTTTCCGGATTACACCCGAAATGTCCAGCCGGATTGCACCACAAAACAACAAGCAGGGTTGCCGATGAAACAGTCTGAATATCTGAGCTTTGATGCCACCGCACTGGCTGACCTGATTCGCCGGGGCGACGTCAGCGCCCGGGAAGTGGCCGAAGCGGCCATCGACCGGGCCAACCGGGTGAATGGCAAACTCAACGCGATATGTCATCCGCAGTTCACCGAAGCCCTGGAACAGGGTTTCCCTGAGGACGGGCCCTTTGCCGGCGTGCCGATACTGTTGAAAGACCTGGCCCAGGAGCAGGCCGGCCATCCCTGCAGCTATGGCAGCCGGGCCCTGAGCACCAATGTACCGACCCGGGATTCGGAATTCGTGCGCCGTGCCCGCAACGCCGGGCTGGTGTTTCTGGGGCGCACGGCTACGCCGGAATTCGGCCTGAAGGCGGTGACGGAATCCGAGCTTTGGGGCCCCAGCCGCAATCCCTGGAACACCGACCTTACCCCCGGCGGTTCCAGCGGTGGTTCCGGTGCTGCGGTGGCGGCTGGCATTGTGCCCATGGCCGGTGCCAACGATGGTGGCGGCTCCATTCGTATTCCGGCCGCCTACAATGGCTTGTTCGGGCTGAAACCGTCCCGGGGCCGCATCTCAGTGGGCCCGCATATGGGTGAGGCCTGGACCGGCGCCTCCACCGATCACGTGGTGTCCCGCACCGTGCGAGACAGCGCGGCCATGCTGGATGTGCTGGCCGGCCCCGCCAGCGGTGACCCGTTCCGCATTCCTGCGCCCGAATCGTCGTTTCTCGAACAGATGCAGCAATCCCCCGGCAAGCTGAAAATCGGTGTGTTCACCTCCTCACCCTACGACACCGACGTGGCCCCGGAATGCGTGGCGGCGGTGGAAGAAACCGCGAGAATGCTGGAGGGGCTCGGGCATGAGGTGGAATACGCCCGTCCGGACTTTGACGGCATGGCCCTGGCCCGGTGCTACCTGTCCCTGTATTTCGGGGAAGTCTCGGCCCTGATGGACAGCGCCCGGGAACGTTTCGGCGCCACGGATAAAGACTTTGAACTGGAAACCCGCCTGCTGGGAATGCTCGGCCGCACCATGCCTCTGCCGGACTACGTTCGGAGGCGCCAGCAGTGGAATGACTTTGCCCGGGCCCTGGGGGCGTTCTTCGACCGCTTTGACCTGTACCTGAGCCCCACGACCGGCCAGTTACCGGCACAGATTGGCCAGATGGATACCCCGGCGCACCTGAAGCTGGTCGCCCGGCTGATGCTGGGCCTGAAAGCCGGCAAACTGGTACACCGTTCAGGACAGGTAGACCAGATGGCCCTGGAAAGCCTGGCCCGCACCCCCTTCACCCAGCTGGCCAACCTGACCGGAACCCCGGCAATGTCGGTGCCCATGCACTGGACCCGCGACGGGCTGCCGGTGGGCGTTCAGTTCGGCGCGGCCCACGGCGGTGAAGGCGGCTTGCTGCAACTGGCCGCCCAGCTGGAGGAAGCCAACCCCTGGTTTGCCAACTACGAGCGTCTGGAATCGGCATTCTGAAGAAACTGTGCGGATTTGTTGGTCAGGGGTTGTGATCCGGGCCAACAAACTCCACGTTTATCTTTCCATGTGGAACAGGCTATGCTGTAGGGCAGGGACTCCGCTCCCTGACCACCCTGATGGCATCGAGGAGGCGAGCATCTTATGAACCAATCGATGGCAATCGACGATCTGGTATCCGTAGCACAGGCCGAAGCCATGGGGGAGCTGGATGCCCCGATGATGGCAATTGTTCTCTCCAGCGATGAGAGCTACGACCTGCCCATCAACTCCCTGGAAACCGATGCCGACAAGGCCCGCTGGGGCCTGATTCTGCGTGCCGCCCGTGAGCATGTAGAAGCCGACGCGGTGGCTGTGCTTTACCCGGCCTGGACCACCATCCGCCGCAAGCCGGCTGAAAGCGAAGAACCCGAAGAGTCTGAAAAGTCCGACGTGCAGGCTTCAGAAGCCGATGACGGGAATGCAGACGACGACAAAGGCCCCATCGACACCCTGTTCGTACAGCTGCACACCCGCGACAGGATTTACTGGCGTGGCTTCGAACAAATCCGCGACCCGCGGCACCAGCGCATCATCGGCTTCCGCCGGATCAAGGCGCTGTCCACCGACTACGAACGGGATAACGCGCCCTCCGTGGCGGCCTGGCTCAGTACTCTGTTCGAGCCGCTGCCGGAAGAAGGCGAACAAACCGACATCGACCAGGAACTGGCAAACCTGCTGGAAGAGCCGGAAGTGAGTGCTGCGCTCTACCCCCGGCAGATGCGGGCCCTGCATTGACGGATAAGGGCAAGTACACACGGCAGTGATTCGGGTTTGATCAGCGAATAGGCTATAATCGTCGGTTTTATCTTGCACCCTCAAGGCACTGAACCAGGGCACTGACCGTGATTGTATTTGACCAGGTACAAAAGTCGTATCAGGTGGCCGGCCGGGCGATCCCCGCGTTGCATGCCACCAGTATGACCATAGAAACCGGCGAAGTATTCGGCATCGTCGGCCATTCCGGTGCGGGCAAGTCGACCCTTGTCCGCCTGATCAACATGCTCGAGCCAGCGACCGGTGGCCGCATCCTGATCGATAACGAAGACATCACCCGCTACAGCGCCGCCGAGCTCAGGGCTTTCCGCCGCAAAGTGGGCATGATCTTCCAGCACTTCAACCTGTTGTCGTCCAAAACTGTGGCCGACAACATCGCCTTCCCCATGAAACTGGCGGGTATCTACTCGAAAACCGAGATCCGGGAACGGGTGGAAGAACTGCTGGCCCGGGTCAGCCTGAGCGAACATGCCAACAAATACCCGTCCCAGTTGTCCGGCGGCCAGAAACAGCGCGTGGGCATTGCCCGGGCCCTGGCCTGCCGCCCGACCATCCTGCTGTGTGACGAAGCCACCAGCGCCCTGGATCCGCAAACCACCCAGTCAGTACTGAAACTGCTCGGCGACATCAACAAGGAACTGGGCCTGACCATCGTGCTGATCACCCACGAAATGGACGTGGTACGCCGGGTATGCGACCGGGTTGCGGTGATGGACGCCGGCCGGGTAGTGGAAATGGGCCCGGTGAGCGACGTGTTCCTGCACCCGCAGCACCCCACCACCCGGGATTTCGTGTTCGAAAGCGAGAACGTAGACCGCGACGAACTGCAGGAAGACCTGCAAAAAGCCAACGGCCGCATCCTGCGACTGACCTTCAAAGGCGAATCCACCTACAAGCCGCTGCTGGGCAGCGTGGCCCGGGAATCCGGTGTGGATTTCAGCATCCTGTCCGGCCGGATCGACCACATTAAAGACACCCCCTACGGCCAGCTGACCCTGTCACTGGTGGGCGGTGATCTCGACATTGCCATGCAGGCGCTGGAAGCCGCCGACGTTCACGTGGAGGTGGTGCGCTGATGGAAGCTTTAATGGAAACCCTGATGGGCAACGTAGACTGGGCCGAAATCGGCTGGGCCAGCTGGGACACCCTGGTGATGGTCGGTATGTCGTTGCTGTTCAGCGTCCTGATCGGCCTGCCCGTCGGCGTACTGCTGTTCCTGTTCGGCAAACGCCAGCTGCTGGAACAACCGGTGGCCTACGCGGTGCTGTCGTTTGTAGTCAACGTACTGCGCTCGGTACCCTTTATCATCCTGCTGATCGTGATGATCCCGTTCACCGTCATGCTGATCGGCACCTCCCTGGGCGTAGCCGGGGCCATCCCGCCGCTGGTGGCCGGTGGCGCACCCTTCTTCGCACGCTTGGTGGAAACCTCCCTGCGGGAAGTCGACCGCGGCATCATCGAAGCCACCCAGGCCATGGGAGCAAACGTAAGGCAGATCATCTTCGGCGCCTTGCTGCCGGAAGCGCTTCCCGGCATTATCGCGGGTATTACGGTTACTGCCATCACGCTGGTGTCCTACGCAGCCATGTCTGGCGTGATCGGTGGCGGTGGCCTAGGTGACCTGGCCATTCGCTTCGGTTACCAGCGTTTTCAAACCGATGTGATGGTGATAACCGTCGCTTTGCTGGTGATTTTTGTACAGCTGTTGCAGATGGCGGGTGACCGCCTTGTGTTGTATTTCAGCAGAAAGTAACCGGACTCACCTGCGGAGTCTGATATAGGCCACCGGCCGTATTCCCGAACATGATGCATTCGTTAATGCTTTAAGGAGAGATTTGATGAATCTGAAGAAAACCCTGGTAGCCATCGCTGCCGTAGCAACCTTCTCCTCAGCCGCCTTCGCTGAAAAGCTGTCGGTAGCTGCTACCCCTGTTCCCCATGCGGAACTGCTGGAATTTGTGAAGCCGGCACTGGCTGAACAAGGCGTTGAGCTGGACGTGAAAGTCTTCACCGACTACGTACAGCCGAACATCCAGGTCGACCAGAAGCGTATGGACGCCAACTTCTTCCAGCACCAGCCGTATCTGGATGAATTCAACGCCGGCCGCGGCACAGACCTGGTGACTGTCACCGGTGTCCACGTTGAGCCGTTTGGCGCCTACTCCAGCAAGATCAAGTCCCTGGACGAGCTGAAAGACGGCGCGGTTGTGGCTATCCCCAATGACCCCACCAACGGCGGCCGTGCCCTGCTGCTGCTGCAGAAAGCCGGTCTGATCACCCTGGAAGACGAGAGCAAGATCACCGCCACCCCGCGTGACATTGCCGACAACCCCAAAGACCTGGACTTCAAGGAACTGGAAGCCGCCACGCTGCCGCGTATCCTGAACCAGGTAGACGTTGCCCTGATCAACACCAACTACGCGCTGGAAGCAGGCCTGAACCCGTCTGAAGATGCCCTGGTGATTGAAGGTGCCGAGTCTCCTTATGTGAATATCCTGGTTGCCCGTCCGGACAACAAGGACAGCGAAGCCATGCAGAAGCTGGCCAACGCCCTGAAGTCCGATGCGGTAAAAGACTTCATCATGGAGAAGTATGAAGGTGCGGTAGTCCCGGCGTTCTGATACCAACCGGGTAACCGACTGAAATCAAAAGGACAGGCTGAGACCTGTCCTTTTTTTATACCTGCAGTTGGCCGAAATGACGGGCCGGGTGTCAGTTGCGTCATGTGTCTGATTGCCTAAAAAAGGTACAAGTGTTCGCCGAAAAAGGAAATCGGCCAGTTCCCGACCGGCAATTCGCCCCACGAAAATGTCTATTCCAGGGATGGCAGCAAGATTTACCACGCCAGCATCGGCCACGTTTTCACCCCGCTGGACAAGAACCTGATGGATTTCACCAAGGGCGAGCGACGGTTCCAGGTGGTGGATGCAGAATCCCTGGAAATCATCGAGCAGTTCGACTTTGCCGAAAAACTGGATGTGGCCGGCTACAGTGACCTGAGCCCCGCCATCCGGCCCATGGCCCATACACCGGATGAACGCTTCTTCTACTTCCAGCTGTCGTTCCTGCACGGCTTTGTGGAGTACGACATGGAGCAGGGCGTGGTCACCCGCCGGGCGGCGCTGCCAAACCTGGTACCGGATATGCCACGGGAGCTCTACATCAACGATTCCGCCCACCACGGCATTGCCATGAACGGCAAAGGCGACACCCTGTGTGTCGCCGGCACCATGAGCGATTACGTGGCAATTGTGGACCGGGAAACCTTCGACTACAGGGTGCTGACCGGGCTGGGTGAGAAGCCCTATTGGGTAACCACCAATGCCAAGGGTGACCGCTGCTATATTTCCTGGAGTGGTACCGACCAGATGTCGGTGATTGATATCGACAGTGCCAGCGAGATTGCCCGGGTGGATGTGGGGGATCATCCCCAGCGTATCCGTGAAGGCCGGGTGCCGGCCAGCTGGTAAGCCTGAAACAGAAAAGGGCAGGTGTTCAACCTGCCCTTTTCGTGACTGCTATACAGAACCGGAGGCTCAGTCGCCGCTCCAGTTGGAGGACGGGTCTGGTGTCATCCGCAGGTAGGACTTAACGGCCTTGTAGCCTTTCGGAAAACGTTTCTTGATTTCCTCTTCGTCCTGCAGGGACGGCACAATCACCACATCGCCACCTTTTTCCCAGTTGCCCGGGGTGGCCACTTTGTGTTCGTCGGTCAGCTGCAGCGAGTCGATCACCCGCAGCACTTCGTTGAAGTTACGACCGGTAGAGGCCGGATAGGTGATGATCAGGCGCACCTTCTTGTTCGGGTCGATCACGAACAGCGAGCGAACGGTCAGGGTGCTGTCAGCGTTGGGGTGGATCATGTCGTACAGCTTGGCCACTTTGCTGTCGTGGTCGGCAATGATCGGGAAGTTAACGCTGCAACCCTGGGTTTCGTTGATGTCCTTGATCCACTCCTGGTGGGAGTCCACCGGGTCGACACTCAGGGCGATTGCCTTGACGTTACGCTTGCCGAACTCGTCCTTCAGCTTGGCGGTCAGGCCAAGTTCGGTGGTGCAAACCGGTGTGAAGTCCGCCGGGTGAGAGAACAGCACGCCCCAGCTGTCGCCGAGCCAGTCGTAGAACCGGATGGTGCCTTCGCTGGATTCCTGTTCGAAATCCGGTGCGGTATCTCCAAGACGCAAGGTCATAGTCAGTCTCCTTTCCTTTGCACGGTTTTTGTACGGCCACTTTGCCAGTGTCTACCAGTAACTCTGGTACCGGATGATCCGGATAACAAGGGGTAGTTGACCCGGATCATCCAACACTTTGGTCACATCCTTATGACAATCCCTGGCGGTTAACGGTAACCGGCAGCCTTTTGCTTCTCGAAATATTCCCGTGTCAGCTTGAACACCACCGGGCTGAGCAGCAACAGGGCGATCAGGTTAGGCAGCGCCATCATGGCGTTCAGGGTATCTGCTACCAGCCAGATAAAGCCCAGGTTCACCGTGGCACCCACCGGAATCGCAATGATCCACAGCACCCGGTACGGCACAATGGCTTTCACCCCGAACAGGAACTCGATGCTGCGCTCGCCGTAGAACGACCAGCCGATGATGGTGGTGAAGGCGAAAATGGCCAGTGCGATGGCGACCACATAGTTACCGAAGCCCGGCAGGCCGGTTTCAAAGGCCAGTGAGGTCAGGGCTGCACCGGTTTCACCGGAGGTCCAGGCGCCGGAGGTGATAATGACCAGGCCGGTGATGCTGCACACGATGATGGTATCGATGAAGGTGCCCAGCATGGCCACCATGCCCTGCTTGACCGGGTTTTTGGTCTGGGCCGCAGCATGGGCAATGGGTGCAGAACCCAGGCCGGCTTCGTTGGAGAAAATACCCCGGGCCACACCGAAGCGGATGGCCGCCCACACTGCGGCGCCGGCAAAGCCACCCTCGGCTGCGGCAGGGCTGAAGGCGTAGCTGAATACCATGCTGATGGCGTCCGGAATCGCGTTGGCGTTGATGGCCAGGACGATAAGGCCGATCAGCACGTAGGACACCGCCATGAACGGCACCAGGGCACTGGCGACCTGGCCGATGCGCTTGATACCACCAATCAGCACCAGGCCCACCAGGACCATCAGGATAACGCCGGTTACCCAGTGCGGCAGGTTGAAGTTGGTTGCCAGCACATCAGCCACCGAGTTGGCCTGTACGGTATTGCCGATGCCGAAGGCTGCGATCGAGGCAAAGACGGCAAACAATACACCCAGCCAGGCCCACTTGCTGCCCAGGCCGTTTCGGATGTAGTACATGGGGCCACCCACGTGATTGCCGCGCTCGTCAACCTCCCGGAAGCGAACGGCCAATACGGCTTCGGAATACTTGGTGGCCATACCCACCAGGGCGGTCAGCCACATCCAGAACAGCGCACCAGGGCCGCCGAGGAAGACCGCCGTGGCCACGCCGGCAATGTTGCCGGTGCCCACGGTGGCAGACAGCGCCGTCATCAGGGCCTGGAACGGCGGAATGTCACCGTCGTCCTCATCGCCCCGGGCCCGACCGCTCCACATCAGCCGGAAGCCGGCGCCAAGTTTCATGATCGGCATCAGTTTCAGGCCAATACTCAGGAACAGGCCGACACCCAGAATCATGACCAGCATGGGCGGGCCCCAAACCAGCCCGTTGATATCATTAACAAAATTTGAAATGGCTTCCATGGAGACTCCCGGTTTTTGCCACGGATCTATTATGTTTTTTGGCCTTGTTAAGGCATAACTCCTTGAGTTTAGTCGACTATTTGTTCATGTAAACCGTTTTTGCCGCCGTGGTTTCCTATTTGCGGGCGAATTGCCTATGTTTAGGGTAACCGGAATCGCTTTCCGGCCAGTTGAATCTGACACCGAGGGGAGCAGTTGATGCGCTCACTGAAGATTTCCGAAGTCATGTGGAACCATATTGAACCCATTCGCTGCGGCACACCGCTGCCACGGGTGGTGAAGGCGCTGCTTGAGAACCACGTTTCCGGGCTGCCGGTAGTGGACGACCAGCGCCATGTGCTGGGCTTTGTGTCGGAGCAGGACTGCATTCATGCACTGCTGGTGAGTAACTACCATGGCGAAGGCGAGCCCATGGTAGACGACGTGATGTTCCATAACCCGCTGACGGTATCCCCGGATATGTCGGTGGTAGACCTGGCCCAGAACCTGGGTGCCGGTAAACCGAAAGTGTATCCGGTGGTTGATCATGGGAAACTGGTGGGTATTGTTACCCGTACAGCCATCCTGTCCCAGCTGGCAAAGGCAGGCTACACCATGGAGAAATCCCGCTTTGCCAGTGCCGAGGACTGAGGTACCCATTCAACAGAATCAGGACTGCTATGGAACTGTTATCGACCAACGTCTGTTTTGACGGCGAACACCGCCGCTATCGCCATACCTCGGCCACGCTGCAGTGTGTGATGGAATTTGCGGTTTTCCTGCCCCCGGCGGCACTGGGCACCAATGGCAAGCCGGTACCGGTGTTGTACTGGCTCTCGGGGCTGACCTGCACAGACCAGAACTTCATGCAGAAAGCCGGCGCCCAGAAGCTGGCAGCAAAGCTCGGCCTGGCGATTGTCTGCCCGGACACCAGCCCCCGGGGCCTGAACCTGCCGGGTGAAGACGACAGCTACGATTTCGGCTCCGGTGCCGGCTTCTATGTGAACGCGACCGAGCAGCCCTGGGCACCCCATTACCGGATGTACGATTACGTGGTGAAGGAATTGCCGCAGCTGGTGGAAACCGAACTGCCATTGAGTGGTGAGCGGGCCGTCAGCGGGCACTCCATGGGCGGCCACGGTGCTCTGATTTGTGCCCTGAAGAATCCCGGTTTCTACAAATCCGTGTCGGCGTTCGCACCCATTGCCAACCCGATGGCCTGCCCCTGGGGTCAGAAAGCCTTTACCGGTTACCTGGGGTCAGACCAGGGACGCTGGGAAGAGTGGGATGCCACCCGGTTGATTCCGGGGGCCGAGGAGCGCTTGCCCCTGTTGATTGACCAGGGCACCGCCGATGAATTCCTGGAGCAGCAGCTGAACCCGGAAGCGCTGGCGGATGCCTGCGAGAAGCACCATCACCACATCAATCTGCGCATGCACCGGGGCTACGACCACAGCTATTTCTTCATTGCCTCGTTCATTGATGACCACCTGAACCACCACGCCCGGGCATTGGGCCTGGTGGCCTGACGCATCAGGTCTGCGGTTGCATATTGGCGTGGTATTTGAACGCCTGCCGGATATGCTCCCGCAGCTGTTTTTCGTCCCAGGGCTTGGTCAGGAACTTGTAGATTGCGCCCTGGTTGATGGCCTCGGTGACGGATTTCAGGTCGGTGTAGCCGGACAGCACAATGCGCACGGTGTGCGGGTGAATGGCTTTCACCTGGCTGAGAAACTCGGTGCCGGACATTTCCGGCATGCGCTGGTCTGAAATGATCACCTGTACTTCGTTTTCCGCCAGCAGGGTGAAGGCTTCGATGATGCTGGTGGATGACAGAATCCGGTAGCCATCCCGGCGCAGGGTCCGGGTCAGGGCCTTGATGATGTTCACCTCATCGTCCAGCAGCAGGACGGTTTTCTGCTCTTCCTCTGCATTATCACTGCCGCCGGCCCCGCGATGTCCGTGCAGGTTCATATATTCGGTCAGCTGCCCGAACGGCATGGGCCGCGAGAAGGCATAGCCCTGCAGCAGGTCACACTGGTTGCGGCGCAGGAAGTTGGCCTGGGCCTCGGTTTCCACCCCTTCAGCCACCACTTCCAGCGACAGGTGGTGGGCCATGGAAATGACGCCCCGGGTGATGGCGGCATCACTCCGGTTCTTGATGACTTCCTTGATGAACGAGTTGTCGATCTTGATCCGGTTGGCGGGCATCTGCTTGATGTAGGTCAGGCTCGAAAAACCGGTACCAAAATCATCAATCGAGATCTGTACACCCAGCTCCCGGAGTTTGTGGAGTGTGTCGACGACCTGGCTGGTGTCATTGATGACCGCAGACTCCACCATCTCCAGGTCCAGCGCCTGGGCTGGCAGGCCGGATTCTCCCAGGGCCCGTTTGACCGTCGCCAGAAAATCGGTTTTCCGGATTTGCACCGGCGAGATATTCACACCCACCGAACAGTCCCGGAAGCCGGCGGCATGGAGTTTGACCATATCCCGGCAAGCCTGGTCCAGCACCCATTCACCCAGAGCGATAATCTGCCCGGTTTCCTCTGCCAGCGGCACGAAGTCTGCTGGTGATACCAGTCCCAGTTCCGGGTGTTCCCAGCGCACCAGCGCTTCCACCGAGCGGGCCTGGCCGGTGCGGGAGTCGATCATCGGCTGGTAGTACAGCGTCAGCGCCCGGTTATCGATGGCGTCTTGCAGCTGGTTGCGCAGTTTGACCCGGTAGCCGGCCTGGGTGTTCATGGCTTCTTCGAACCACTGCCAGGTGTTCCGGCCCAGTTGCTTGGCCTGGTACATGGCCAGGTCGGCCTGCTGGATCAGTTCGGCGGGGCTGCTGATGTTGCCGTCGGTTTCGGTCATGCCGATGCTGGCGGTCAGGTGCAGGGTAACGTCGCCAATCCGGTAAGGGTTGGCCAGGGTGCTCATCACCTGTTCCACCACCATCTGGGCATCGCTGCCGTGGGTCAGGCCCGAGAGCGCCACCACAAATTCATCGCCACTGACCCGTGCCACGGTGTCGCCGGAGCGCACCAGCCCTTTCAGCCGGCGGGCAACTTCAATCAGGATCTGGTCGCCGGTACGGTGGCCCAGAGAATCGTTGATCAGCTTGAAACCGTCCAGGTCAATGAACAGCACGCCCACGTGGCGGTTGTAGCGCCGGGCAAACTGGCAGGCCTGGGTCAGCCGGTCTTCCAGCAGGGTGCGGTTGGGCAGCTGGGTGAGCACATCGTGGCTGGAGTTGTAGGCCAGCTGGTGTTCGATGGATTTGCGCTCGGAAATGTCGTTCTGTACGCCCACGTAATGGGTGATTTCGTTGCGTTCATTGCGGATCGGCGACAGGTACAGGTCGTTCCAGAACGGTGTGCCGTCCTTGCGGTAGTTACGCAGCATAACCGACACTTCTTCGCCGTTGGCCAGGCCCCGGTGGATTGTCTCCAGCGCCTGAATGTTGCTGTCATCGGACGGATCGCCCTGCAGGAACCGGCAGTTGCGGCCCAGGACCTCAGCGGCGCTGTAGCCGGTGATGCGCTCGAAGGTGGGGTTTACGTAAACCAGTGGCATGTCGTCGGCTCGGGCATCGGCTACCACCATGCCGTTGGAGCTGGTTTCAATGCAGCGTTGCAGCAGTTTCAGCTGCCGGGTGTTTTCGATCTGGGCGGTTTTGTCGGTCAGGGTGAACAGGGCCAGTTCGTGGTGGCCAATGGTGATGTTCTGGCTGGCCACTTCGACAATCAGCTTTCGGCCATCCCTGGTGCGGTGGCGTTCCAGCCCTGCACCCGCTTGCAGCACCATACCGTCACCATCCGGCTCGGCGGTGAGGGATTGATCGGCCAGGTCGGCAATGTTCAGGCCTGTCACTTCCTCTGGCACCACGCCATAGAGCGTGCGTGCAGCTTGGTTCATGGCATTCATGCGGCCGCTGCCCGGCGCCGCCAGGCACATGGGCGTGGGGTTATTCTCGAACAGCAGCCGGTACTGGGCTTCGCTGCTGGCCAGGTCTTCGGTGGCGACAGCACGGTCGATGGCATAGCGAATGCTGCGCAACAGGGCGTGGCCATCGATACGGCCCTTGACCAGGTAATCGGCGGCCCCCAGTTCCACGGCACGGGCATCCAGTTCCTCATCGCCTTGGCCGGTCAGCAGGATAAACGGGGTGGTGATGCCTTCGTTCTTCGCCTGCTGGATCAGGTCCAGGCCGGAATCCGGCCCCAGGCGCAGGTCAACCAGGGCCACATCAAAGGTTTCCAGGTGCAGGGCTGCCAGGCCATCGTCCAGGCTGTTGTGCCAGGTCAGCCGGGTTTTGCCCGGGTTGGCTTCCGCCAGCAGGTCTTCGGTGATCAGGTAGTCGTCTTCGTCGTCCTCGATCAGCAGCACGCGTAGTATCGCGTCGGTCATTGCGGTTCCCACCAGGTTGCCAGGGATTTCACGATGTCGATCAGTTCGGTATAGCTGGACGGTTTCACCAGGTAGTCGTTGGCCCCCCGGGCCAGGCAAAAGGCCCGGTCTTCATCGTTTCTGGAGGTCGTCAGGATAACCGTTGGCAGCTGTTGCAGGGCGGCCTCCGAGCGGATTTCCGCCAGCGATTGCCGGCCGTCTTTCAGGGGCATGTTCAGGTCTAGTAGCAACAGGTCCGGCAGCTGCCCCCGGCTTTGTGCGTCCAGCAGCAGGGTCATCAGCTCCACGCCGTCCGAGACAAACTGCAACTGGCAGTGTTCACAGGTTTCCTCGAAGGCATCCTGCAGCATCAGCTGGTCGTCCGGATCGTCTTCGGCGATCAGGATCACCGGCGGGCGGTTGCTGCGGGTCATATCAGGCCGCTCCCTGACCGCTGCGCAAGCGGATACGGAAGGTGGTGCCGGTACCGGGCTGGCTGTTCAGGCTGACGGATGCTCCGTGGCGATCCAGGATCTTTTTCACAATGGCCATACCGATGCCGGTGCCCGGGTAGCCTTCTTTCTGGTGCAAGCGCTGGAACGGGTGGAACAGTTTTTCCGCATAGCGTTCGTCGAAGCCGATGCCGTTATCGCTGACCACCAGGGTCCAGGCATCGTTCGTGATGTCTTCGGCCCGCACCTGAACCACCGGTGGCCGGTCCGGGGCGTGGAACTTGATAGCGTTGCTCAGCAGGTTCTGCAGCACCTGCCGCAACTGGGTGGCGTCGCCCCAGGTTGCCGGCAGCGGTTCGGCCTCTACCCGGCCTTGCGCCCGGCTGATGCTGGTTTCCATATCCACCAGCACGTCGCTGAGGATTTCGTTGGTGTTGCAGGCCACCATGGGCTTGGCCCGGGTGGTTACCCGCGAATAGGACAGCAGGTCTTCAATCAGTGCCTGCATGCGCCCGGCGGCAGACTGCATGCGCCGCAGATAGTCTTTTTCCCGCTCGCCCAGGTCTTCGGAACGGGCAATCAGGCGGTCCGAGAACGCCTGTATCTTGCGCAGGGGTTCCTGCAGATCGTGGGAGGCCACAAAGGCAAAGTCCTGCAGCTCCCGGTTGCTGCGCTCCAGCTCTTTCATGGTGTCTTCCAGCTGTTGCATGGCGTTGCGCAGGGCAGTGGTGTCACGGGCCACCACGTAGATCAGGTCGTCTGCACTGATAATGGCGTTGATGTCGACCCAGTGGATGCCTCCCTGCCGGTTGAGGATACGAACCTCCAGGTCTTTGATTTCCGCACCTTCGCCCAGTGCCCATACGGCTTCCTGGACCGCTTCCCGGTCGTCCGCATGGACCAGGTCCAGGTAGGACGTACCCAGCAGTTCATCCCGGGTGTAGCCCAGGGTGTCGACAAAGTGGGCGTTCAGCTCGAAGAAATAACTGTTCAGGTCGATGATGCAGAACATGTCGGGTGACAGCGAGAAGAACTGTTCCCGTTCCTGGGTGAGGATTTCTGCCACCAGTTCATTGCTGATGTCCCGGCCTACGCAGAACAGGATCTGGTCTTCCGGAGACCACTCGGCAATCCAGGCAATCGTGATGACCTGGCCGTTGCGGTGGTTCAACCGGGCCCGGAACTCGATGGCTTTGTCGTGTTCGCCGGAGATCAACCTGGCCATTTCATCTTCGGTACTGGCCCGGTCTTCCGGCACCAGTAGCTGGCGGTAGGGCTGGCCCTGAAGCTCTTCGGGGCTGTAGCCAAGAATGGTGAGACAGGCCGGGCTGATCTGCAAAAAGGTGCCATCGGCACTGATGGAGCAGAGAATATCCCGGGAGAACTCCAGGAAGCGCTCGTTGATGTAGCGCAGCGCCCGTTCCTGCTCCAAGTGGTAGTTGAGGGTGTTATTGAGCTCTTCCAGTGACGCCGAACGCTGCCGGGCCTGGTTCCAGAACCGGTAGCTGGCAATGGCCAGGGCCACCACCAGTATCGACGCGCTGACAATGAGCAGAATCAGCCAGGGGCTGAAGCCAGAAGAAACCGCCATTCAGTCGGAAGACCCCGCATCGTCGTCCAGCAGTACCGAACCATCGGCATCCCGGCGCACCCGGGTAATGCCGGGGTTGTCGGCCTCCAGGCGCAGCAGTTCTTCTTCCCGGGCCCTGATCATGGCGCGCTGGGCGTCGTTTTCCTTGCGCAGGCGCTGGTTTTCTTTTTGCAGCTGATACAGGCCGATGGCGGAGCTAATGGCGGCTACCACTTCGTGGTCGTCCCAGGGCTTGGTCAGGTAGCGGAACACTTCGGCCTGGTTGATGGCCTTGACCATGGAATCGCTGTCGCCATGGCCGCTGAGCACCAGGCGCACGGCATCCGGCTGCTTCTGCTTGGCAAATTTCAGGTAGGTGACGCCATCGGCCATGGGCATCTTGTAGTCTGACAGGATGACCGCGTACTCGTGTTGCAGAAGGGCTTCGAGGGCTTCTTCCACATCGCTGAAGGCGTCGACCTGCCAGTCCTGGCGGCGCAACAGGCGGCGCAAGCTGTTGAGAACGTTCGGCTCGTCGTCGACCAGCTGGATTCTGATCATGCAGGGTTCTCCGTATCCTGGTTGGGATGTGTGTGCCGGAGCGGTTCCGGTTGTGTTACCGGCAGTGTAATCCGGAATCGGGTGCCCTGCCCGGGCTCGCTGTGTACCTCGATCTCGCCATTGTGCTTCTTGATGATGTTGAAAGACAGCGACAGCCCCAGCCCGGTGCCCTTGCCGATGCCCTTGGTGGTGAAGAACGGCTCGAAAATGCGGTTCAGGTGCTCGCTGGCAATACCCTTTCCGGTGTCTTCCACTTCCAGGGTAACGCTATCACCCTGGTGCCGGGTACGAATGGTGATCTTGCCGAAATCCTCGATGGCGTGGGCCGCGTTCACCAGCAGGTTCATGATCACCTGGTTGATCTGGGAGGCAATGCACTCCACGTGGGGCAGCTCTCCGAAATCCCGGACAACCTCGGCTTTGTATTTGAGCTCGTTGTTCACCACGTTCAGGGTGGTTTCAATACCCCGGTGCAGGTCGGCCTGCTTGAACTCTTCTTCCTCGATGTGGGAGAAGTCCTTCATCGCCGAGATGATGGTTTTTACCCGTTCGATACCCTCGCGGGATTCGCTCAGCAGGTCTTTCAGGTCTTCCCGCAGGTAGTTGTAATCGATGTTGTGGCGAATCTGGCGCAGATCCTCCAGCGATGCCGCGGTGTCGATGGCGTCGGTCAGCCGGAACAGGTCGTTCAGGTAGTTTTCCAGGGTTTGCAGGTTGGAATAGACATAGCCCACCGGGTTGTTGATCTCGTGGGCAACCCCCGCGGCCAGCTGGCCGATGGCCGCCAGTTTTTCTGATTGCAGCAATTGTTTGTTGGCCTGCTCCAGTCGGGCATTGAGTGCCTCCTGGCCGGTGTTGGTGGGTTCCTTGTCGGTCATTTGGGTGCCTGCCTGCGGGTTGGTTGGATAAACAATATCTGGATTGCATTCAGTATAAATTCACTGCCCCGGTTTTTGCGTAACGTTTGGTTTCCGGAATTCACGCCAAGTTATTAGTTCTTCGTGAGATGCGTGCTTGTTCGGGTAGAGATTTGTTAAGAATCGTTGTCGCGCGGCGACCGCTCAATTAGCTTGCGCTATTCTTGATTCCCAAATAAGACTTTTGTCGGATCCGGTTCCGCATGCTGCATCGTTTGAAGAACGATTTTCGCCTGTCCATCATTACCCTGCTCGGCGCCAGTGCCGTGCTGGGGATTACGCCGTTTGCCGTGCTTCGGTTCCTGCAGGGCAACACCATGGCGGGCCTGCTCGATACGGTGATCCTTGCGGGTATTTCCTTCGGAGTGATTTACAGCTGGCTGACCGGCAACACCCGGGTGGGCGGCATGGTGCTGGCCCTGGTGGCCTGCGGCGGTGCGGTATCGGTTGGCTATGTGGTGGGCGAGCCGGGCCTGTTCTGGTTGTATCCCTGCCTGGTAACCACCTTCTTCCTGGTGGCACCGAAGATTGCCATTGTGCTGAATATTGCCTCGGTGCTGGTGCTGATGTCGTTCGGAGAGGCCTTCAGCTCCCAGGTGCAGATGTGGTCCTTTGCCTCCACGGCAGTTGTCGTCAGTGCCTGTGCCTATGTGTTCGCTTACCGGAACAAGAACCAGCGGGTGCGCCTGGAACACCTGGCCACCATTGATCCCCTCACCGGGGTGAAAAACCGGCGTTCGATGGACGAAGCGCTGGACCTGGCGGCCGCCAACGCCGAGCAGACCGGGCAGTCCTACGCGCTGGTGCTGCTGGACCTGGATCATTTCAAAACCATCAACGACGACTATGGCCACGGTGTCGGCGACAGTGTGCTGACCGAGCTGGTCGCGCTGATCGAACACAATACCCGCAAGTCAGACCAGTTGTTCCGCTATGGCGGCGAGGAGTTCGTCCTGCTGCTGCCGGGTGTAGATGGCGTGGGGCTGCAGTCGGTGATGACCAACCTGCAGCAATTGTTGCGCCGGCGGCTGAAGCACCCGGGCGGGGCGGTCACGGCTTCCTTCGGTGTGGCATTGCTGGGCCATGGCGAAAGTGTAGCCAGCTGGCTGCGGCGTGCCGACAACGCCTTGTATGAAGCCAAGGAATCCGGCCGTGACCGGATTGTCTATGCAGACGCCCTGGCTCAGGCCGGTTCCGGTGCCGGCCGGTACCGGAACAGCCGCCAGCCCAGCAGCAAGCTGGCGGAGGTCAGCCCCGCGGTTAGTCCCACCCAGAATCCGGCCGCGCCCAGCGCCGGCAGCAGTGCGTCTGTAAAGGTCAGAAAGTAACCCAGCGGCAAGCCGATTCCCCAGAACGAGAACAGCATGATAAACATGGGGATGCGGGTGTCCTTGTAACCCCGGAGTGCGCTGATGCAGGTGACCTGGATGACGTCTGCAATCTGGAACATGGCGGCAAAGGTCAGCAACCGGACAGTGACCGCCTGTACCTCGGCATCACTGGAATACAGCGCCGCAATCGGCCCGGAAAACACATACAGGGCGCTGGCGAAGATCAGGGCGATGGCCGAGGCCAGGATCAGCGAGCTTCGGGAAATCAGCCGGGCGGTGTCCGGGGCCCGGGCGCCGATCAGAAAACTGACTCGCAGGGTCAGCGCCATTCCGATGCTCAGCGGCAGCATGAACAACAGCGACACCACGTTCAGGGCAATCTGGTGCCCTGCCACCACCACCGGCCCCAGCGGAGCCAGGAACAGCGCAATAACCGAAAACATGCTGGCTTCTACGAAAATGGTAAAGCCGATCGGCACACCAATGCGCAGAATGTAACGGATGCCCTGCCAGTTCGGTTTCACCCAGTCTGCCAGTATATGGAAGGCCCGGAAGGTCTTGCTGTAGTTCAGGTACACCAGCAGGGCGATGGCCGCCGTTCCGTTCGACAAGGAGGTGGCCCAGCCGCAACCCACGCCCCCCATGGCCGGCAGGCCGAGCTTTCCGTAGATGAAAATGTAGTTCAGGGGCAGGTTGATCAGGGTGCTGAGCACCGAAAATGCCATGATCACCCGGGTGTGCCCGAGCCCATCTGTAAGGCCTCGCAGGGCGTTCATCAGCAGCATGGCAGGAATGCCCCAGGCGAAGGCATCCAGGTAGCCCTGGGTTATGCCTGCGGTGGTGGGCTCCATCTTCAGCATCGACAGCACCGGCTGTACGTTGGTCAGCAACAGCACCATCACTACGGTGCCGGCCAGGGCGATGTACAGCCCCTGCCAGGTAGCCGGCATGATCTTGCCGGTGGTGCGGGCACCGTTGTAGCCGGAAATGATCGGTTGCAGCGCGCCGAGCAGGCCCATGAAAAACAGGAACAGCGGCATCCACAGGCTGCTGCCGATGCCGACACCGGCCAGGTCTTCGGCACTGGCGTGGCCGGCCATCACGGTATCGATGACACCATTGGCCATCTGGGCCAGCTGGGCAATCAGGATGGGGCCGCCCAGAATAGCCAGGGTTTTCCATTCAGTAAGGGTGCGGCTGACCAGCGGTTGCCGGGCTTCTGGTAACGGTTGGTGGTTATCGTCCATGGGTTTCCGGGCTTGTGTGCGGTGCGTATAGGGGCCTTGGCTGGCTGCAGATCATACCCTATCGCCGGTGTTGGTTCTTATAGGGACAAGCACGCCTTCAGAAACTGCATTTGCCGGCAGAAATCAGTAAAGTAGCAGCCCGGATTTTTGCAGGTGGCGTGCGATGAAACTGTTGGTTCTGGTTACGATTCTCTGGGCACTCTCGTTCAGTCTGATTGGTGAATTCCTGGCTGGCCGGGTAGACAGCGACTTTGCGGTGCTCAGCCGGGTGTTGCTGGCAGCTCTGGTATTCCTGCCCCTGACCCGCTGGCGTGGTGTTCCCGGAGGCATGAAGCTGGGCATCATGGCCACCGGTATGCTGCAGTTCGGTATCACCTACCTGTGCCTGTACCGCTCGTTCAGTTACTTGACGGTGCCGGAAGTGCTGTTGTTCACCATCTTCACTCCGCTGTATGTCACCCTGCTGGACGATGCCCTGTACCGCCGGTTTTCCCCGGTGGCCCTGCTGGCTGCGGCCATCGCCACCCTGGGCGCCGGCATTATCCGCTACGACGGCCTGAGCGAAGACTACATCACTGGTTTCCTGTTGTTGCAGGTGGCCAATTTCACCTTTGCCGCCGGCCAGGTGGGCTACAAGCATGTAATGCAGCGTTACCCGCTGGAGCTGCCGGGCTACCGCACTTTCGGTTATTTCTTCTTTGGCGCGCTGGTCATCGCCCTGCCGTCGTTCCTGGTTTTCGGCAATCCGGACAAGCTGCCGGCTACCGGCTTGCAGTGGGGGATTCTGGCCTGGCTTGGCCTGGCGGCTTCTGGTTTGGGCCTGTATCTGTGGAACCGCGGCGGCTGCCAGGTGGATGCTGGTACCCTGGCGATCATGAATAATGCCCTGGTGCCGGCCGGCTTGCTGATTAACCTGTTGATCTGGAACCGGGATGCGGACCTCGGGCGGCTGGCGCTCGGCGGCCTGGTGATTGCGTTCTCGCTGTGGGTGAATAACCGGTTTCGGCGGCAGGCCCTGGCCTGATCTCCTGGCCGGGGCCGGCCGTAAACAACTGAACAACATTTCAACACTGGCATCGTTTGGCCAGTGCTGGCAGAATCCGGCCCCAACTGCCCCAGCACTCAGGCTCGGCGCACTCACAATCCGTAATTTCCTAAAGCCAAAAGCACAGGAATAAAACTCATGACTCAGTCCAACTCCGCAGCTGACAGCGGTACCGGGGCTCGCGGACTCTGGTCTTCCAGACTCGCGTTTATTCTGGCAGCAACCGGTTCTGCTGTCGGCCTTGGTAACGTGTGGAAGTTTCCCTACGTAACCGGTGAAAACGGCGGCGGCGCGTTCGTTCTCGTTTACCTGCTCTGTATCTTCATCATCGGTATTCCCATCATGATGGCCGAGGTGTTTATCGGCCGGAATGGTCGCCACAACCCGATCACCAGTTTCCGGCTGGTGGCAGAGCGCAACCTGGCGTCTCCGGGTTGGCGTATTTCTGCCATCATCGGTATGTTCGCGGCCTTTATCATTCTGTCGTTCTACTCCGTTATCGGTGGCTGGGCGGCTTCCTACATCGGCCACGCGGCCATGGGTGACTTTACCGGCGGCACGGCGGATTCGGTAGGCGCCTTGTTCGAGGGTTTGAAGAGCAACCCCGGCCTGTTGCTGTTCTGGCATACCGTGTTTATGGCGCTGGTTATCCTGGTGGTAGCCCGTGGCCTGAAGGGTGGCCTTGAGCGTGCTGCGACCATCCTGATGCCGGCACTGCTGGTGTTGCTGCTGGTAGTGGTGGGCTATGCCACCACCACCGGGCATTTCGGCGAAGCGGTCAGCTTCCTGTTTACCCCGGATTTCAGCGCCCTGACCATTGACGGCGTCCTGATTGCCCTGGGCCACGCGTTCTTCACCCTGAGCCTGGGTATGGCCATCATGATGGCCTACGGTTCTTACCTGGGTAACGATGTGAAGATCGGCCGCACGGCGGTCAGCGTTGCGATCATGGATACCGTGGTGGCCCTGCTGGCAGGCCTTGCCATCTTCCCTGTGGTGTTTGCCAACGGTCTGGAAGCCGGTGCCGGACCCGGCTTGATTTTCCAGACCCTGCCGCTGGCGTTCGGTAACATGCCGATGGGTAGTCTGTTCGGTACCCTGTTCTTCGTTCTGCTGCTCTTTGCTGCCTGGACCTCTGGCATTTCCCTGCTGGAGCCAGTGGTTGAGTGGGTTGAGGAAAAAACCAGCCTGGGCCGTACCGGCAGTGCCATTGTCGCCGGCGGTGCCTGCTGGGCGCTGGGTATTGCCTCGATCCTGTCACTGAACGTGTGGTCTGGCGTTACCCCGCTGGGCATGTTCACAGCCTTTGAAGGCAAGACCATCTTCGACCTGCTGGACTACTTCACCGCCAATATCATGCTGCCGCTGTCCGGTATGCTGACCGCCATTTTTGTGGGCTGGTTTGTGGCCAAGGAGTCTCTGAAGAGCGACCTGGCCATGGGTGCTGGTGCCTTTGCCCTGTGGCACATTCTGCTGCGGTTCGTAACTCCGGTTGCGGTGGCGATTGTGTTTGTTTACAACCTGATCGGTTGATCCGGTGCGGCCGTTCTGGCCGCTGCCACACCACAAAAAAACCGGCGCTGGTAGCAGTGCCGGCTTTTTTTGTACCTGAAGATGACTGCCTGAACCTTGCCGTTCTAGACCTTGCCGCCCAGCAGGATGCGCACCGCCGTGCAGGCATCTTCGAGTTCTTCGTCCCGGGGGTCGTGGCCGCCGATGATGTCGCTGTACAGGCAGGACTCGGCAATGCGGACCATAAAGTAGGACAGGCTCTGGATGTTCATGGGCGGGCTCAGGTGGCCAGCGCGCACTTCGTCCTTGAGTAAGCGGGTGTTCACTTCCACGGTGCGGGCGTGCAGCGTGGAGTGGGAGGAAGTGAGCATTTTCAGGGCGTATTCCGGGTCCTGATGCAGGAACTTTCGCAACGGTGCAAAGTGCAGGATGGTCATGTTGATGTGGCGGAACACGCCCACCACGTAGTCGACGCCATGGCCGGGGGTAATGGCACGGGCTTCTTTGTAGAGAGGTTCGTACAGGGACCAGAGAATCTCACCAATCAGCAGGTCCCGGTTGCCCACCCAGCGGAACAGGGTGGCGCGGCCTATGTGCAGGTCATCGGCCAGGGCCGCCAGGCTGATCTTTTCCCCTTTCAGCCACATTCGTCGGGCGCGTTTGAAGGCGTCCAGAGGCGTAGGTTTGGTGATGGTGTCGGTCACTGTGGTCTCTTTGGCAGATTTGCCGTTTATTCTAGCGATTGCCGCCTGCAGGGGCTATGGGTCCTTATACCCACAGGTCGCCAATGGGCGTATCCGGGCTGAAGTGATGAAGTACCTGGGCCTGGAACAGTTCGGCGGTGGCGATGGCGTCGATCAGCGCATTGTGGCCGGCGTAGTGGGGCAGACCGTAGCGGATCCGGCTGTCGGGCAGGCGGATAGAGATGGGCTTTTTCCCCATCAGTTGCTGCCACCGGCCGGGGTTTCGTTTGGGGTGCAGGTAGGCTTCGATGGCCATGGTGTCGATGACCGGGAAGAGCAGCTGTTCTTTCAGGCGCCATTGCAGGGCCATGTTCAGGAACGGCCGCTCTATGTTGCGGTAGTGCACCACGGGTATGCGGCCCTTGAGGTGCTGGAACAGGGTGTCGAGCACCTCGGCAAGGTCCGGGGCGTGTTCAATTTCGCTGTGGGTGATGCCGTGAATCGTAACGGTGTCCTGCTCCAGCGGCAGCTGCGGGCGGACGATCTGGTGCCAGGCCTCGCCGAGTTGTATGCCGCCCAGGGTAAAGGGCACCAGGCCGATGCTGACAATGGAGTGCTTGTTGACGTCCAGGCCAGTGGTTTCGAAGTCCAGGGCGACCAGCGGAACGTCGCGCACGGGGGTGGTGGCATCCGGGCAGCCGGCGTTGTAGAAGTCGCGAATCCGCGCGTCCTTTGCCTGTTTAGCCTGCTGGCGGTAGGTGTCTGGCCAGTTCCGGTTACTGTTGCTGCTTTCGATGGCGTTAGACATTCCGCGTGGCTCCGGCGTTGTAGCGGAAGCGCAGGAATTTCTGGGCGTTGCTGACGATCTGGAAGGCGTCTTTCAGGTGGCTGCGTTCAAACGGCGACAGGTCCTCCGGGCGTACGTTGTTGTCCGGGTCGCGGCCCTCTTCGATGGCCAGGGCCTGATGGCGGATGCGGACGATGGAGATGAATTCCAGGGCATCCCGCAGGTTGCCGGCGTCGTCGTCCAGAATGAGTTTGGTTTTGGCGATGTCGCGCAGGCGTTCGAAGGAGTTCTGGGAGCGGGAACCGCAGGCCAGGGCGTGCACCCGGATGAGGTCAGAAACCGGTGCAGTGCCGCGGCGTTTGAGGTTGAAGGTTTTCTGGTGCTTGCCGTCTTCTTCCAGCACAAAGGTGCGGAAGAAACCCAGGGGCGGTGTGCGGTTCAGGGCATTCCTGGCCAGGAACGTGAGGAAGCGCTGACTTCCTCCGGCCTTTTCCACAATCAGGGTTTTCAGCTGCTCGGCAAAGTCGGTTTCGCCGTAGATGCCGTCCAGGTCGAAGAAGATGTTGCTGTTGAGCAGGGCTTCGGCCTTGGGGTTATCGATCCAGTCAGTGAAATAGTCTTTCCAGACCCTCAGCGGTTGCCGCCATTTCGGGTTGGTGGCCATGATGTCGCCGGTACAGTAGGTGTAGCCGCACTCGGCCAGGCCGTCGGAGACGAACTTGGCCAGGGCCAGGAAGTAGTCGTCGTGTTCTTCCGGAATGAAACTGTCGTCCAGGATCATGGCGTTGTCCTGGTCTGTGACTACCAGCTGCTCGTCCCGGGCCATGGAACCCAGCGCCATGAAACAGTAGGGCACCGGTGGCGGGCCGAGCTTTTCTTCGCCCAGTTCGAGTAACCGCTGGCTGAAACTGCGGCCGATTCCGGCCATGGCACTGCCGATCATGTGGGAGTTGGCGTCTTCGTTGACCATGCGCACGAAGCTCTCGCGCACCTCCAGGCTGATTTTTTTCAGGCCTTTGACGTCTTGCTGGTGGTAGATGTTGCTGACCAGGAACAGGCTGCTCTGGCTTTCGTATTTCACAATGTCGGACAGGGCAACCACGCCCCGTACTTCATCGCCTTCCATCACCGGCAGGTGGTGCACATTGTTGTGCAGCATGGTGAGCATGGCTTCGAAGATAAAGGAACGGGCGCTGATGGTGATCAGCCCTTCCGACATGATTTCGCTGATGGGCGTTTCCGAGGCCAGGGCGTGGGTAACTGCCCGGGTGCGCAGGTCGCGGTCGGTAATAATGCCCTGCAGTTTCGGCCGGTCGCCGGCTTCATCCATCAGCAGCAGCGCAGATACACCGTTTTCCGTCATGATGCGGGCGGCTTCCTGCAGGCGCACGGTGGTAGGAGCGGAGATTGGCTCCCGGGAGATCAGCCGGGTGACCTTGGCGGTCATCAGTTCGTTGGATTTCTCCCGGCGCGACAGGGCCGAGCGCAGCCGGCTGCGGTCTTCGATCTCGACAAAGTCGGCGAAGCTTTCATCCTGTTCCCACAGATACTGGAAAGTGACGTCCGGTATTTTGTAGATCAGGCAGTCCTCAATAGCCTTGGCGGGAAAGCGTACTTTCTTGTTCATCATCAGGCCGAACTGGCCGAAAATCTCGCCCTCGCCCACCCGGTTATAAAGTTCGCCCGAGCGGCGGAAGATTTCCACCGCACCACTGCGAATATAATGCAGCCAGTGGTTCTGCTGGCCCAGCTCCAGGATATGGCTGCCAGCCCGGAAGTACACCACTTCAATGCCGGCCACGATCTTTTCGAGCAGCTCCTCCGGCATGTCATCGAACGGCGGGTACTGGGCAATGTGGTTGCGGATGTCGAGCAGCTCGGCCTGCATAAAACTCCCTGATCTGGCAGTAAAAAGAATGTGTTAACTGATGAATATAGCAGTGCGAACTGTGCGGGGCCACGCAACCTTTTGATAGATCTCGTTGACCACTTTGGCTGGTGTTGCTAGCCTTGCGCCACTTTTTTCAGGTGCCCGTTGCAAAAGCGCAGCGGGTGAAACGGGAAATCGGTGCGCCATTGTATGGCTAATCCGATGCTGCCCCCGCAACGGTAAGCAGGTTAACGGCAATCTGATGCGCCACTGTGCTTCGGCATGGGAAGGTGATTGCCCCGGAGTTCGCTCTGCCTGCAAGCCCGGAGACCGGCCTGGAAAAACACCCGGAGTTGCGGTGGGCTGCTTGGGTGGGCGAATCCCGGCCCGTTTCACAACACCGCACCCGCCTGCCCTCTGCCCGTTCCGCAACCTTAAGCCTGAACCTTGAGTATCAACCCGTGCGGGTGCGCGCGGTTGGCGGAGTAAAGCGATGCATACCCTGAAGTTTCCTGCCGCAATTGCCGGCGTTTCCATGTTGACCCTGCCCCTGGCTGTGGCTGCCCAGTCTTCCGAACCTGCTGAAAACCTTGATCCGATTGTCGTGACTGCGACCCTTGGGCCGAAGACGGTGGGGGAGAGTTTGTCTTCGGTGACGGTGATTGAGCGCGCAGATATCGAGCGCCGGCAACCGGCCGAGTTCCGGGATCTTTTGCGTGCTCAACCGGGTGTTCATGTGGTGTCTGATGGTAGTTACGGTAAAACCACCAGCCTGTTTCTGCGTGGCGCCGGTAGTTCCGGCACGGTTCTTCTACTGGATGGAATTCGTTTGCGCTCGGGCACAGCTGGTATCCCGCCCTGGCAGTTTCTGCCACCGGAGCTGATGGAGCGTGTGGAGCTGGTGCGTGGTGCCAAGAGTTCATTGTATGGTGCTGATGCTGTCGGCGGTGTGGTTCAGGCCTTCACGCTGGAGCCACAGGCGAACCAACAGGGGTGGGCTGAAGTATCGGGTGGTTCTCACAAGACCCGTGAGACCTCAGTTGGCGTTGCTGGTAAAGCGGGACAAACTTCTGTGCTGGCAAGCGGTGTTTACTCCGATACTGATGGAACCAACCTGCGTGCCGGTGGCGATGACAAAGGCTTTCGCAATGCAGGCGGCCTCGCCAAGATCAGCCACCGGTTCGAGCAAGGTGGCGGAGCTGGTGTAACCGTTTTTCAGTCTGAAGGTAACACTGAGTTCGAGAACGGCGATACCGATTACATGATCCGGGCGGCCGGGCTGTATGTTGAGGCGGTGGCCAGCGATTACTGGCGTACCCGGATCCAGTTCTCGGAAGCACGGGATGAGCAGGAAACGTTCGGTGCCTACCCGAGCATCTACGATTCATTGTCCCGTTCTGCCCGTTGGGAGAACACGCTGACCGCCGGTGTTCATGAACTGGTGCTGGGCTCCGAAGTGATGGTGGATGAAGTCGAGGGCAGCGACGAGTTTACCGAAACCAGCCGTACCAACGCTGCGGTGTTTGGCCAGGGGCGCCTGAACTTCGGGGCAACGGATGTCATGCTGAGCCTGCGCCTGGATGATAACGAAGCCTTTGGCAAAGAAGAGACCGGTGGCATTGCCGTTGGCCACCAATTTGATCGTGCTCATCGGGTTCGTCTGAGCTATGCGACCTCATTCAGGGCGCCGACTTTCAATGATCTCTACCTGACCACACCTTACTACACCGGTAACCCGAACCTGGAGGCGGAACAGGGCGAGATGGTTGAACTGGGCATGTCGGGTCGCTACGACCGTTGGTTCTGGGATCTGGCGCTTTACCAGAATGATGTGGAAGACCTGATTACCTATGTATCTGATCCGGTTACCTGGAATGGCACCATGGAGAACGTGGAGACTGCAAGGATTCGCGGTGCTGAACTCTCATCCGGTTTCGACACTGGCGGCTGGAATATCGCGGCGGCCCTAAGCTACTCGGATACAGAAAACAGGGACACGGGTGCCCGTTTGCCTCGTCGTGCGGAAAAGACCGCGCGACTTGATGTTGATCGGCTGTTCTCGCGGTGGTCGGTAGGCGCCAGCCTTGTTGCTGAAGGCAATCGCTATAACGATGCCGCTAACACCAGCCTCTTGCCAGGCCACGGCACCGTCGATCTGCGAGCCGCCTGGAATTTCCTGCCCGGATGGTCGGCCAGCTTCAAGGTGGATAATGTGCTGGATCGTCGTTACACCACCAGCCTTGGCAGTGACAACGTCACCTTCGAGCCGTTCGACTATCTCGCCGCAGGCCGGACGTACATGGCAAGCGTACGCTATGATTTCAGCCGGTAAAGTACTTATCCAGAAAGGTATTGTTTCCTGATGATGGCTCGCGGGCTCACCCTCCTGACCGCTCTCCTACTAGCACCCCTCCCGGTGCTGGCAGAAACCCTGTGTGCCCGCGATGCCCTGCAACGTGATGTCTGCCTGCCGGATGCCGCCACCCGAATTGTCTCCCTGTCGCCCGGCGCCACGGAGCTTCTTTTTTCCGCCGGTGCCGGCGACAAGGTGGTGGGCGCCGGGGCCTGGAGTGATTATCCGCCAGCGGCGGAGCAGTTGCCCCGTGTGGGGGACAGCAACCGGTTGGACCTGGAGGTGATTCTTTCGTTGCAGCCAGACCTGGTGGTGGCCTGGGTGGATGGTAATTCCCGACAGCAGGTGGAGCGGCTGGAGCAGCTGGGTTTGCCGGCGTTCTGGCTGTCGCCCAGGGAGTTTGAGGATATTCCCCGGGCTATTGAACAGCTTGGTACGCTGGCGGGTACTTTGGATGTGGCGCAATCCGAAGCGCTGTCGTTCCGGCAGGGCATCCGGGAACTGGAGGAACGCTACCACTCAGCCGACCCCATTCGGGTGTTCTACCAGATCTGGGATCAGCCCCTGATGACCATCAACCGGGATGAGTTGATCGGTAAAGCCATCGAGCTGTGTGGCGGTATCAATGTCTTTGGTCACCTGCCCCGGCTGGTGCCTCGCATCAGTACCGAGGCGGTTCTGGAAGCCGCACCGGAGGTGATTGTAACCTCTGGCCGTGAGGGCAATGACCGGGCGTGGCTGGCAAGCTGGGAAGCCTACCCAGGCTTGCCGGCGGTCGCTGCCGGCAACCTCTTCCTGGAGCCGCCGGATCTTCTTGCCCGCCCGACTGTTCGTATGCTCGAAGGCGTAAGCCATCTGTGCCAGACACTGGAGACCGCCCGTGGCCGGCTTTAATGCCCTGCGTCCGCTGGCTGTGCTGGTGCTGATCAGCATCGCCGCAGTCACCTTCGCCATCGCCGTGGGCAGTGCCCAGATTGGCGTTGGCAAGGTGGTGTGGGTGTTGGCCGGGGGCGGCTCGGACCTGGATCGTACCCTGATCCTGGATCTACGCCTGCCCCGGGTGCTCAGCGCCTTTGCTGTGGGTGGCTTGCTGGCGGTGGCCGGTGCCTTGATGCAGGTATTGCTGCGCAACCCCCTGGCGGACCCCTATGTACTTGGCCTGTCTGGCGGTGCAGCGGTGGGCGCCCTGCTGGCTATGCTGGCGGGTATGGCCGGATTGATTGTGTCCGGTTCCGCCTTTGCCGGTGCCATGCTGGCCACCCTGCTGGTGTTTGGCCTGGCCCACGGCAGCGGCAGCTGGACACCTTCGCGCCTGCTGCTGACCGGTGTTGTAGTAGCTGCTGGCTGGGGTGCATTGATTACCCTGATCCTGGCCATGACACCGGCAGCCCGGTTGCCGGGCATGCTGTACTGGCTGATGGGCGACCTGTCTCATTCCGGCCAGCCCTGGCCCGGTTTGCTGGTGTTGGTGCTGGTGATCCTGCTGGTGCTGCCGCTGGGCCGGAGCCTGAATGTACTTGCCCGGGGTTCCATGCAGGCGGCGGCGCTGGGCGTGTCGGTTCGGCCGCTGGAATGGCTGGTGTACCTGCTGGCCAGTTTGCTGACTGCAACCGCCGTGACCATGGCCGGTGCAGTCGGGTTTGTCGGGCTGGTGGTGCCGCATATGCTTAGGCTGGTGCTGGGCAATGACCAGCGCCTGATTCTGCCTGCCTGTGCCCTGGCCGGTGGCATTCTGCTGGTGCTGGCGGATACCCTGGGGCGGGTGGTGATTGCCCCGGAGCAACTGCCGGTGGGTGTGATTACCGCTTTGCTGGGGGTGCCCACCTTCCTGTACCTGCTGTACCGGAGCCGATGATGACGACGTTGGCGACTCACGAGCTTGTGATCGACATTCCCGGGCGGGCGTCCGGATCGCCACTGGGACTGCAGGTTGCACCGGGGCAGATCTGGGGTGTGCTCGGCCCCAACGGTACCGGCAAAACCACCCTGCTCCACACCCTGGCTGGCCTTCGGCCACCCCGAGGCGGGCAGGTGTTGCTGGATCAGAAACCCCAAACCTCTCTGCGTCGCAAACAGGTGTCCCGTAATGTTGGTTTAGTCTTTCAGGACCGGCAAGACGGCTTCCCCGCCACGGTCCTGGAAACCGCCCTGATTGGCCGTCATCCCTGGCTCTCGGCCTGGCAAATGGAATCCGCGAACGATATCGCCCTGGCCGAACAGGCCCTGCAGGCCCTGGATGTAGCGCACCTGCGGGATCGTCTGGTCAGCACCCTGTCTGGCGGCGAACGCCAGCGGGTAGCTATTGTCACCCTGATGACCCAGAACCCGGACATCTGGTTGCTGGACGAACCCACCAACCACCTGGACCTGCACCATCAGGTGGCCGTGATGAACCTGCTCACCGCCCGTGCCAACAGCGGCAAGGCGGTGTTTATGTGCCTGCACGACCTGAACCTGGCTGCCCGCTGGTGTGACCATCTTCTACTGCTCTATCCGGATGGCCAGGCCTGCTGGGGGCCGGCGGATACGATGCTGGTGCCCGCGGCCCTTGAACAGTTGTATAACCAGAAGCTGGAAACGGTGGAGGTGGATGGCGCACCGTTCTTTGTGCCCAGCCGCGGGAGCTGATCAGCCGTTTGTCAGGATTTGATCGGCGGTAGTACTTCGACGAGCCCTTTTAATTCCCGGGTGATATCAAATAACTCCCTGAGCAACTGGGGGTTCACATCCATATGGCCTTCGTATTCGGCTAGGTTGCGGGCTGCATGGCACTTATCGAGCACACGCCATTTTGCGTTGGATAAGCCAACGGTATGCTGAAGACACTGGAACACAATGTAGCGGCTTTCTGACCGATACCCGTGCCAGCGCAGCGCGGCCAGCGATAAGGCGTGAGCGGCGCCGTAAGCGAGTGAAAACTGGCTGTCGGCCGATAAGCCGTCAATCGAGGCGTCTCTGAGTTTGGTCTCAGCAGCCCGCATCATCCCGGCAAATTCTTTGGCATCGGGTGGTTCGGCTTTAAGACGTCGTATTCTGACCAGGTTATCCAGTGCTTCCATGCGCTAAGTCCTTTTCATGGGTGAAAACCAGCTCCAGCCGGGGCTGCTCCAGAACCCGTGTAACAAAGCTCTGCTGCTCTTTGATCCGTTGCTCAAATTCGGCTGGTGAGTATACCGTTGGATTGATGGTGCGTTGCAATTGCTGCTCGGCGGGAGCCAGTAACTCCATGATTCCGCTGTAACTCAGATCGTTGCCCACGAGCATCAAATCAACATCGCTTGCCGAATGGGCTTCACCCTTGGCAACGGAACCGTAAATAAAGGCCTGCTCCAGTTGATCGGCCAGCGGTGCCAGCGCGGTTTGCAGTATCTCGCGGATACCAAAGGTTTTCTGCACGAGGCTGCACAATTCCTGAAAGATGGGGGTGTCCTGATTGGCCTGATAATGGTGCTGGTTTCCATGGGGTATCATGATCACCAAGCCAGATTCGGTTAGCTTGGCCAACTCCCGGACGACCGAACCCCGGCCGATCTGGGCAAGCCGTACCAGTTCGTTCAGGTAGAAACTCTGGTCCGGGTGGCCATAAAGTACGGAAAGTAGCCGCTGCTGGGTTTTGGTAAAGAGTGCATCACCGATGCTTCTGCCTGGCATAATCTGGGCTCTGCTGACTAGGTCCTGTTATGGGTACTATAGTACCCAATATGGGAATTGAAAGTCTCAAAAAAGGTACTAAAGGTCTCATTTTGGGTACTATGAGTCCCTTTGTGAGACTTCTTTTTGTGTTTTGACAGCTCTGCCTTTTGGAGAGTGCTATGAACTTTACTGAATTCTACAACGTCGCCCTCGCCCGCAAAGGTGGTGAGCAGGCCCTGCAAGCCCTGCTGCCGCCGGTGGTGGAGAAAAGCCGGCTGGCGGAGGTGAGTGACGACCGCTATCTGTCGGAGATGACTCGCTGCATTTTCAAGGCGGGGTTTGTCTGGCGGGTCATCGAGAACAAGTGGCCGGATTCTGAGGCGGCGTTTGACGGTTTTGTTCCGGCCTACTGGCAGCAAGTGCCACCGGAGGTGCTGGAACGGTTGGCGGCGGATGAGCGTATCGTCCGCAACATGCAGAAAATCCGCACCGTGCCGGAAAACGCCCGGATGATCATGGATGTGGCGAAAGATCACGGCAGCTTCGGGCAGTTTCTCGCTAACTGGCCGGGTGATGACCAGGTGGGCTTGTTGCTTTACCTAAAGCGTAACGGTGAGCGGCTGGGCGGTAACTCGGCCCAGTACTTTCTTCGCCGAGTGGGCTGGGATGGTTTTATCCTGTCCCACGATGTGGTTACCGCTCTTACCCGAGCCGGCATTCTGGATGCCTCTCCTGCCAGCAAGAAAGGCCTGACCCAGGCCCAGCAGGCGTTCAACCAGTGGCACCAGGAAACCGGGTTGCCGGTGAGCCATTTGTCGCGGATTGTGTCGTTTACGGTGGATAATTAGCCAGACGGGACACGAGGGCTCGCCGGGTTTTCAGCCGGCGACGACACCAAAAAGCGCACCAATGCCCGCAGTAAGCGCCATGGCGAGCGCCCCCCAAAACATAACCCGGATGGTGCCCCGCATGACACCCGCACCGCCGGCCCGGGCGGACAGGGCACCAAGGCCTGCGAGGAAAATCAGTGAACTCACCGATACCGCGCCGAGAACCAGACTGACCGGAACCAGCAGAAGTACAGTCAGGGGCAGGGCTGCACCAACGGCAAAGGTGGCTGCCGAGGCCAGGGCTGCCTGCACGGGTCTGGCGGTAAGGGCATCCGTAATACCCAGTTCGTCCCGGGCGTGGGCACCCAGGGCATCGTGCCTGGTTAACTCGGTCGCCACTTGCTGCGCCAGCTCCCGGCTCAGACCGCGAGCGCGGTATATACCCGCCAACTCTGCCAGCTCTGACTCAGGGTCCGATTCAAGTTCCTGGTGCTCGCGCTTGAGATCGGCCTGTTCGGTATCAGCCTGCGAACTGACCGACACATACTCGCCGGCGGCCATCGACATGGCACCCGCCACCAGCCCCGCTACCCCGGCAACAAGAATGGCCTCTTTGCTGGCTCCGCTGGCCGCGACCCCAAGCACCAGGCTGGCGGTAGACACAATGCCATCGTTGGCGCCCAGAACGGCGGCCCTCAGCCAGCCAGTTCGGTGAACTCTGTGATTTTCCATCTATCATGGTCCGTGTGTAGGGAGTGCATGAGGCAACATAGCACACAGGAATCCTGGCGGGTTTATTTCAGCCAGGTTCCCGGTTGTCGGGTGGTGAAGCGCAACACGGACGCCGGAGGCTCGCACTCCGGTTTCAGGTGGTTGTCGCTCAGCAGCAGGAAGTTGTCCCGGTGAGCCGTGCCAATGGTTTTTGCGCCGTCAGTGGTGAAGCAAGACAGGGCATGCCGATCGGCCACAATCAGATAGCTATCCGGCGTCTCCCTCATCCAAAGCCAGGCATTCCGATCTTCCTGTTCCAGTGAACTGAAGAAGCTGAAATGCGTGAAATCGCGCTTTGAGAAAAGGATAAACTGTTCCCGAAAATCAATCATGCCGATCTGGCCCCCGGCTGGCGCGATCTGCTCTGCCGCCGCCAACACATTCCTGGGGGTGCGCAATGGCTCGAGAATCCGATAACCCCAGGTGGTGAATACCAGCCAGCTCAGCATCAGGGCAACGAACCAGCGCCCAAGAGCCTGGGAGCGCCAGAGCGCTACGAGGCTCACCAGCCAGATAAGCCCGAGGGTGAATAGCAGGCTGCCGGCTTCGTGCAGTCGGGCAGGATCCTGGGTGTAGTCGGCGACTTTTTCCACCAGGCGGGGGAGATCGTTCCAGGCCATCACGCCAATGCTGACCAGGGCGGCACCCAGCAACAGGTGCAGGCCGGTCATGGCCGGCCCGAACCAGCGTGCCGGGCGTTGTCCGCTCAATGCCGGAGCCAGGCTCAGGGCCAGTGCTGGCAGAGCCGGGAGCACATACACCCCGCGTTTGCCCGGGCTCAGGCTGAAAAACGCCACCACCAACACCACCCACGCCAACAGGACCAGGACTTCCGGACTGTGCCTGAGGGCGTTCCGAACGGGCTGCAACAGCGCCAGGAGCAGGAGTGGCAGCGGAAACCAGAGTGAGGGAATCACGCTGGCGAGGTAGTAATACCAGGGCTGAATGTGCCCCCAGGAATCGGCATAGCGCTCACCGGTCTGTTTGAACAGAATGTTGTCGCGATAAGCCAGGGCTTCATCGGTGCCAAGGTGATTGACTGCCAGAACCATCGGCACCAGCCAGGCTGCCACAACGGCCAGCATGACCAGGGGCCCGAGGGCGCAGCGCCAGCGGAGTGTGCCCTGAAATTGAGAAGTGTCCCGCAGTTTCAGAGCCAGTATCGGAATGAACAGCAAGGCGGGAAGAAAGCCAACCCCTTTGGTAATAATGCCAAGCCCCATAAAGGCCCAGGCCACGAAATACCAGCGCCAGGACGGCTGAACAAAAAAGTGCCGGATCAGGCCGTAACAGGCCACCATAACCCAGCAAGCCACCATGGCATCGATCTGGGCACGCTGGGCTTGAATCAGGAACTGGGGCGCCAGCATCAGCAACAGGGCGGCGGTTGCGCCGGTGCGTTGATTCCACAGGCGCGTGCCCAGATCGAAGACCAGCCCCAGGGTCAGCAGGCTGCAGAGGGCATTGGGTAAGAGAAAGGCGATCTTGAGATTGCCGGTCAGCCAGTAGAAGAACGCAATCGCCCACATGAACACCGGCGGCTTATCCGGGTACAGCTCACCGCCCCGCATGGGTAGCAGCCACTGCCCTGATTCCACCATCTCACGGGCGATCTCCGCAAAGCGGGGTTCGTCAGCAGGCCATGGCGAGCGCAAGCCCATGCCCGAGAAAATGACAACGGCGGCAAAGGCCAGGAGCAGCCAGAGTAATCGGCTGCGTGGCAGGTCGAACAGGCGTTCAGGTAACTGACGTAAAAACGGAGTTGCAAGCATAAACGGGAACTCAGGATGGCTCAGACACGGACCGGGCCAGAGACTGGTTGCGTTGACTGTGGTAGAGGAATGCCCCAATCGCTGATGCCACGGCAAAAAGAACGGCACTGACCAGCAGCTGGGTTGCGTCGGTTTGACCGATACCGGCACCGGCCAGGGCGAAGATCACCATTTGCGGAACATAGCCAATGACACTGCCGGTTATAAACGGCAGAAAACGAATGCCGGAACAGCCGGCAATCAGATTGGTGGCCAGGTTGCTGCCGACGGGCAACAGGCGGATCATCAAAATTTTCAGCAGGGTCTGTTCACGGAAGAGTGCGTCAAAGCGGTTGAGCCTGCGCTGGAAGCGATTGAGCAAGGGGGCTCTCAGCAGCAAGCGGGCGGTGAAAAAGCAACCGGTGGTGCCGAGGGCCGTCGCCAGGGTGGAGAGAATCGTGCCCTGCAGGCCGCCCACGGCGAATCCCATGGCCAGTGCCAGCAGTTGTCGGGGCGCGCCAAGCCCGGTGTAGAAGGCGCCTCCGAGCGTGACGGCCAGTAATCCCTGCAGACCGTGTTGTTCAAGGTACCCGGCGATTCTGGCCTGATCTGTGATTAATCCAAACCAGCCGTAGTGCACGGCCCCATAACCTGTCAGAACCAGGCCTGCAAATGCCAGCCAACGAACACCCTTGATCATCTCAGGCCTGCTCGGATGTCGGGAACTCAGCGTGGCTGTCGGCCGGCGCTGCAATGCGGGGCACGCGGGTTCGGCGAATCAGCCACATCACCCCGATCATGTCGATCACACCGGCCCAGGCCCGATTCCAGGCGGTGTATTTGGAGATGCCCGCCGTGCGGGGGCGATGATTGACTTCCACCACGGCAATCTCACCATTCAGACCCTTTACCAGCGCCGGAATAAATCGGTGGGCGTGGTCAAACCATGGCAGTTTCAGGAACGTCGCTCTGGGAAACAGCTTGAGCCCGCAGCCGGTGTCGGGTACCCCATCGTGCAGAAAGACATTGCGCACCTTGTTGGCGAAGCGGGATTGGAAGCGTTTCCACGAGGTATCTTTGCGGTTCTTCCGATAACCGGCAATGCAGAAATCGGTAGCACGGATGCCGTTGGCTTGTTGCAGAAGCGCCGGTATGTCCGCGGGGTCGTTCTGGCCGTCGCCGTCCATGGTCACGATCAGTTGACCCCGTGCGCGGTGGACGCCCGTTGACAGTGCGCCACTCTGGCCGATGCTCTGTTCATGTCGAACCGTGACCAGTTGCCCGCCAAGCCCCTCGGCGGTGCGACGGGCAATGGCCAGTGTCTGGTCATTGCTGCCATCATCCACGACCACTACCTCAAAGCCCGGGTAATCCCGCATCACCGTGAAAGCCTCGGTCAACAGGTGTGCGATATTATCCTGTTCGTCTTTGGCCGGAATCACCAGCGAGAGGGTACGAGGTTGCACCATTGCGTCTGTCTCCCTGAAAGAACCGATGGATCATCGCTGTCGATGATCCAGTCCGGGAGGTATTATTGGCCTGGAACCTTAAATGAACCTTAAGGGCGGGGCTGGCTTGCTGCGTACCGGGCGGGTAGCCAAACGTTGACGCAGAGCCCGCTTTCGCCATCCGCACGGTCGGTCAAAACCAGGTGGCCATGATGCAGCTCGGCAATCCGTCGGGCGATTGCCAGGCCCAGCCCGGCGCCGCCTCCTTTGCGCTGGTCCAGCCGGACAAACCGGCTGAGCGCCCGTTCACGTTCTTCGGGGGGAATGCCCGGGCCTTGGTCGCATACCGAGATGGCATAGCCGTCGCCGTCTGGCGCCAGGCGGGTAGTGATCAGGGTGTGCGCCGGGCTGTACTGAATCGCGTTGGCCAGCAGCGAGCGCATCAGGGTATTGATCAGCGCGCTGTGGCAGCTGATCAGCGATTGCCCAGCCTCATCCTCGAGTACCGGCTCGATGTGCTTTTTCAGGGCCAGTGGTGCCACGTCGGCAATGCTCTGTTCGATAATAGCCGAGAGGTTATGGTACTCCGGCGTGAAATCCGTGCCGGCGTCGACCCGGTTCAGTAACAACATTTGCTCCACCAGGTAGACCATTCGGTCGACAGACTGAATCAGGTCGCCGTAATGCTCCGGGTTGTCGCCGTAGACTTTCTCCAGGTTCAGGCGCAGCGCGGTCAGAGGAGTTCGCAGCTCGTGGGCGGCATCGGCGGAGAACCGGCGTTCCCGTTCCAGGGCCTGGTTCAGGCGTTTCAGCAGGCCATTTACGGCGTGCACCAGCCCGGCGACTTCTTTCGGCGCCTGGCGGTCGTCCAGAGGGTGAATTTTCTCCGGTGCCATATTGCGAACGGACTTCTCCAGCTTTCTCAGGGGCTGGAAACTGACCTGAATGGCGGTCAGCACGGATAACCCCAGCAGGGGCAGTGCCAGCAGGAATGGCAGCACGTTGCCCAGGGCAATCTCCTGGCTCAGCTCATCCCGAACGTCTTCCCTCTGAGCCGTACGAATCCAGAAGCCGGTGGCGGGATCCTGCAGGGTGAAGGTTCGCCACTGGTAGCCCGCAGCCTCTTGCCAGGCAAATCCCGGCTCCAGGCCCTGGGTGTCGTTGGCCCGAAGTGTGTCCAGAACCGGCTGCTGATCTGGTGACCAGACCTCAAAGGCTATTTTCCGTTCGTACTTGTGGCCAGCGCCGTCCGGCAGGATTTCGTCTTCCTCTTCATCGCCCTGAAAGACGGCGTCGGGTAACTCCAGGGTTCTGGACAGGGTAATGGCCAGCTGATCAATGGACTGAGTGCCAGACAGGTGCTCCACCAGCCCCTGCACGATGCGGGTGCTCTGGGCCAGTTCGGCATCAAACAGTTCTTCCAGCTGATGGTCGCTGACGTAAAAGCCCCAGCCGGCGGCAATCAGGGTAATCAGGAAAACGGTGCTGGTAATCAGCAGGATCAGCTTGCGGGTCAGGCTCATGCGCTTTCATCCTCGCCCGCTGCAGCCTTGCTGTCGAGCAGGTAGCCTACGCCACGCACGGTGCGGATGGTCTGTTTGCCCACCCGCCGGCGCAGGTGGTGAATGTGTACTTCCAGAGCGTTGCTTTCGGCGCCCTGATCCCAGCCATACAGCTGTTCTTCCAGGCGCCTGCGGGTGGCTACCTGGTCGGGGTGGCGCATCAGGTGGTGCAGAATCTGCAGTTCGCTGCGCGGCAGCACGGAGGCTTCGGTGCCGACCTGTAGCTTTCCTGACTCCGGATCCAGTATCAGTCGGCCGACTCTCAGTCCGTCGGCCCGGGTGCCGGAGCCCCGGCGCGTAACGGCCCGGATGCGGGCCTTGAGTTCGGCCATGGCGAAGGGTTTGGTCAGATAATCATCGGCCCCGGCGTCCAGGCCTTGAAGCTTCTCAGTCAGGTCGCTGCGGGCGGTCAGAATAATGATCGGCAGGTCGATTCCCTGTTCCCGCACCCTCCGGACGATATGCAGGCCGTCGACTCGGGGTAATGTCAGGTCCAGAATGGCCAGGTCAAAACTCTCGTTGAGTAAGGCATTGAGGGCCTGCTGACCATCATCCAGCCAGTCCACGGTATTCTGGCCGTCCCGCAGCATGCTCAGCATGGTGTTGGCCAGTGGGTGATCGTCTTCGGTTAGAAGTATGCGCATTTGGCTACGCCATCCGGTTGGTTTTTAGCTCAAAGGTTGCTGGTGTTTTTCAGTGTAATGGAATGCGGGCAATTTGCGGTCCGAATTACTGTTCCCAGCCGTATTGTTGGTCATCGGTTCCAGCAGGAACAGCTTGTAACGCCGGTTTTCGTCGACCGGATCGGTAATCTGCTGCAACTGGCCAAGTAAGTCATGCTGGTTTTTTCCCACGGCCACCGCCAAAGGTCGCCGCAGAGTTCCATTCGCGAGCTGAAGACGAAGACTTTCGACGTCAATGCTATCGGCTCTGCCTGCGCTGTAAAACCTGGCCGAAAATGGCGGTTCGCCGGTGTACACAAGCCTGGCCGATGAACGCCCGGCCAGCTGGCTGGCGGTCATCACCAGCTCCCGTTCCGTTTTCAGTTGCTCCGGATGCAGGTAGACCCAGCCGCTGGCCAGGGTGCCGAGCACGGGGATGAGCAGGCTGGCCGCTACCGTGGGGCGCGGCAGGCGCTGGCCGGTGTCTGGTGTCAGTAATCCCGAGGCAAGCACGGCCACAAAGGGCAGCCCCGGCAGCACATAGGTCCAGAGTATGTTGCCAGCCAGGGTAAAGAATAGGGCCGGAGCTAACGCCGCCAGCACCACCAGGGTGCTGACGTTGTGTTCGCCACTAAGCCAATGCTGCAGTTTGTGAACACCGCGCCAGTGGTGGCGGACCATCCCGGCCATCGCAGCCAGCCCCCAAGGCATGCTGGCAAGCACCAGATAGAGCCAGATAGTGCCCCGGGGGAAATCGTGGGCGCTGCCGTACAGATCACCCTGCCAGCCGCTGACCACAAAACGCTTGATGTGCTCGCCGACAATGAAGTAATCGAGGAAGCCAGGTGTCTTCAGCTCCGCCAGAACATACCAGGGGGCTGAAATCAGCAGGGTCAGGGCCAGGCCGCGCACCCAGGGCAGGCTGTGCCAGAGGGGCCGCCAGCGGTTGAAGGCGAGCGCCCAGAGGAACACCGGCAGGCCAGCCAGCACCAGAACCAGTGGTCCCTTGGCCAGCAGGCCAGTAGCCAGGCCGATGAAGAACAGCCAGCCCCAGAGCGGCGGCCCCCCCTGCAGGCGAATGATCAGGCTCACCAGTGTCAGGCTGGTGCCAAGGGCCAGGAATGAATCTGTCATTACCGTGCCGGCAGACAGAAAGCCCAATGCCGTAGTGGCGTAGATTAACGCAGCCCAGAGCCCTTGAGTTTTGGCTCCGTGGCCGAGCGGGTCGGGGTGCAGGTAGCGACGCAGGTTGTAGACCAGCCAGACGATGCCGACATTGGCCAGCCAGGAGGGCAGTCGGCCGGCGAATTCGCTGACGCCGAACAGCTTGAACGACAGTGCCTGAGTCCAGAACGACAGGGGCGGCTTGCCCCAGAAAGGCACACCAATATCGAACCAGGGGGTTATCCAGTCGCCGGTTTCCGCCATAATCCGCGCCATCTCCGCGTAGCGGGGCTCGGTGGTGTCCGCGAACGGCAACAAGGCAGACAGGCCGAGCCTGGCAGCAAGCACCGAGACCAGCAGCCACAGCAAGGTGTTACTGATTCTGGTCATGGCCGGCCACTCGCAGCATGGGTTGTATGTAAGTCATGGTCTCCTGACTATCTTCCGCCACGATAAAAACCGGGCGTTGCTTGGTTTCCATATAGATGCGCCCGATGTATTCCCCCAACAAGCCGACACACAGAAGCTGGACGCCGGACAGGAAGGTGATCATGGCAATCAGGGAGGCATAGCCCGGTGTTGAAATGCCGAAGGCCAGCGCCCGGATTACCTCCCAGAGGCCAACGGTGCCGCCTGCCCCCGCGGCCAGTAAGCCCAGCACAAGGGCCAGTCGCAGTGGTCGGGTCGAGAATGAGGTGATGCCCTCCATGGCCAGGTGTACGAGTTTCAGGTAGTTCCACTTGGTGCTGCCTGCGATTCGGGGGTCGCGATCGAATTCCAGGGTTACGGTGGGCATACCGACCCAGGCAAACATGCCCTTGAGGTAACGGTTGCGTTCCGGAAGCCGGTTCAGGGCCTCGACCGTGCGCCGGCTCATCAGCCGGAAGTCGCCGGTATCGACCGGAATCGGAGAATCGCTGATCCGATTGATCAGACGATAGAAAAGGCTGGCCGTGATGCGTTTAAGCCAGCTTTCGCCGGCCCGGGATCGGCGTTTCATCAGCACGACATCGGCCCCTTTGCGCCATTCGGCAAGCATGTCGGGAATCAGTTCGGGGGGATCCTGAAGGTCTGCATCCATAAGCACCACGGCCTCGCCGCGGGCGTGCTCCAGGCCGGCCGAGACTGCCGCCTCCTTGCCGAAGTTTCGGGACAACTGCAAGACACGGATTTCTGGCTGCCGTTGCCTGGCGGCCATCAGAATGGCGACCGAATCATCCCGACTGCCGTCGTCGACAAACAGCAGCTCAAAGCTGCCGTCGAGCTTTTGCCCGGTCGTCCAGAGTCGAGCCAGCAGGGCCGGGAGCACTTCAGCCTCGTTGTGGACCGGAATAACTATGCTCAGCATAGGTTCAGGGGAGCTTGAGCGTTGTTTTTTCATGGAAAACAAACCTCTTGGCAAAGAAGTAATTGGCAACCGTGACGAGTGCCGTGGCCAGGAACTGTGCTGACAGGACTTTGAGGCCAGCCAGGCTGAGAACGGAGAAGCTGAAAAGGTTCAGGGTCCAGCCCAGACTGGCTGCCGCCAGGTATCGCGGCATCGCGACTCGGTGCGGCAGGTTCGAGGCAAACGCGTACTGATGCTGGGCCACGTAGTTGAAAACCAGTCCGGCCGTGGCTCCGGTTGCTGTTGCTAGCCTGGGGTCAAGCCCGGCCTGAACCAGCAGGCCCATCATCAGCCAATGCAACAGCGTGGCCAGTCCGCCGGCTGCAAGGAAACGGGCAAGTCGGCGTTGAAAAAAATGGCGAGCTTTGGGCATAGGTGTTTGCGTCTGTGTCGATTGTTTTCGGGATAGCCCCGAGGTTGGCCGCAATCTACCCCTCCTTTCTTAAGTGAGCCTTAACCGTGCAGGCACAGAAACCTTAAGGCGCTCTTAAGGTTTCTGTGGTGCCGTCTTAAGACTGGTTTAAGCCAGCCTTTCTAATCTGTCAGCCATGACCCTGCGTCCGTCTGGGCCAGGAAAAGCAAGCAGAGAGAAGGCAGCCATGACTGATCCGTTAACAATGTCGACCTGTTGTCCTCCGGATTCCGGGGAGTTGGTTCCGGCCGTCCGTTGTGCTGGCCGGTGGTTTTGCGAAATCCAGTCCAACACGCCATTGGCCCACACGGTGTCGGATTTCATTCGGCGCCGCTTCCTCCACGCGTACGGGGCCGAGCCTTCCCTGCGTATTCCACGGCTTCTGGCCCTGACAACCGCTCAGGGAACGCTGCTGGCCGCCGTTGGCGTGCGCAATGCGGAACAGGAACGGCTTTTTCTGGAGGATTACCTGTCGGTGCCGGTGCAAACACTGATGCCGGAACCGGGAACAAGGCGCAGCGGTATTGCCGAAATTGCCCACCTGGCCGGGGTGGAAGCCGGGGTCAGCCGCTATCTGTTCGCCTCGCTCTCAGTGTGGTTGGATGCTGCCGGCTATGACTGGGTGGTGTGTACCGGTACCGACCAGTTGCGCAACAGTTTCCATCGGCTCGGCATCGCCACGCAGGTGCTGGCGGATGCCGACCCTTCAAAATTGCCGGATGGCGGCGCTGGTTGGGGTCGCTATTACGACCATCATCCGGTGGTGATGACCATCAAGGTCGCTGATGGTATGGCGGCCTTGCGCACCGCCGGCTTGCTGAAGCTGGTGCAGCCGGTTGTTGCGGCCGAGTATAAACCGCAGGCGGACCTGGGAGGTGCCTATGGCCGCCTTGCCTGATCTCCTGTCTCAGCGGGTCCGGCAACATCCGGAGCGCATTGCACTGCAGGGGCCAGACGCCAGTTTCAGTTATCAGCAGCTATGGCGGGCGGCGCAGTTGGTGGCCGAACAGTTGCGAAACCTGGGTGTTAAACGCATCGGGTTGTGTGGCGTCAACACCCCGGCCTGGGTGGTGGCGGACCTTGCCTGCCTGATGGCAGAGGTGGTGTGTGTGCCGGTGCCGGTGTTTTTCTCCAAAAGCCAGACCGAGCACCTGATTCAGCGGGCAGGGCTGGATGCCCTGCTGTTCAGTGCCGAGGCCGAACAGGCGGAGGCGATTGGCCAGGGTGTTTGGTTGCGGCACCTGCCGGTGTCTGCGGGTGCGGCCTGGATGCCGGAACACACCGCCAAGATTACCTTCACCTCCGGCAGCACCGGTACCCCTAAGGGCGTGTGCCTGTCGGCGCAGCAGATGGCTGCGACCGCTTGTGCACTGCAACAGCGGCTTGAAGGTGTGACGTTACAGCAACACCTGTGCATCCTGCCCCTGGCGACCCTGCTGGAGAACATTGCCGGGGTATACCTGCCCCTGCTGATGGGTGCCACGGTGACGGTTGCCCCGCTGCAAACCCTGGGCATGACTGGCAGCAGCGGCCTGGAACTGGGCCAGCTGGTGGCCGGCCTGAATCAGCACCAGCCCCATTCGGTGATTCTGGTGCCGGAGCTGGCCATGGCGCTGGTCAATGCCGCCGAGCAGGGTTCGCTGGCTACGGATTCGTTTCGTTTCCTGGCCGTTGGTGGTGGCCGGGTTTCACCGGATTTGCTGGCCCGGGGACGGTCGATCGGGTTGCCGCTGTACGAGGGCTACGGCTTGTCCGAGTGTGGCTCGGTGGTGGCCCTGAACGTACCGGGCGCGGAGCGGGAGGGCACTGTGGGCCGGCCGCTTTCGCATGTACAGGTTCAGGTGGATGGCAATCGGCGGATTCTGGTGCGGGGCAACACCCATCTGGGTTATCTGGGCGACGAGCCCGAAGATGATGGCTGGCTGGACACCGGAGACCTTGGGGCGATCAGCCCGGAGGGCTTCCTGGCTGTTAACGGCCGCGCCAAGAACCTGATCATTACCAGTTTTGGTCGCAACATCAGCCCGGAATGGCTGGAGAGCGAGTTGGTACAGGCCGTGGGCGCCGCCCAGGCCGTGGTGTTTGGTGATGGCGAACCACAGCCCAGCGCCTTGCTGGTGGTTCGGGATGGTCGTGGCCCGGACACGTTGCGGGCCGCCCTGACGGCACTCAATGCCGGTTTGCCCGACTACGCCCGCTTGCAAGCCGTGTACATCCGCCGGCAACCCCTGACCCAGGCCGAAGGCCATATCACCGCCAACGGCCGCCCGGTGCGGCATCAGATTCAGGCTGACCTGCCCGTGCTCATGGCTGAAGCCTTTCCCCTTTTTATGAATCTTTCTGTGCCTGCGGGCACTTCTCCCCAACAGACAACGCCAGGAGTCTCCAACATGGCATTTTTTGACCGACTGCAATCCGAAACCGAACAGGCCCGGGCCCATGTCACCGGAGCCCCGGTGATTCAAGCCATCCAGGAGGGTCGCTTTGACCTTGAAGGCTACACCTGGTTTCTGACCCAGGCCTACCACCACGTGAAACACACGGTGCCGCTGATGATGGCCTGCGGCGGCCGGCTGCCCGAGCGGCTGGAGTTTGTGCGCAAGGCGCTGGTGGAATACATCGAGGAAGAATACGGCCACCACGAGTGGATCCTGAACGACCTGGAAGCCTGTGGTGAAGACAAGGAAGCCATCCGCCATGGCCAGCCGGATACCTCCATCGAGCTGATGGTGGCTTACCTGTACGACCGCATCCAGCGCGGCAACCCGGCCGCCTTTTTCGGCATGGTTCAGGTACTGGAAGGCACCTCCATCGAACTGGCCACGCCGCTGGGCGAAGCCATCCAGAAGCAGTTGGGCCTGCCTGACCAGGCCTTCAGCTATCTGTATTCTCACGGCGCACTGGACCAGGAGCACTTCGAGTTTTTCCGCAACCTGATGGACAGCATTACAGATCCGGACGACCAGCAGGTCATCATCGAGTCGGCCCGCATGGTGTATCGACTTTACGGCGACATGCTGCACAGCATTCCGCTGCCGGCCAGTAACAAGGAGCAGCGCCATGAGGCTGCATGACCGAACCTTTCTGCTGCTGGGCGGCACTGGCGGCATTGGCCAGGCCCTGATCAGCCCCCTGGTGGAAAGTGGTGCCCGGGTGATTGTGGCGACCCGCCATCCCGAGCGGCTGGAAAAGCGCGCAGGCGTTTCCCCGGTGCACCTGGAGCTGGCCAGCCTGGAACTGGACCGGCAACTGCAACAGCTGACCGAGGTGTATCCGGATATTGATGGCGTGATCCACTGCGCCGGCCAGAACCGCTTTGCGGCGCTGGAGGGCATGGCGGTCAGCGACCTGGACGCCCAGCTCATGGTCAACCTGCGTTCCGCCATGCTGGTCGCCCGGCATTTTGTCCCGCGGTTCCGTAAAGCGGGGATGGGCGGCCTGGTGTTTGTGGGTTCCACCTTCGGCAGTATCGGGTTCCCGGGCTACACCGCTTACTGTGCCAGCAAATTCGGCCTGCGCGGCTTTACCGAAGCCCTGCGCCGGGAGCTGGCGGATACCCCGGTGCAGGTGGTGTACGTGGCCCCCAGGGCGACCGCCACGGCCATGAACCCGGAGCCGGTGAACGAGTTGAACCGGGCGCTGGGCAATGCCATGGACGCTCCGGAAACCGTGGCGGCCCAGATTCTTCAGGCCATGGAAAAGGATGAGCGCCGGCGCTTCCTGGGCTGGCCGGAAAAACTGTTTGTGGTGATCAACGGCATCCTGCCGAAGATGGTGGATAAAGCCATGTTGAAACAACTGCCGGTCATCCGGCGCTTTCTGGATTCAGGAGCAATGTCATGAAGTGGATAGCAATGATGTTGGCCAGTGTCCTGGCCATGCCTCTGTGGGCTCAGGACATACAGGCTGAGCTGGTGCACATTCAGCAACGCTGGGCCGAGATCCAGTATCAGTTGCCCGAGGACGACAGGGAAAAGGCGTTTGAAGCACTGGCCAGGGACGCTGAGACCTTTGTCGCCGATTACCCGGGCCGGGCGGAACCGCTGATCTGGCAGGGTATTGTGCTCAGCACCTACGCTGGCGCCAAAGGCGGTCTGGGGGCCCTGGGGTTGGTAAAAGAGGCCAGGGCGTCACTGGAAGCGGCACTGGAGATTGATCCAGAGGCACTGGATGGCTCGGCCTACACGTCTCTGGGTAGTCTATACTACCAGGTGCCGGGCTGGCCGCTGGGGTTCGGGGATGACAGCAAGGCCCGGAGTTACCTGCAAAAAGCCCTGGCGATCAACCCTGATGGCATTGATGCCAATTATTTTTTCGGGGATTTTCTGCTGGATCAGGATGAGCCGGAGCGGGCGCGGGTGTACCTGGAAAAAGTACTGTCGGCGCCAGGCAGGCCGGGCCGTGAGCTGGCAGATGACGGTCGCCGCCGAGAGGCCACACAGCTTCTCGGGCAACGCTGAGCAAACACCCTGCCGAGTGCCGGAACGTGTTCCGGTGCCCGGTGTGATGCATCGCACTTATCGCCTATATAAGAAAACAGAATTTCACCTTATATATCGTTTCAGTATATCCTTAGATCAAATCATAGATATCGGCGACATCAAAGGTGAATACCATGACCCAGCCTATCGTTCAGCATTTCTTCGACGAACCCACCAATACCTTCAGTTACGTGGTGCGTGATCCGGACAGCCAGGCCTGTGCCATCCTGGATTCGGTGCTGGATTTCGACTACGCCGCCGGCCGCACCGACGTGCGCTCCGCAGACGAGATCATTCAGTACGTGCGTGATAACGACCTGCGGGTTGAGTGGATTCTGGAAACCCACGTGCACGCGGACCACCTGTCAGCCGCACCCTATCTGCACGAAAAGCTGGGTGGCAAGACCGGTATTGGCGCAAAAATCGTCGACGTTCAGGAAATCTTTGGCAAGGCCTTTAATGCCGGGACCGAATTTGCACGCGATGGCAGCCAGTTCGACCAGCTGTTTGAGGAAGGCGATACCTTCACCATTGGCAACCTCGAAGGCTATGTGCTGCACACTCCGGGCCACACACCGGCGTGCCTGACCTACGTTATCGGCGATGCCGCCTTCGTGGGCGACACCCTGTTCATGCCGGACTACGGTACTGCCCGCTGCGATTTCCCGGGTGGCGATGCCCGCACACTGTACCAGTCGATCCAGAAGGTACTGGCGCTGCCGGAACAGACCCGCATTTTCCTGTGCCACGATTACAAGGCGCCGGGTCGGGATGAGTACCACCACATGACCACGGTGGCTGAACAGCGTGAAGCCAATGTGCATGTCCACCAGGGCATTTCGGAAGACGAGTTTGTGAAGATGCGTACTGAACGGGACGCCACCCTTGATATGCCCCGGCTGATTCTGCCTTCTGTTCAGGTGAACATGAGGGCCGGGCACATGCCGCCGGCGGAAGACAACGGTCAGGTGTACCTGAAAGTTCCGGTTAACCGGTTCTGAGCCGGGTATGAACCTGAAACGCTACTTGCCCATTCTGCAATGGGCGCCGCGCTACAGCCGCGATCAGGTCACCAGTGATCTGATCGCGGCTGTGATCGTCACGGTCATGCTGATCCCGCAGTCGTTGGCCTATGCCCTGTTGGCAGGCCTGCCTGCCCATGTCGGGCTCTATGCCAGTATCCTGCCCCTGGTGATCTATGCCGTGTTTGGTACCAGCCGGACATTGTCTGTCGGGCCGGTAGCCGTGGCTTCGTTGATGACCGCGGCCGCTCTGGCGCCACTGGCTGAGGCCGGTACGCCGGAATACCTCGCCGGAGCCGTTCTGCTGGCGGTGATGTCGGGCCTGATGCTGACGGTAATGGGGGTGATGAAGCTTGGCTTTATGGCCAATTTCCTCAGCCACCCGGTAATCTCGGGATTTATTACCGCATCGGGGATTGTGATTGCGGCCAGTCAGCTCAAGCACCTGTTTGGTATCCAGTCGTCCGGGCACAACCTGATCGATATTGTCGGATCGTTGTTCGGCGCTCTGGGTGATACCAATATGCCTACCCTTCTGGTGGGCACCGGGGCATTGTTGTTCCTGACCTGGTCCCGCCGTTACCTGAAACCGGTGCTGAAGAGGCTGGGGCTGGCACCGCGCGCGGCAGACATCATTACCAAAACTGCACCGATCCTGGCGGTGGTGGTGACCACCCTGGTGGCCTGGGCCCTGAGACTGGATGAGCAGGGGGTAAGGCTGGTGGGTGACATACCCTCTGGCTTGCCTGTTTTCACCATGCCCAGCCTGGATCCGTCCCTGTGGTCCCAGTTGGCGGTAAGCGCCCTGCTGATCAGTGTGGTGGGCTTTGTGGAGTCGGTATCGGTAGGCCAAACCCTGGCCGCCAAGCGCAGGCAGCGCATCGACCCGGACCAGGAACTGATCGGGCTGGGAACCGCCAATCTGGGCTCCGGATTCTCCGGTGGCATGCCGGTAACCGGTGGCTTCTCCCGCTCGGTGGTCAATTTTGATGCCGGCGCGGAAACACCGGCTGCGGGGGCTTACACGGCTGTAGGTATTGCCCTGGCTACCCTGTTCCTGACTCCGGCTATCGCCTGGTTGCCCCAGGCGACGCTGGCAGCAACCATTATCGTGGCGGTGGCAACACTGATCGACCTACCGGCGCTGGTGCGTACATTCCGGTACTCCCGTACCGATTTTGGCGCCATGCTGGCGACGATTGTGCTGACACTGGCCCACAGTGTGGAGGCGGGGATTATCGCCGGGGTGGCGTTGTCTATCGGGCTGTTCCTGTTCCGGACCAGCCGGCCCCACAGTGCCGTGGTGGGCCTGGTGCCGGGTACCGAGCATTTCCGCAATGTGTTGCGCCATGACGTGGAACTGTGCCCGAAGGTAACCTTCCTGCGGGTAGACGAGAGTCTGTACTTTGCCAATGCCCGTTTCCTTGAGGAAACAGTGATGGACCTGGTCAGCCGGGAGCCGGAGCTGACAGACCTGGTGCTGGTGTGCCCCGCGGTTAACCTGATTGATGCCTCGGCGCTGGAAAGCCTAGAAGCCATCAATGAGCGCCTGCACGATGCCGGCGCAAGGCTGCACCTGTCTGAGGTGAAAGGCCCGGTGATGGACCGGCTCAAGGGCACGGAGTTTCTTGAGCACCTGGGCGGTGGCGTGTACCTGAGCACCTATGAGGCCTGGCAGGCACTCACCAACCGGCCGGCGATCGCATGATCTGAGCGTAGTGATCCCATTGACCGGCGCGGGGGTATGTTGAACACTGCCCCCGTATTTCATGCCAGCAACCGGTGACCGCCGATGGGAATGACCGACAACCTGCTCTCTACTGGCCAGTGGCTGTTTACCGCCCTGTTGTTTGTGCTGGTTCTGATTGCCGCCCTCCGGTCCGTGGACTGGCGGGCCTTCCGCAACGATGACGCGGCCCAGCACACGCTGTTTGGCGCTGCGGTGGTGTTGGGGTTTGTCTGGCAGTTAAGGGCGGGGATATCGCCCGGGCTGGCCATTCATATTTTCGGTATCACTGTGATTACCCTGATGGTGGGCTGGGCCCTGGCAGTGCTCGCCGGCCTGCTGGCGCTGGTGATTACGGTGATCACCGGGCGCGAACCGCTGATGATGTTTGCCGCCAACGGCCTGGTCACTGTGATGGTGCCGGCCCTGGTGAGCCACGGCATCATGCTGTGGGAGCGTCGGCGTAACTTCCGCAATTTCTTCGCTTATATCTTCTTTTGCGGGTTCTTCGGTGCCGGGCTGTCAGTGGCGGCGGCCGGGGTGGTGATGTGTTTGCTGCTCTGGACCAGCGGAGCCTATAGTTTCGACATGCTGGTGCACGAATACCTGCGCTACCTGCCGTTGTTCATGATTCCCGAAGGCTTTATCAACGGCGCCTTTGTGACCGGGCTGATGGTGTTCCATCCCGACCGGTTGAGCACCCTGGACCAGCGCCGGTATCGTTAGCGGGGCGGCTCCGGCTGGGCCTTGCAGGTGGCGTTCTCGCGCCACATGGCCAGCCAGGGCAGCACCTCGGAAGCCGGCATTGGCCGGGCCACAGCATAGCCTTGCACCAGGTTGCAGCCCATGGCCATGAGCGCTTCGGCCTGGGCCATGGTTTCCACGCCTTCGGCCAGGGTCGGTTTCTCGAAGCGCTGGGCCATGAAAATCACACTTTCCACAATCGCCCGGTCGCTGTCGTCCTGCAGCATGTCGCGGATGAAACTCTGGTCGATCTTGATCATGTTGATCGGCAGGGTGCGCAGGTACGTCAGGGATGAGAACCCGGTTCCGAAATCATCCAGGGCAACCTGGAGGCCCAGGGTCTGGCACTTTGCCAGTACGTTCTCGGCGCGCTGAATGTCTTCCAGGGCGGTGGATTCCAGCACTTCCAGTGTGATCTGTTCCGGATTTACCTCCGGGTGGCTCTGCAGGTAGCTTTCCAGGTAGTGTACAAAGCTCCGATCCATCAGGTGCGGTGCGCCGATGTTAATGCTCACCGCAAGCTGCTCGCCGGCCTCGTTCCACAGGTTCATCTGGTGGATGGCTTCTTTCAGCACCCAGCTGCCCAGCGGTACTTCCAGGTGGCTGTTCTCTACCGCAGGCAGGAACTCCCCGGGCGTGGTCAGGCCCCTGGCCGGGTGGTTCCAGCGGATCAGGGCTTCAAAGCCCACGACCTGGTAGTCTGCCAGCCGCACCTGGGGCTGGAAATACAGTTCGAATTCGTTGTGCTCCAGCGCATTGCCGATTTCCACCAGCTGGTTGCGGCGCTGGCGCCGGAAGGCGTCTTCACCGGGGTCGAAAATATGGAACTGGTTACGGCCTTTTTCCTTGGCTGCGTACATGGCCTGGTCGGCGTGGCGGATCAGGCCTTCGGCGTCGGTGTTGTCGTCCGGATAAATGGCGGCGCCCAGGCTGGCGGTGACCGTAATAAAGGTATCCGCCACCGGAATCGGCTGACTCACTTCCGCCAGCAGTCGCTGATAGACGATTTCCGGGTTGTCGCTCTGAACCAGGATGACAAACTCGTCGCCGCCGATCCGCGCGATGGTGTCGCCCCGTCGCAGGCTGTGGGCCAGGCGGTCGGCCACGGTTTTCAGGGCCTTGTCGCCGGCGTCGTGGCCGAATTCGTCGTTGATGGCTTTGAAACCGTCAATGTCCAGGTAACACACCGAGAGCGAACGTTTCTGGCGGTCGGCGTGCTGGCGGGCCGTGCGAAGACGTTCCACCAGCAACTGCCGGTTGGGCAGGCCGGTGAGTTCATCGTAGTTAGCAGCCCGGTCCAGGTCCCGGGCATGGTTTTTCAGGGCGGTGATGTCGGAAAACGACGCCACGTGGAAATATTGCCCCGGCTCCTCCAGGTGAACCCGGCTGACCGACAACAACTCCACATATTCCTCACCATTCTTGCGCCGGTTCCACAGCTCGCCACGCCAGAAATCGTTTTGCTCGATAGAGCGCCACATGGACTGGTAGTAGGCCTTGGAGTGCCGGCCGGAGCTGAGAATGTTCGGGTTCAGGCCCAGCACTTCTTCCCGGCTGTAGCCGGTGATGCGGGCGAAGGCCGGGTTCACATCCATGATGCGGTTGTGCTTGTCGGTGATCAGGATGGCCTCGTGGCTGCGGTCGAATACGCTGGCGGCAATGCGCAGGCCCCGCTCACCGTGCTTGCGGTCGGAAATATTGGTCTGGATGATGACAAAACCCGGGTCTACGCCCTCTGCTTTGCCGATCGGCATGCTGCAGGTGTGTACCCAATACGGGGTGCCGCTGGCGGTGTAGTGCAGGATGTCTTCTTCGAAGGGTTCGCCGTTGGCGAAGTGCGCCCGGATGCGGGCGACGGTTTCCTTGTCGGTGCCGGTTCCGGGTAACAGGTCAAACGGCTTTTTGCCCCGGATATCGGTCAGGGGGTAACCGGTATGGGCCTCAAACGCGCCGTTTACCCATTCGATGCGGGCCTCGCCATCCAGGATCAGCACCATGTTGCTGGTGGTGGTGGCCACCAGTGCCAGCCGGGCCGGGGAAATATCAGCAGTTGGTGCGATGTGTTCGGGACCTTTGGGCATCTCGGGTAAATCCGGTAATTGGCGGTTGGCTCTCCTCCCTGTGAGTGCGCCGGAAAGTATAGCAATCGCAATCAGTTTAACCGTCCGTAGAGGCCGAGATGGCCGCAGTGACAGTCAGCGGATTATCCATTTATTGCAAAAGTCAGGCGCCGCGCAATCCTAGCGTATACGCGAATTGCGGGCATTACACATTAGTCTGACGGAATTGATGTCGGTCAAAATCGTGTGGATTGAATAGCTTGCGTTGGGGTTATTGGCGCCAGCGGGAGTGTTTTTGCAGCTTCCGTTGCAGGGTGCGGCGATGCATGTTCAGGGCCCGGGCCGTCGCCGAGATGTTGCCCTCGTGCTCATTCAGCACCCGCTGGATGTGTTCCCATTCCATTTCTTCCACCGAGGGTGGCTCCGGGCGCAATTCAGGCGGGGCTTCCAGTGGTTCAAAACCACTGATCAGCTGTTGAACGGTCACCGGTTTGCACAGGTAGTTGGCAGCACCCCGGCGCATGGCCTCCACGGCAGTGGCAATGCTGCCGTAGCCGGTGAGCACCAGTACGTCCAGGTCCGGGTTGGTGTCGAGAAGTTCCGGCAGCAACTGCAGTCCGCTCTCGCCGGCCAGGTTCAGGTCGAGCACGCAGCGGCGGATGTTGTGGGCATCCAGCGCATCCAGGGCGCTGTCGTGGTTGCTGGCGGTGATGGCCTCGATACCCTGCCGGGCCAGGGAGCGGCTCAGCACCTGCAGGAAGGCCTGGTCGTCATCAACAATCAGCCACTGTTCCTGTTCAGACATATTCCGGCTCTCCTGCAGTGGATGTCACGGTCTGCGGCAAATCGATCACCATGGTGGTTCCGGTGTTGCCGGTTCGGGCTTTCAGGTTGCCGCCCAGCCGCTGGATGGTGGCATTAGACAAAAACAGGCCAACTCCCAGACCGTTCCTGGAATCAACAATGTCCTCGCCGGGTGCCCCGGCCAGGGCGGCCTCCAGCCCTTCACCGTGGTCTTCGACCACAATCTCTATGCGGCCGTTATCGGTTTGCCGACTGCTGACTGCTACCCACTGGGGGCTGGCGGTCAGGGCATTGGCCAACAGGTTCAGGATGGCCTGGTCGAGGGTGGCGTCGACCGCAATGCGGGTGTCGGGATGATCCTTTGCCCACTGGATAGGACCGGACGGCCACAGCAGGGTGGCGGATTCCCGCAACCGGGCCAGCCACTCACGTACAGGCAGGGTTTCCAGTTGGGCGGTCCTGGCTTCTACGGCAGTTTTGGTGAGCTGCTGCAGGTGGCTGCTGCACAGCATCACCTGCTGGCCCATCATGTCCAGGTCTTCTTCCAGCTCCGGGTTGCCCTGGCCGCTGTGGGAACGGATTTCGTCCAGTAGCAAGGTCATGGTGTTCAGTGGCGTGCCGAGCCGGTGTGCAACCGCCGCCGCCGAGAGGCCAAGGGCGATTACCTGCTCATCCCGCAACCGGTTTTCCCGAAACCGGGACAGCTGGCTTTGCTGGTGTCGCAGGCGACGGGTCAGGGTGCCCACCACTAGCAGCAGAATGCCGGCGGTCAGGGCAAAGGTTACCCACATGCCGACAAGGTGTAGCTGGGCCAGGTCGCCACCGTGGTGATCGTGCACCACCGGGGTGTGCCAGATGACCAGGGCGGTGTACACGGCAATGCCGGTGAGCGTTAGCGCAATACTCTGGCGGGTTGGTACCAGGATAATGGCCACGGCAATGGGCAGCAGCAACACCGACACCAGCGGATTGGTATAGCCACCGGTGTAGAACAGCCAAAGACCGATCAGGATCAGGTCCGTGGCCAGGGTCAGGCTGACCGGAACCGAGGATTCGGGCGGTTTGCGGTTGAACCAGAGCCAGCCAAGGGTGGCCAGCACGCCGTACAGCAGGCAAACCAGCAGGGCCTCGGCCCGGTGCGCCAGGGTGATGACGGATTCGGCAACGGCAATAGCCACCAGTTGCGTGGTGATGATGGCCAGCCGCATGCCCAGCAGGTAGCGGGCAGCCTGGCGAAAACCGGTCTGAGAGTGAGTGAGCCATTCCATGAGGGCATTCTAGCAGCAAGCGGCTGCGGCGCACCTGAACAACGTGCGACCTTTTGTCAGGGGTCAATCGGTGAAATAACACACCAGTTGCTGGCTGACCACATCGCCGGTCAGTTGCAGCTGGCCCCGGGTGATGTGATGGACTTCCACGGCTTCTGCAGCTTGCCCAGCCATTCCTGAAAGCTGGCAGGGTGGCAGGCGATCAGGGTGGTACTGGCAGTGGGCGGTATCCGGGAACAGGGCCGCATAGGCTATGCCGGTTTCCACCAGGTCCTGGAAGAAATGCGAACCGTAGGACAGGTCCGGCACCATGTCGCCGGCGTTTTCTGACACTTCCACCAGCGCGGCCACGCCGGCAATGTCGGAAAACCGCACCGGAACACCCAGTTCCGGGCTGCTGGTGCCCCAGCGACCGGGGCCGACCAGCATCGTGGGTTCGGCCGAAGCCCGCACGGTTTCACCGACCAGCCGTGCCACCTCGTAACGCTCATTGGTATTCAGGCCGGCATAGATGGCGGCGTTTACCCGGATCACCCTTGTGATGGCCAGGTTGATGTTGCCGCCCATGAAATGGCCCCGGGTCCGGAACAGCAGCCGGGGCTCGGGCAGCGGGTCCGGAATCTGCACCGGGCCGGTTTCGCCAATGGTGGCCAGGGGGCGGCATTGCACCAGGTTGAAAGACGGCTCTCCCTCGGCATTCAGATGCAGGGTAAATTCCACATCCACCGGATGCCGGTAACCGGCTTCCAGGGTGGCCAGCAGGCTCGATAGCCGGTTGATAAACCGGCTGCCCTGCACCAGTGGCCGGAAGGTTAGGCGCCAGACCGGGCCATCAAGGCCGATCTGCTCGGCCCTGGCGGTGGCGTCCCGGTCGATTTCGGCAAGGTGGTTCATGGGCAGGTTTGGCGCAGATGGAAGCATCTGGCTCAGGGGCCGGGTTTCGAGGCCCCCGGTTTCCAGGTCCAGCAGGTCCACCAGGTGCTGGGAGAACCGGAAGCTTTCGTCCTGGTTGCGGAACGGTTGCCGGGTGGGATGGTCCAGTGCCATCACGCAGGCGTGGTCGCCTTCAATACGGTCCACCGCCCGGGTGCCCAGGCCCATCACCAGTCGCACCATGCCGGCTTTCGGGTCCATGTTGCTGTCCCAGGCAAAGGTGTTGCGGGACACCCCCACGCCGGCAGCATCCGGCAGGTAATAGCGGTTGTGGAACCGGCCGTTTACCCGCTGGATCAGCAGTGCCATGGGTTCTTCCCGCTGGTCCAGGCCCAGCTGTTTGCGGTACACCAGCGCATCTGTGCTCATGGACGATGCATACACCTGCCGGATGGCATCTTCCAGCGCGGCCAGTCGCTGTTCGGGCGAGCCCTGGTTGACCAGGAATACGCTGTCGTACTTGCCCGCAAAGGCATTGCCGAAACCGTCTTCCTGCAGGCTGGATGAGCGCACCAGGATCGGGTACTGGCCGTAGTGGTCCAGCAGGCGCTCCAGGTCGGCCCGGATTTCATCGGGAAAGCGGCCTTCCAGAATACCGTTTTGCAGGGCCGGGGCTTCTGCCAGGTAACCGGTGGCGGAGCGCTGGCGCATGATCGCCGGCCACAGGCCGTTGTGCACCAGGAAGGCATAGTAGGCATCGGTGCCCAGATAGCTGGAGTCGTGGGGTTCCAGCATCTCCTGCCATTGTTGCGGATCGTCTTTCAGCAGGATGTTCCGGGCAATCAGCATGCCCGTGGCCTTGCCGCCAATATAGCCGCTGCCCACCAGCCGGCCGCGGATGGCCAGCAGGTCTTCCAGCGACAGATAACGGCGGGCCAGTTCCAGTATCTGCGGGTCCCGGCTGACCAGAACCTGCAGCACCTGCTCCTGCAGGTTGGCAATGGCGGCGGGATCGTTTTCGGACAGGGCCCGGCTGGCGTCCTGGAACAATCGGTCCCAGTAATCCAGAAGGGGCTGCCGGTGCAGGCTTTCCTGTTCCAGGCTGGCCTGTAGCCGGGTGGCATCGCTGCTGTCGGTAATCGGGCAGAACTGGCCGTTATGCTCCCGGTGGGGCAGGAACATGGTGGGTGATTGCCGGCGCCAGGCCTTGATTGGCTGTACCTGCACATTGTCGCCATGGCGGCGAACGTCCAGCATTACCTGGGTGGTCTGGCGGATTCTGTCCAGGGTCATCCGGGAGTGGCGCTCCGGGTGAAGGGCAAACCAGGCAACGGTGTCCAGCTCGAACAGAAACGGACACACCACCCGGAAGAAATTACCCACCATGGCGTCGGTGGCCCAGGCATTGAGCAACTCGCTCAGGCTGTCACAGACATAGAACGCGCCGCGACCGTGTTGCTCGATCAGGTGCCAGACCCGGCTGGTGAAGCTTTCAAACCCGCCAAGGGCGTCGATTTCGATCGTGCGAACGGCAGGGTGGTTTTCAATGATTGGCGGATGGTCGCCAAACCGGAGGTAGAGAATCTGCCGGCCGGCATCGGCGGCGGCATCAACGAAGGGAAGGACGAATCGGCGATAGTCATCAAGGTGGGAGACCCGCCAGACAACGTTATCGCCGATTCTGAGGTAATCCAGAACCTCGTCCAGTCCGGCCAGACCGGTAGATACCCGGTCTTCGGACTGGCGAGGTTCTTCGCCGTTCATGGCAGGATCAGATAACGCCCATGGCGTTCATGGCCTTGGCAACCCGCAGGAAGCCATTGATGTTGGCACCCAGTACGTAGTTACCTTCGGCGCCGAACTCGGCCGCGGTCTCGTAGCAGTTCTTGTGGATATCAATCATGATTTCCTCAAGGCGCTTCTGGGTGTAATCGAAGGTCCAGGAGTCACGGCTGGCGTTCTGCTGCATTTCCAGCGCAGAGGTGGCAACACCACCGGCGTTGGCTGCCTTGCCCGGGCCGTAGGCGATCTTGGCGTCCTGGAAGATGATGATGCCTTCCGGGGTGGTCGGCATGTTGGCGCCTTCAGCCACGGCGATACAGCCGTTTTCGACCAGGGTCTTGGCATCGCTGCCGTTGAGCTCGTTCTGGGTGGCGCAAGGCAGGGCCACGTCACACGGAACGCTCCAGATGTTGCCGTCTTCCACGTACTTGGCGTCTTTGTGGAACTCGGTGTAGGCACTGATGCGACGACGCTCAACTTCCTTGATACGCTTGAGGGTCTGCAGGTTGATGCCGTTCTCGTCCACGATCATGCCCTGGGAGTCGGAGCAGGCAATGACCTTGGCGCCCAGCTCGTGGCACTTGTCGATGGCGTAGATGGCCACGTTACCGGAGCCGGAAACCACGACAGTCTTGCCTTCCAGGGAGTCACCACGGGCTTTCAGCATTTCGTGGGTGAAGAATACAGTGCCGTAGCCGGTGGCTTCGGTACGGGCACGGCTGCCGCCCCAGTCCAGGCCCTTGCCGGTGAACACGCCGGATTCGTAACGGTTGGTGATGCGCTTGTACTGGCCGAACAGGTAGCCAATCTCGCGGCCGCCCACGCCGATGTCGCCGGCAGGAACGTCTGTGTACTCGCCCAGGTGACGGTACAGTTCGGTCATCAGGCTCTGGCAGAAACGCATGATTTCGTCGTCGGACTTGCCCTTCGGATCGAAGTCGCTGCCGCCTTTACCGCCGCCGATGGGCAGGCCGGTCAGGGCGTTCTTGAAGATCTGCTCGAAGCCCAGGAACTTGATGATGCCCAGGTAAACGGACGGGTGGAAACGCATGCCGCCCTTGTAGGGGCCCAAGGCGCTGTTGAACTCAACGCGGAAGGCACGGTTGATGTGGATCTCGCCACTGTCGTCCTGCCAGGGTACACGGAAGATGATCTGGCGCTCTGGTTCGCAGATGCGCTGGATGATCTTCTTGTCGGCGAACTCGGGATACTTGACCAGTACGGGCCCCAGAGTTTCCAGCACTTCATGAACTGCCTGGTGGAACTCTTTCTCACCGGGATTGCGGTGCAGAACGTCCTGGTAAATCGGTTCCAGCTTTTCGTCGAGTTTTGCTGTCATGGGATAAGCCCTCGGAATTCGCGTATTGAAAGTCGCAAGAATTTGCGACCACCCAAAAAAAGGGACGAGATTTCACCACATCTGACGGTAGTTTTGCAAGTGCAGGGCGAAACAATGTGCTTCTGCACCTATCGGAGATACCCCCAAAGAGGTGCGGCATTGTGTCTCAAGCCAGGCTTAAGGAAGGGTCTTACAATTCCGGATCATTAGTCATGCAACCAACTAAAACGATCCAAGGACCGCCAACCGATGTTGAGACAAACCCGCCTGGCTCGCTGTATCAGCCTTGTGATGGCCGGCTATGCCGTCGCTCCCCTTGCCAATGCCCAGTCCGAAGCTGAAAACCCGGTGGTCATCAGGGTAACCGAAGGCCAGTCCGCCGAAGCGGCCAGGCTTTCTGCGGCAGCTATCCAGACCGAGCCGGTACAACGGTTGTCGTCTGATGCGTCTGTGTCGCTGTCCCGTATGGGTGGCCGTGGCCTGGACCCGGTAATCCGTGGCCAGAACGAGGAGCGGGTTGAGGTATTGCTGGACGGCATGCGGGTGGAGGGCGCCTGCCCGAGCCGGATGGACCCGCCCACCAGCCGTCTGAGTACGGCGCTGGCGCCGGTGCTGGAAGTGCGCACCAGCAACCGCACCCTGCGCTGGGGTCCGATTGCCGGCGGCCAGGTGGTGGCCACCACTGCAGCTCCGGAATTTGCGGATGACAACCGCACAACCGGCCACCTGACCCTGGGCGGCGCCGACAATGGCGAAGGCAAGCTGGTGAACGGCAGCGTAGCGGCCGGTAGCAAGGATGCCTTCATTCGATTGGCCGGCGGCTACGACGAAGCGGACGACTACGAAGACGGCGACGGTAACGAAGTCCGCAGCTCCTACGAAAACACCGAAGGCCGGGTGGATGGCGCCTGGACAGCTGATAACGGTTTCTACATCAAAGGCATGGTCAGCCGCCAGGAAGAGCGGGATGTCAGCTTCCCGGGCCGTGGTATGGACGCGCCGAAAACCGACACCGACCTGTACCGAATGGAGCTGGGTGCGCCCATTGCCAACGGCGGCTGGAACCTGATGGCCTGGCAGGCGGACGTTGACCATGTGATGGATAACTTCAGTCTGCGTGAGCAAACGGCTCCCATGAAAATGTTGACCGCCTCGGAGACGAGTACTCAAGGCGTGCGACTGGTGCTGGATCAGACCATCAACTACACCAAAGACATTGCTATCGGTGTCGATGTGGAAAGCAACGACTGGGATGCCGCCCTGAACAACGTGGATAAAGACGTTGTGGCCTCTTACATGTGGCCGGGCGTTGAGAGAGATCGGGTGGGTGTGTTTGTTGAAGCCTTCCACCAGATCCGCATGAACACCCGGTTGGGTGCCGGTATTCGTTACGACCGTGTAGAGATGCAGGCCACCAAGGCTGACCAGACCTACATGCTTAAAAAGCCAGATGGAACCATGGTGTCGATGAGTGCGGCCAAGGCTTACGAGCAGGTATATGGCACCACCAGCACCGATGCCAATGATGACAACGTCAGTGGCTTTGTCAGTGGTGAGTGGCGTTACGCGCCGAACCGTAGCCTGGATGTCGTGGCCAGCCACAGTGTGCGCAGCCCTGGAGTGACCGAACGCTACGTCAACAAAATGCTCGGTTGGGTGGGTAACCCGGGCCTGGACACCGAGAAACACAACAAGCTGGAAATCAGCCTGTCGGGCCGGGAAGGCAACTGGAACTGGCGTCCGGCGGTCTGGGTAGACCAGGTGGACGACTATGTTCTGCGTTCCCAGGACCGCTACTACAACATTGATGCCCGCTTGCTGGGTGTCGAAGGCCAGCTGGGCTGGAGCAACGGTACCTGGAGCACGAACAGCAAGCTGGCGTCTGTAAGGGGTGAAAACCGGGATGCCGACAAGGCGCTGCCGCGGATTCCGCCGATTCAGTTTATCCAGACCCTTGGCTGGCATCATCAGGGTCACACCCTGGAAGCTGAATGGCAACTGGCGCGCCGGCAGGATCGGGTAGACCTGGAGTCTGGCCTTGATCCCAGCACCTCACCGGGTTACGGCGTCTTCAACCTGTCCGGTACCCATCCGCTTATGGCCAACCTGAGCCTGACCTGGGCGGTCGATAACGTGTTCGACAAGACCTGGGCATCCCACGTGAGCAAAGCGGATGCTCTGGGCGAGGAGTTTTTCAAGGTCAACGAACCGGGCCGTACCGTGCGCGCAGCACTCACGGCCCGGTGGTAAAGACGATTATGGCGGTTACCCGCTTCTCATAGCCGGCGGGTGACATTTATACCCCGGGCAGATGTTGAGTCTGTCCGGGGTTTTTTTGTGCCTTTCTGCAGGGGGGCTAGAATGGGACGCTATCAATTCAGCAAGATCAGGTAAAAGGGTGGTTATGAGTCATCGTCCCGGTTGGGTTTTCTACAGTTCATTTGTTCTGCTGGCGGTCTTTGTGGTGGCCGGCGGGCTGATGCCAGACCAGTTGTCCTTCTATGCCCACAAGGCCCTGGAGTTCACCACCCTGCACTTTGGCTGGTTGTACCTGTTTGCCACCTCGGGTTTCCTGGTGTTCTGCATAGCGATTGCCGGCAGTGACTACGGCCGGATACGACTGGGGGCCGACGGCGAGGCGCCGGAGTTCTCCTACCTGACCTGGCTGGGCATGATCTTTTCCGCCGGTATGGGGGTGGGGCTGGTGTTCTGGGCGGTGGCCGAGCCCATGAGCCACTTTGTTTCGCCGCCGTTTGGTTCCGCTGAACCGGAAAGCCCGCAGGCGGCCAGTATGGCCATGCGCTATTCGCTGTTTCACTGGGGCTTTCACCAATGGGCCAATTTCGCGCTGGTAGGGCTGGCCATTGCCTATGTGCGTTTCCGGCTGCAGCGCCCCGGCCTGATCAGTGAGGCCTTCCGCTCCACCATGGGCGACCGTGTGGATTCCGGTGCCGGCCATGCCATCAATATCCTGGCGGTGGTCTCCACGGTGTTCGGGGTTGCCACCACGCTCGGGCTGGGGGTTATCCAGATCAACAGTGGCCTGGGAGCGGTGGCCGGCACGGCATTCGGGGTGAGTCAGCAGCTGTTCATCCTGGTGGGAGTGGCCGCGGTATTTCTGCTGTGTTCGCTGGCGCCGCTGGAAAGCGGTATCCGCTACGTGAGTGATGCCAACATGGTGCTGGCGGCGGGTTTGCTGGTGTTTGTGTTTTTCTTCGGGCCCACCGATTTCATTACGGCGGCCATGACCAATGCCATCGGGGATTATTTTTCCAACATGGTGGGCATGAGCCTGGTGATGACGCCTTACACCGGCGACGACTGGGTAGAGCGCTGGACCATTTTCTACTGGGCCTGGGGGCTGTCGTGGGCGCCGTTTGTGGGCAGCTTTATTGCCCGGATTTCCCGCGGCCGCACCATCCGAGAGTTTGTGTTCGGGGTGATCGGCATGCCGGTGCTGCTGAGTATTGTCTGGTTCTCCACCTTTGGCGGTTCGGCGCTGTATTTCGAACTGTTCGAGGGCGCGGCGCTGGGCGAGGCGGTGACCACGGAAATGAGTTCGGCCTTGTTTGCCACCCTGGAATACCTGCCGGGTACCGCCATTCTGGGCGGGCTGATGCTGGTGCTGATCGTTTTGTTTGTTATTACTTCCGCTAACTCGGCTACCTTTGTATTGGGGATGTTCACCAGCAAGGGGGTGCTCAACCCGAAACGCTGGTCCCGCTTGACCTGGGGCATAGTGCAGGTGTCTGTGGCCGGTGTACTGTTGCTCAGTGGCGGGCTGGAGGCGTTGCAGACCATCTCCATACTGGCAGCCTTTCCGTTCATGATGCTGATGATCTTCATGGCAACGGCACTGCTGAAATCCCTGCGTAACGAACAGCGCCAGATCGAGCTGCACGAGGCCATGACCCGGGAGCGCCTGCTGCGGTTGCTGGCGGAAAGTGACGACCTGGGTGACAAAGGCTGGGAACCGGCCGAAGAGGGCGGCTCAGAGGCTCCGCCGGAACAGCCGGAAAATAACCCCCGGGCCTGATTTCATCGGGTGAAAAGGGTGCTAGAATTCGGTTATTAGCAAATACCAAAAAGGAATAAGTTGATGGCTAAGCGCGCGTTGATCGGATGGATGCTGGCACCCTGGTTACTCTTTCCCATCGCAGCTCCGGCACAGGATCTCCAGGCCACGCCGGTAACCCGGGCGCCGTTCAATGAAACCGTACACCTTGACGGGCTGATCGAAGCGGTTCAGCAAAGCACGGTGTCGGCCCAGACCAGCGGTACGGTGGTCGAGCTGCCGTTTGATGTGGACGATTCGGTAGCAGCCGGAGACCTGATCGTGCGCCTTGAAGACAGCGAGCAGCAGTCGCGCCTTCGGCAGGCGGAAGCCGGCCTTGGAGAAGCCCGCTCCGGTTTGCAGGATGCCCGGCAGCAGTACACCCGCATAGAAGCCATCCATGAGCGGGGCCTGGTGTCGCGGCAAGAGTTTGACCAGGCCAGGAACAACCTCAGTGCGGCCAGGGCCCGGGTGGAGCGGGCGGAAGCCTCTGTGGCAGAAGCGCAGAAACAACTGGACTACACCCGCATTATTGCCCCTTATGGCGGAATCCTGACCGAGCGCCATGTGGAATTGGGCGAGTCGGTGAACCCGGGCCAGCCGCTGCTCAGCGGCCTGTCGCTGGAGCAACTTCGGGTCGTGGTTGACCTGCCCCAGAAGTACGCAGATCTGGCCCGCAGCGAACGCCAGGCTACCGTTACCCTGGCCGACGGCCGGGTGCTGGAAACCGGCGAGCTGACGTTCTATCCCTACGCCAATCCGGAAACCCACACCTTTCGCCTGCGGCTGCGCCTGAATGAGCCCAATGGCAGCCTGTTCCCGGGCATGCTGGTGAAGGTCAGTGTGCCGGTAGCCAGCCGGGAGGCCCTGTGGGTACCGGCCAGCGCGCTGATTCAGCGCAGCGAACTGCGGGCCGTGTTTGTGCTGGACAGCCAGGATCAGCCCCGTCTGCGCCAGGTCCGCCTGGGTGTTCGCGAGAACGACCGGCTGGAGGTGCTGGCCGGGCTTTCGGAAGGCGAACGGGTGGTGACCAATCCGGATGAGCTGGTGGGCAGCGAACGCTTGAGCCTGTCTGAAAACGCCCGGGCTGAAGGGGAGTAATGGCTGTGAGTGATAACCTGCCGCCGGTCGGCCCGTCCGGAGCCATTGCCCGGGTATTCCAGAACAACCACCTGACGCCGCTGCTGGCGATCCTTGCGATTATTCTTGGTGTCCTGTCTGTCGTGGTGACACCCAAGGAAGAAGAACCTCAGATTGATGTCACCATGGCGGACATCATGGTGGCCATGCCCGGTGCCAGCACCCGGGAGGTTGAAAGCGCCATTGCCACACCTGCCGAGCAGGTAATGAGCGAAATCAAGGGCGTGAAGCACGTGTATTCCGTGTCCCGTCAGGGCCAGGCGGTGATCACCGTGCAGTTCGAGGTGGGCATCGCCCGCCAGGACGCCCTGGTTCGGCTGTACAACCAGGTGTATTCGAACCAGGACTGGTTGCCGCAGAATCTCGGCGCCTCCCAGCCGGTCATAAAACCCCAGGGCATTGATGATGTACCGGTGATGACCTTGACACTGTATGACCCCACCGGCACCCACAGCGGGGAAGAACTTACCCGCCTGGCCCATATGCTGGAAGTGGCCCTGAAGCGGGTACCCGGTACCCGGGATATCTACACAGTGGGCGGCGTGCCCGACCGGGTGGATATCGTATTTGATCCGGCTCTGCTGGCCGGTTTCGGCCTGACCACGGCGGATATCGAAAGTGCCCTGCAGTCTGCCAACGCCTCCAGCCAGGAAGCCCGGGTAACCCGGGATAATCTCTCGATACCGGTGCAGGCCGGTACCCTGTTGCAGTCCCTCGAAGACGTAAAGCGCCTGGTGGTGGGGATGCACCAGGGCGCGGCTGTGTACCTGGATGATGTGGCGGAGGTTCGTCGCGGCAGTACCGTACCCGACCAGAGCGTGCTGGCGGGCTTCGGACCGGCCCATGGGGATGAACGGGCAGGGAAGGCCGGCGATGTCTACCCTGCGGTCACCCTCGCGATTGCCAAGAAACCGGGTGAAAACGCCATCGATATCACTACCGCGATCGAACAGCGCCTGGACCAGCTGCGCAACCGGGCACTGCCGGCCGACGTGGAGGTGCTGGTTACCCGTGACTACGGAGTGACCGCGTCTGACAAGGCGCAGAAGCTGATTTCCGACCTGGTCTCCGCCACCCTGGCGGTGATGCTGCTGGTGCTCGCCTTTATGGGCTGGCGCCAGGCGCTGATCGTCGGTATTTCGGTGCTGATCACCCTGCTGCTGACCCTGGTGTTTTCCTGGGCCTGGGGCTTCACCCTCAACCGTGTCTCGCTGTTCGCGCTGATCTTTTCTATCGGGATCCTGGTGGACGACGGCATTGTCATTACCGAGAACATTAACCGCCGCATCCAGAACAGCCGTCGGGCCATAAAAGACATTATCCCGGTGGCAGTGGATGAAGTGGGTACACCCACCATCATGGCCAGCCTGACCATCATGGCGGCCCTGCTGCCCATGGCGTTTGTCTCCGGGCTGATGGGCCCCTACATGAGCCCGATTCCGATCAACGCATCGGCCGGTATGGTGGTGTCCCAGGTTGTGGCGTTTGTGGTGGCGCCCTGGCTGGCCTTCCGGCTGCTCAAGCACAAGAAAGGCGAGGCCCTGGAAGAGGGTGGCGATTCCGGCAGCTCTGCCGATGGCGTCAGCCCGGTGTCCCTGAAAATTTTCAACACGGTGCTGGGGCCGTTTTTGGGTGAACACGCCTGGCGCCGGCGTTTGCTGGCGCTTGGGGTGGTCCTGCTCACTCTGGGCGCGGCCTCTTTGCCGGTATTCCAGGCGGTGATCCTGAAAATGCTGCCTTTCGACAACAAGTCGGAATTGCAGGTGGTGGTGGATATGCCCGAGCGCACACCCATGGAGCAAACCCAGCGGGTGCTGACCGAAATGGGCCATTACCTGGAAACCGTGGACGAAGTGGATAACTGGCAGGCCTATGCCGGTACCGCTTCACCGATCAATTTCAACGGCCTGGTGCGCCAATATTATCTGCGCAGCGAGCCCTACCAGGGTGATATCCAGGTCAACCTGGCCAGTGCGGAGGCGCGCAGCCGCCCCTCCCATGACATCACCCAGGCCCTTCGTGGCCCGCTGACCGAGATTGCTGACCGGTACGGCGCCAAAGTGAAAATGGTGGAGGTGCCGCCGGGGCCGCCAGTGATGTCGCCATTGGTGGCGGAAGTCTACGCTGCTGATGCTTTCCGCAGAGCCGAGCTAGCCAGGCTGATTGCCGGTGATATGGCAAACATTGAGGGGTTGGTGGATATCGACACCACCCTGGAAGCACCCACCCGGCAATGGGAAGTGGTGGTAGACCGGGCCCGGGCGGCCCGGCTGGGTGTGTCCCAGGCCCAGGTGGTGGCCACCCTGCAGACGACACTGGGCGGCGTGAATGTCAGTTACCTGCACGATGAACAGGCCAAGTACCCGGTGCCAATCAGGGTGATTTTGCCTGAGGCCGACAAGGCCCAGCCGTCTGCCCTGTTGTCCATCAAGGTGCGCAGCCGCAGTGGCGAGCTGGTGCCGCTGGCCAGTGTCGCCGAGGTGCGGGAAGCGGACTGGATGGGCGCTATCTATCACAAGGACTTGCTGCCGGTGACCTACGTGACGGCAGATATGGCCGGCGAGATTGATTCACCGCTATACGGCATGTTCCGGATGGTCAGCCTGTTGAACGAGCAGGAGCAGGCACCGGAGCAGTTCTTTATCCAGCAACCGCCGCTGCCGGAAAAAGGCACCCTGAAATGGGATGGCGAGTGGCAGATCACCTACGAAACCTTCCGGGATATGGGCGCTGCCTACAGCGTGGGTGTGTTCATGATCTTCGTATTGCTGGTGGCCCAGTTCCGCTCCTACATCCTGCCGCTGGTGATTATGGCGCCGATTCCGCTGACCATGATCGGCATCATGCCCGGCCATGCCCTTCTGGGTAAGGAATTCACCGCCACCAGTATGATCGGCATGATCGCCCTGGCGGGGATTATCGTACGTAATTCCATCCTGTTGGTGGTGTTTATCAAGCAGCTGCTGGACGAAGGCATGGAGCTGGAGAAGGCGGTGGTTCTGGCCGGTGCCGTGCGGATCAAGCCCATTGCGCTGACCGCGGTGTCTGCCGTAGTAGGGGCTTACTTCATCCTCAGCGACCCGATCTTCAACGGCCTGGCGATTTCGCTGGTGTTCGGGCTGGCCATGTCCACGCTGTTCACGGTGATTGTGGTGCCACTGCTGTACTACACCCTGGCCCGCTGCAAGTGGGTTTGAAGCCGCTATCGGGCGGGCCAGTAGCGCTGCATTTCCAGGAACAGGAATGAGGCGCTCCAGGTCAGCAGCAGAAACCCGGTAAGCCCCTCAATGCCGGTCAGGTAGCGCAGCTGGCCGAGAGGCACAATGTCGCCGTAGCCCAGCGTGGTGAAGGTGCTGAAGGAAAAGTAGACGCAATCGAGCAGGCTGCCCGAGAAGTTACCGGTCAGCAGGCCCCAGCCGTCGGCGTGGTGCATGAACCAGAATGCGGTGGCGAACACCCATACCTGCAGTGCGTGGGAAATCAGGCACCCCAATACCGCCACAATCAGGCGGAAATGGTGGCTCTTTCTCATTTTGCCGAGCATGGTGCTCAGGCGCAGCAAGGTTTCATTATGGATAAACACCACAATGCACACCAGGGCGCAGTTGAGCAGGACAACGTTCAGCAATGTGTCGTAGGTGCTCGGCATTGAGCGGGCTTCCTGGTCAAGAAGGGGGCCTGTGTGAATTTGTCGCAGGGTGCGGTCAATCGGATCCGCCCTGAAAATTGTATAGTAGTTTTAGCGCGTTAACGCGACCCTGCCAACCGGAACAAGAAACCTGGCTATGTTGAAACGTCTGTTACCCCTGATCATCCTGGCTGTCGGTGTACTGGTTTTTATTGCCCTGAAAGCCACCCGTCCGGAACCGGCGGAGGTTACGGCCACGGAACGCAGCTGGCGTGTTGAGGTGCAAGCCATTACACCGGGCAGCCAGGTGCCGGTATTGCCCCTGTATGGCGAGGTGCTTGCACCGGACCAGCAAACCATCACCGCCACGCTGGCGGGCCGGGTGGCGGAGCGCCCGGCGTCTGAAGGGCTGAGCGTGAAGCAGGGCGATTTGCTGCTGGCGCTGGACGAAGAGGACATCGGCCCGGCATTGGCCCAGGCCCGGGCCCAGGTGGATGACCTGGACGCCCAGATAAGCTCGGAGCAGGTGCGCTACCGCAACGACCAGGCCGCCCTGAAAAGTGAGCAGGCCATTGTTGCCAATGCCCGGCGGCAGTTTGAGCGTATTGAGTCGCTGGTGGGGCGCAACCTGGCCTCCCGTGAAAACCTTGAGGCGGCAACCGATGCCCTGGCCCGTGCCGAACTGACGATCAGCACCCGGCAGCGGGCTATCCAGGAACACCCCGCCCGCCTGCAAAGCCTTGAGGCCAAACTGGCCCAGGCCCGGGCTAACCTGGCGGCCACGGAACGGGATGTCGACCGGGCCAGGGTGGTGGCACCGTTTGACGGTGTGGTGACCGGTATTGAGGTGGCCGTAGGCGATCAGGTATCTCGCAACGAGCCTCTTCTGACGGTTTATCCCACCCGGGGCCTGGAAGTGCGAGCCCGGGTGCCCCAGGTATTCCAGAACGAACTGATCACCGCGCTTGGGCAGGGGCAAACCCTGACCGCGATTTCAGATAATGGCCATGAATTCGTCCTGGCCCGCTTTGCCGGCCTGTCAGACCCGGCCGGCACCGAAGCCGTGCTGGAACTGCAGGGCGAACCCGGTGGCCTGCGCCCCGGGGCGTTGCTGCCCCTGACCCTTGAACGACCCGCCCGGCAGCAGGCGGTGGACGTACCGTTCAGCGCCCTGTATGGCGCGGACAGCGTTTACCTGATGACCGAAGACGGCCGCATGCAGCGGATTGAGGTAGAGCGCATCGGCGAGGCCCGCAGCGAAAACGGTGAACGCCGGTTGCTGATTGCAGGAGAGCAGCTCACCCCCGGTGCCCGCCTGATCACTACCCACCTGCCCAATGCTGTGACCGGTTTGAAAGTCGAACTGGCAGGTACTGACGGGGAGCCTGCCCAGTGAAGCGCAAGCAGGGCGTAATCGGCTTCTTTGTTCATCACCGGGTTGCCGGCAACCTGGTGATGCTGGTGATGTTGCTGGGTGGCGCATTGGCGCTTACCCGCATGAATATCCAGTTTTTCCCCACTTTCGCCCTGGACGTAGTCAGTGTGCGGGTGGTCTGGAGTGGTGCCTCTGCCGAAGACGTGGAGCGCGGTATCACCGACCCGCTGGAGCAGCGCCTGCGCAGTGTCGATGGCCTGAAAAAGATGACATCTACCTCCGCCCAGGGGGTGTCATCCATCAGTCTGGAATTCCATGAAGGCACCGACCCGATCCAGGCGGTGGACGATGTGCGCCAGCAGGTGGATGAATTCAACAACCTGCCCGGCGACGCCGAGGAACCCCAGGTAGCCCGGGTGGAGCGGTATGAACCGGTGGCCCGGCTACTGGTATACGGCGAGGTGGATCGTAGCGAACTGCGCCAGCTGGTGTACCGGTTTGAAGACGAACTGCTGGAGCGGGGTATTGACCGCATCAACATCCGCGGCCTGCCTGAACAGCAGGTCAGCGTGGATGTGCCGGTAGAACGGCTGGAAACCCTGGGGCTGTCGCTGGAGCAGATTGCTGACCGCGTTGCTTCCCTGTCCCGGGATTTGCCCGCCGGCATGATGGCCCAGCAGGACGCCACCCGGGAATTGCGTTCGGTAGAGCAGCGTCGCAGCCCCCAGGCTTTTGAAACGATTCCGGTACTCAGCGGAGACCGCATTCGCTTGCAGCTGGGTGATATCGCCATCATTCGCCAGGAAGCCCGGGACAACCAGACGGTGATGGAAAACGAAGGCCTGCCGGCGGTGGAGCTGCAATTGCAGCGCGCGGAGAACGGCAATTCGCTGGCGGCTGCCCGGGTACTGGAAAGCTGGCTGGAAGACACCCGCCCGGTATTACCGCCCACGATCAAAATGCAGGTGTATGACGAAACTTGGCAGCTGCTGGAAGACCGGATTTCCCTGCTGGTGAATAACGGCCTCAGTGGCCTGGTGTTGGTGATCGCCCTGCTGTACCTGTTTCTGCCCGGGCGGGTGGCGGCCTGGGTGGCCGTCGGTATTCCCACCGCCTTTATGGCCGCGCTGGCGGTGCTGTGGTTGCTGGGCGGCTCCATCAACATGATGTCGCTGTTTGCCCTGATCATGGCGCTCGGGGTTATCGTGGATGATGCCATTGTGGTGGGCGAGGATGCCGACGCCCACGCCCGCATGGGGGAGCAATCCATCTACGCCGCCGAAGGCGCCGCCAAGCGCATGGTGTGGCCGGTGCTGGCCTCGTCCCTGACCACAGTGGCCGCCTTTATGCCGCTGCTGGTGGTGGGCGGCATTATCGGCAACATTCTGGGCGATATTCCGCTGGTGATGATCTGTGTTCTGGTGGCTTCGTTGCTGGAATGCTTTGTGGTATTGCCGGCTCACCTGCGCCACGCCTTTGTGGTCAAGGACAAGGGAGACAAGCTACCGGAGCAGGGCGCTCGCCCGCGCGGTAATCCGGTAAGCCGGTTCCGGGACCGGTTCGAGCAGGGTTTTGACCGTTTCCGGGAAGGCCCGTTCCGCCGGTTTTCCCGGTACAGCCTGAAACACCGTGGCGCTACCGTGGCCAGCGCCCTGGCCCTGGCGATTGTGACGGTGGGTCTGTTGGCCGGCGGCCGCTTGGGCTTTAACTTCTTCCCCACACCGGAGCCTTCCGTGTTCTATGCCAATGCCAGCTTTGTGGCCGGCACGGACAAAGGCACCGTGGAAGATTTCATGCGCCAGATGCAGCAGACCCTGAACGAAACCGAACAGGCCCTGGGAGGTAACCTGATCCGCCATGCGGTAACCACCTTCGGGGCCACCCAGGGTGCCGAGGGCAGCTCCCGTAACGATGACGAACTGGGCTCCATGCTGGTGGAGTTGGTGCCGTCGGACCGGCGGGACGTTCGTAACCCGGAGTTTATGCGGGAATGGCGTAGCCGCATGGCGCTGCCCGCCGGGCTGGATGCCCTGAACATCAATGAACGCCAGGCCGGGCCTCCGGGGCGGGATGTGAACGTACGCCTGACCGGCGATAACGCAGAAAACCTGAAACGGGCCGCCGATGAAGTGGCCCAGGCCCTGAGCACCCTGCCCGGGGTGCTGGATGTGGAAGACGACATGCCCTGGGGCCGGGAACAACTGATCTACCAGGTGAGCGCCTTTGGTGAAGCGCTGGGCCTGACCACGGTGGATCTTGGCCGGCAGTTGCGGGCCGCCTTTGACGGCCGGATCGCCCAGATCTACCAGGATGGTCGCGACGAAGTGGAAGTGCGGGTGCAGCTGCCCCGGGATCAGCGGGAACAGTATTCCACCCTGGAGCGTATGACCGTGCGCCTGCCCGACGGTCGGTTTGTGCCCCTGGCTCAGGTGATGAACCTGGATCACCGTCAGGGCTTCCAGGCTTTGCGCCACGCCGACGGCAAGCTGGCGGTGGAAGTGACGTCAGCACTCAATACCCGGGTGGCCACGACCGACCAGGTGATCGAGAGCCTGCAGGCCGGCGCGCTGCCGGATATTGCCAGCCATTATGGCGTGCGTTACAGCTTCGAAGGCCGTTCCGCTGACCAGCGCGAAACCATGGACGACATGAAAGCCGGCTTGGTGATCGGTGTTGCGCTGATGTACGTGGTGCTGGCCTGGGTGTTTGCGTCCTGGAGTCTGCCGTTGATCGTGATGGCCATCATCCCGTTCGCCCTGGTGGGCGCGTTGCTGGGGCATTGGGTCATGGGGCTTCAGCTGACGATTCTGTCACTGTTTGGTCTGTTCGGCTTGTCAGGCATCGTGGTCAACAACGCGATTATCCTGGTGGCTTTCTACAACCAGCAGCGACAGAAAGGCCTGAGCATTACCGATGCCCTGAACGAAGCGGCGGTGCAGCGGGTGCGGGCAGTGTTGCTGACTTCCCTGACCACCATCGGCGGCCTGTTGCCCCTGCTGTTTGAAACCTCCCTGCAGGCCCAGTTCCTGATTCCGATGGCGACCTCTATCGCCTTCGGCCTGGGGTTGGCGACCTTCCTGGTGTTACTGGTGATTCCGGCACTGTTGTCCTGGGTGGAGCAGTTCCGGGAATGGCGGGCCAGCCGTCGGGGCCCGCAGCCGGAGGTGTCGGAAGCCTGAGTGCCGTTACTCAGGTTTCCTTGAGATCTTTCCAGGCCGCGTACTTGTGCAGGTCGGATTCCACCAGTTTCAGACACAGGGCAACCACGCCCGCATCATCCAGCAGGCCAAAGCCGAAAATGAGGTCCGGAATCAGGTCCAGCGGGTTCATCACGTACAGCAGGGCGCCTGCGATGGCGGCAATGGATTTCCAGGGAATGGCCCGGTAGTCGCCGCGCCAGTAGTCCCGGATCAGCGAGAACATCAGGTGGATGTCGGTGCCAAAACGCTTGAGCTTGCCGCTGTTCTTCACTTTGTCTTCGATGGCTTTCTGTCGTTCCAGCAGGGATTGCAGGTCCTCTTTCTGAACCTGGCTGGCTTCCTTGTCCAGCTGATGCTTAGCCGTTTTATCTGTAATCCACGCCATACACTCTTACCTTACTAAACGTTGGTGCACCCAAGATAACCCGTCAGCCGACAAAAATCCGCTTCGCCAGGCTGGCTCCCTTGAGGCCCTGGGTGGCAGGGTTGTTACCAGCCCGGCATGATATTCAGGCTTCGCCTTGCCAGCGTGCCACGAAATGCCCTTCAGGATCGTACTGGCTGGCCTGCTTGTCCAGATTAAACTGGCGCAATCCACGGGGGTCTGCGCCCACGCCGGCGAGGTACTGCCAGTTGCCGTAGTTACTGGCGACATCGTAGTCCACCAATTGCTGCTCAAACCAGGCGGCGCCGTAACGCCAGTCCTGGGCCAGTTCATTGACCAGGCAACTGGCCACCAGTTGCCGAGCCCGGTTACTGATATAACCTGTGAGCCGGAGCTGGTTCATGGCGGCGTTGACCAGCGGGTAGGGTGTGGTGCCCCGGCACCAGCTCTCGAAATCTGGCCGATTGAAGGCGTTGTCGCGGCTTTGCTGTTGTACGCCATCTCGCAGGAACAGCCACCGGCCGTGCTTCATGGCGTACCAGTAGAAGTATTCCCGCCACAGAAGCTCGAACCACAGCCAGTAGGTGGAGTCGTTGCGGGTTTCGGACTGCTCGTATTCGTCAATCATGCCGGTCACCTCGCGCACCGACAGGCAGCCGTTGGCCAGCCAGGGTGACAGGCGGGATGACGCCAGCGGATCATCCAGTGCGTTGCGGGTTTCCTTGTAGCGGGCTATGCCATGGCTGACAAACAGATATTCCCGTAATTGCCGCAGCCCGGCTTCTTCACCACCCCGGAAGCCGGCATCGTGTTCCGGCTCGGTAATCGGCGGGCAATCGCCCCGGTTGTCCTTCGCAAATCCCGGAGGCGGCGGCAGGGCTGTCATGGTGCGGATGCGTAGCCGGTCGGTGCAGCGGTCACCCTGTTTTTCCACCAGCTTGCGGAACTGGGAGAAGGTGTGGGGTAAGTCGGCCAGGTCCATGGGCAGGGATTTTTCAGTGAACAGGCTCAGGGTTTCAAATTGCTGGAAGTGCACATCCGGCAGCTTCTCCTGAAGGCCCTGCCATTGACTAGCTTCTTCTGTGCCTGGCTGCCGGGTGCGGATTACCTGGTTGACCTGGTGTTGTTGTACCAGTTCGGGAAGCACGTTTTCTGGCTCCCCAAACGCGATGTGGAGGCGCTGGCCAAGGGGCCGGAGATTGCGTTCCAGGGTCATCAGGCTTTGCCACAGGAAACGCCAGCGGTGTTCGCCCATGGCGCTGAGCCCGAGCGGCCCGGGTTGGAACCAGCGGGGCTCTACCACGTACACGCACAGCAGCATGTCTGAGCGGCCGGCGGCCAGCAGGGCAGCGTTGTCGTGCATGCGAAGATCGCGGGTAAACCAGTAGAGTGTGCGCACCTGAAGGGCCCTTTCTGACAGTTCGGGAATCTATACGCCCGCGCCTGCGTATGAGATTGCAGCGCGGGAAAGCCTGCAGCCGGCAGGCGTGTTAAAGTTAAGAGTGTATCCCGCAAGCCTGACCCGACCAAACGGAAACGAGGAGACTGAACGTGATCAAATCCCGCGCAGCTGTGGCATTTGAAGCCAATAAACCGCTGGAAATTGTTGAAGTGGATGTGGCACCACCCAAGGAAGGCGAAGTGCTGGTGAAGATCGTGGCAACCGGTGTGTGCCATACCGATGCCTACACCCTGTCCGGCGCTGACCCCGAGGGCCTGTTTCCGACCATTCTGGGCCACGAGGGTGGCGGCATTGTCGAAGCGGTGGGCCCTGGCGTAACCGGCCTGGAAGTGGGCGACCACGTGATTCCGCTGTACACCGCCGAGTGCGGCAAGTGTAAATTCTGCACCTCCGGCAAGACCAACCTGTGTGGCGCTGTGCGTGAAACCCAGGGCAAGGGCGTGATGCCGGACGGCACCTCCCGCTTCTCCTACAAGGGTCAGCCGCTGTACCACTACATGGGCTGCTCCACCTTCTCTGAATACACCGTGCTGCCGGAAATCTCCCTGGCCAAGATTCCCAAGGAAGCACCGCTGGACAAGGTGTGCCTGCTGGGTTGTGGCGTAACCACCGGCATCGGTGCGGTACTGAACACCGCCAAGGTTGAGGAAGGTGCTACCGTAGCCATTTTCGGTCTGGGCGGCATCGGCCTGGCAGCCATCATCGGCGCGACCATGGCCAAGGCCGGCCGCATTATTGCGGTCGATATCAACCCGGGCAAGTTCGACATCGCCAAAAAACTGGGTGCTACCGATGTGGTTAACCCCAACGATTACGACAAGCCGATCCAGGAAGTCATCATCGAGATGACCGATGGCGGTGCCGACTACACCTTTGAGTGTGTGGGCAATGTGAAGCTGATGCGTGCGGCGCTGGAAGCCTGCCATAAGGGCTGGGGTGAAAGCACCATCATCGGCGTGGCCGGTGCCGGTGAAGAGATCAGTACCCGCCCGTTCCAGCTGGTAACCGGCCGGGTATGGCGCGGTTCCGCCTTCGGTGGCGTGAAAGGCCGCACCGAGCTGCCGTCTTACGTGGAAAAAGCCGAGAAAGGTGAAATCCCGCTGGATGTGTTCATCACTCACGAGATGAAGCTGGAAGACATCAACAAGGCGTTTGACCTGATGCACGAGGGTAAGAGCATCCGGTCGGTGATTCACTTCTGATCATTGCTGGCCAGAAGTGAATCAACGAGTTGCCGGGGCGCGGGTGTTTGCCCGCTCCCGGTTAACTCAGGCTTTGCAGGAGTTGCGAGGCCAGGGTCTGAGGGCATTCAACGGAAGGTACGTGCCCGATCCCATCCAGAATAACCGGGTCCGAAGCGCCACTGAACTGTGCCAGTGCTTTCAGGGACTCTGGTGGTGTTGCCAGGTCTTCGGAGCCACCGATCAGCAGTAACGGTACCTTGTGTCCGTGCAGCTTTTCCCGGAAGTCCGCTTTGCCCAGCATTTCGCACAGCAGTGCATAGCTGTTGGCGTCGCCCCGTCCCATGATCACTTTCCAGCCGTCCAGAAGCGCAGGCTGTTCCTGACAGGCATTTGGGCCGAACCAGCGGGGTACGATTTCGCCGGCCATCGCCACCAGGCCTTTCTCCCGAACGTTGGCCGCACGCAGGCTCCAGGCCTCCTCGGTGCCAATGATGGCGCCGGTGTTGGTCAGTGTGGCAGTTTCAAGCTGCTCGCTATGGGCGGCAATCAGCTGCTGACCGATTACCCCGCCGATAGAGGTGCCGGCAAAATGAAAGCTGGATACCCCGGCTTCTTTCGCCAGTGCCAGGGCTTCCTGTGCCAGATCTTCCGGGGTGATCTCTCCGGCCGTTTCGGGCCAGGCGCCACTTGCACCGTGCCCGGGCAGGTCCCAGGTCAGAACCCGGAACTTTGGTAACAGCGTGGGCAGCATGTCGTCCCAAACCCCCTGGGTCATGCCCAGAGGGTGTGCCAGCATCAATAACGGCTTTTGGCTGTCGCCCAGCAGGCGATAGCAGATGGTGCGGCCGTTGTGATTCAGAAAAGCCATGTTGTCTCCTCAGAATGGGTCCGATCAGACCCGTTCAATCAGTGTAGCAATACCCTGACCCACGCCCACACACATGGTGCACAGGGCGTAGCGGCCGCCAGTGCGCTGCAGTTGGTGTGCCGCAGTCTGCAGCAGGCGCGCGCCGGACATGCCCAGTGGGTGGCCTAGGGCAATGGCACCACCGTTCGGGTTCACCCGGGGGTCGTCATCGGCAACGCCCAGCTCCCGCAGCACAGCCAGGCCCTGGGCGGCGAAGGCTTCGTTGAGCTCAATCACGTCGATCTCATCGATGCTGATGCCCTGTTTTTTCAGCAGCTTCTGGACAGCCGGGACAGGGCCAATACCCATGATCCTCGGTTCTACGCCAGCGGTCGCCATGCCCAGAATTTTCGCCATAGGCTTCAGCCCGTGCTGTTTGACTGCTGCTTCGCTGGCCACCAGCATCGCGGCGGCGCCGTCGTTGACGCCCGAAGCGTTGCCGGCGGTCACACTGCCGTTTTCACGGAATGGAGCTGGCAGGGCCGCGAGCTTCTCCAGGGTACTGGCGCGGGGATGTTCGTCGGTGTCGAACACCAGCGGGTCTTGTTTGCGGCGCGGAATGGACACCGGCACGATCTCTTCGGCAAATACACCTTCCTGCTGTGCCCGAGCGGTTTTCTGCTGGGAGCGGAAGGCGAACAGGTCCTGATCTTCCCGCGACACCTTGTACTGCTCGGCCACGTTCTCCGCCGTTTCCGGCATTGAATCGACGCCGTACTGCTTTTTCATCAGCGGATTCACAAAGCGCCAGCCGATGGTGGTGTCTTCGATCTTCTGGCCGCGGGAGAACGCGGAGTGAGCCTTGCCCATCACGTAGGGCGCGCGGGACATGGATTCCACGCCGCCGGCCAGTACCAGGTCCATTTCACCGGCGCGGATGGCGCGGAAGGCAGTGCCCACGGCGTCCATGCCGGATCCGCACAGCCGGTTGAGGGTGGTGCCGGGCACGGAAGTGGGCAAGCCCGCCAGCAGCGCAGACATACGCGCTACGTTGCGGTTGTCTTCACCGGCCTGGTTGGCGCTGCCCATCATTACTTCGTCGATGGCGGCAGGGTCCAGTTCCGGCGCCTGCTCCAGCACGGCCTTGAAAATATGGGCGGCAAGGTCGTCCGGGCGCACACTGGCCAGGGTGCCGCCGAAACGGCCGATGGCGGAGCGGCGGGGATGGCAAATGAATACGTCAGTCATGGTGGACCTCACTGTTGGCCGGAATGATGGGCATTGGTGCGGGTTTTCAGGTCCCGCAGCACTTTGAGTTCCTCGGCGGTCGGCGCCGGGGTGGTTTCCAGCTGCTCGGCGAAGCGGATGTCCCAGCCGGTCGCCTCGATCACGTCTTCCCGGGTCACGTTCGGGTGCAGGGAGGTGACCACGAGCTCCTTAGTCTCCGGATCCGGCTTGAGGATGCACAGGTCGGTAATGACCACCGTGGGGCCACGGCCAATGTTCGGTACGTTGTCCCGGGCCTTGCCGTCACGGCCGAAGCCGACGGTGGTCACGAAGTCCACATCCTTCACGAAGGTGCGCCTGGAGTGCTTCACGGTAATGAACACTTCCTTCGCGTTGGTGGCAATTTCCGGGGCGCCGCCACCGCCGGGCAGGCGAACTTTCGGCTCGCGGTAATCGCCGATCAGGGTGGTGTTCAGGTTAGCGTAACGGTCGATCTGGGCGGTGCCCAGGAAGCCAACGCTGATGTGGCCGCCCTGCAGCCAGTAACGGAACATCTCGGGCACGGAGACGGTGGTCAGGGCCGATTCGCACAGCTCGCCGTCGCCGATGGACAGTGGCAGCACGTCCGGCTTGGTTTGCAGGGTGCCGGATTCGTAGATCAGGGTGACATCCGGAGCGTGGGTCAGGCGAGCCAGGTTGGCGGCCTCACTGGGCAGGCCGATACCCACGAAGCAAGTCATGTCGTTGGTCAGCGCACGGGCAGCGGTAACGCTCATCATTTCTGAAGATGTGAATTCAAGGCTCATCACGCGGCTCCTTTCTCGAATACGTTTTCTTGCAGCCAGGTCTGGAAGGTCTCGCGGTCGCGGGCAATGCCGTCCCAGTCTTTGTAGAAGGCGTTGTCGCGGTCGTAGTAGCCCAGTGCATAGGACGGCCTGGCGCCTTTCGGAGCCTCGGCAATCGCGGTGATCGCCCAGGACGGCAGCACGCAGGCATTAACCGATGCGCCCAGGTCATCCACGATTTCCTCGACGGTGACAATGCTGCGCTTGGCGGCCAGTACCACTTCTTTCTGGATACCGACGATGCCTTCAATCAGCACATTGCCCTTGCGGTCGGCCCGCTGGGCATGGATTACCGCCACGTCCGGGCGAATCGACGGCACGGCGGCCAGGCGCTCACCGGTGAACGGGCATTCGATGAACTTGATCTGGTCATTTACTTTCGGCAGATCGCTGCCTACATATCCGCGCAGAACTGCCAGCGGCAGGCCGGCCGCACCAGCTTCATAGGCGTTGGCCATGGCCGCGTGGCTGTGTTCGAGAATCTCCAGCTGGTTCGGCCAGCCCTTTTCAACAGCATCCCGCAGGCGGTGCAGGGAGCCCACACCCGGGTTGCCGCCCCAGGAGAAGATCAGTTTTTTGGCACAGCCGGCACCGATCATCTGGTCATACACCAGGTCCGGGGTCATGCGGATCAGGGTCAGATCCCGCTTTTCCTGACGGATGATTTCATGGCCCGCAGCAAACGGGATCAGGTGGGTGAAGCCTTCCATCGCCACGGTATCACCGCTGTTGATGTACTTGCTCACCGCTTCCTTGAGGGGAAGAAACTCGGCCATCGCAATGCCTCCTGTGTCACTTTTGTGATGAGTTCGCTGTACGAACATAAGTTTAATATGCGAACATGATGGCGCGATTGGTTTTGGGTCGTCAAGTACAAATTTTGTTCACAAGGCAAAATGTACAGTTGTTCGTTGTGCGAACACGCTGTGGGCGTGCGAAACTAAGGCCAGTAACGGTACTTAAGGAGTCAGAATGGACGAGCAGATTCTCAAGCCCGGTGATCGGGATTACGTGGGAGCGTTGGCTTCGGGGCTGGAGGTTTTACAGGCTTTTGATGCGGAGCACCCACGAATGACCCTAAGCGAAGTGGCAGCCCGCACCGAGATGGATCGGGCCAAGGCTCGGCGCTTCCTGCTGACGTTGCACGCACTGGGCTTTGTGAAGCGAACCGGCCGGCAGTTTGAGCTGACCCCCCGGGTGCTTCAGCTGGGTTATGCCTACCAGGCGTCAAACCAGTATCGGGCTGTGATTCAACAGTACCTTGAAGACGTGACAGCTGAACTCGGGGAGTCGTCTTCTCTGGCCGTCCTGGATGGTGATGACGTGGTTTACGTGGTGCGCTCGGCGGCCCGCCACCGGTTGATGGCCATTACCTTGTCGGTCGGCACCCGCTTGCCTGCGGCTTATACCTCGATGGGGCGGGTGTTATTGGCCCAGTTGCCGGAGCATGAGTTGAAAGCGTATCTCGACAGGGTCAGTCTTGAGCCTTATACCGGGTTGTCCATTACCGACCAGCAGGCGCTCCGGAAAGAAATAGATAAGGTTCGCGAGCAGGGCTATGCGATGGTTGACCAGGAACTGGATCAGGGGCTGCGCTCGGTGGCAGTGCCAGCGTTTGCTGGCAGTGGCGAGTTGCTGGGGGCACTGAACATCAGTACCAACGCCGCACGGGTGGATATGGATACCCTGATGAACACCTACCTGCCCCGCCTGCAGGCAGTAGCCGAAAAGGTCCGGCAAACCGCTCGCTGATGCTCAGGGATACCGGCCCATCACCCGGTTTTCGATCAACTCCCCCAGAATCGTATTTGTCAGGCGCATGACTGCGTTGGGGCTTTCTCCTCTTCGGCGGGAGGCGATCACCGGCGTGGTAATGTTGTCATCCTCCAGCGGCATATAGTCCACCCCTTCACGGTGCAGGCGGCGCACCTGCTCTGGCACCAGGGTAAAGCCCATGTCAGAGGCCACCAGAGACAAGGCGGTTTGCAGGTCGTTCACTTGCTGGATGACATGTACTCTGAGGCCGCGACGGTGAAACAACCCCTGGGTAATATCGGAAAAGTTGGGGCCGGCGCCGGCGGGGAAGGTGATCATGGGCGCCTCCGAGAGCTCCTTCATGGAGGGCGGGTGCCGGGTGAGGGGGTGGCTTGCCGGAACGGCTGCAATCATCGGCTCGTCGAAGAGGATTTCCTGTTCTACGTCCGGATCCTGGATGTTCAGCCGGCCAAAGCCGATATCAATCCTTCCCACCTTCAGAGCTTCGACCTGCTCCCGGGTTTTCAGCTCGTGCAGCACAATTTCCAGGTTTTTGTTCTGCCGAAGCCGGCGGACCATCAGGGGTAACTGCCCGTAGAACACCGATGGCACAAAGCCGATCGAGAACAGGGTTTTCCGGTGCTGGGCGATCCGGCGGGTATCGTCCACGGTGGCATTAACCTTGTCCAGTACCTGCTTGGCCTGCTCCAGAAAGTACTCGCCGCCGGTGGTCAGCTCCAGGCCCCGTGGTTTGCGAATGAATAACTCTACACCCACTTCCTGTTCCAGCTGTTTGATCGCCCGGGTCAGGGGTGGTTGCGCAATAAACAGCTTTTCTGCGGCGCGGGTCAGGTTGCCTGCTTCGGCCACTGCGACGAAGTACCGCAAGTGTCTCAGCTCCATCCATACCTCCAGGGTATCGGTTATTACTTAATCAATATTGGTTCACGTCAGTGAAACTTCGTACTGTTTGAATCACAGGATTTTTACCTTGCGATTCGGAGTAGTCATGTCAGCCACCATTCAGTCCCTTGAAGCCATCCTGGTCGATATCCCGACCATTCGACCGCACAAGCTTTCCATGACAACCATGGGGGTTCAGACCATGGTGATTGTGCGTGTTAAAGATTCTGATGGCGTGGAAGGCCTGGGCGAGGCAACCACCATCGGCGGCCTGGCCTACGGCCCGGAAAGCCCGGAAAGCGTAAAGCTTACCATTGATACCTATTTCAAATCGCAACTGATTGGCCAGCCGGCCGATAATGTCAATACCTTAAGGGTAATGTTAGACCGCTCCACCCGCGGCAACAACCTGGCCAAGTCTGCCATCGAGACCGCCCTGCTGGACCTTCAGGGCAAGCGCCTGAATCGCCCGGTGTCGGACCTGCTCGGCGGCGCACTGCACCAGCACATCCCGGTGCTCTGGACCCTGGCCAGCGGCGATACCGCTAAAGACATCGAGGAGGCCCTGGGGCTGCTCGAAACCCGCCGCCACTGTGACTTCAAGCTCAAGATCGGTTCCCGCCCGGTGATGGACGATGTTCGCCATGTGGCGGCGATTAAAGAAGCGGTCGGTGACAGCGCCAGTGTCCGCGTGGATGTGAATCAGGCCTGGGATGAAGCGACTGCGGCAAAAGGCATGGCCGAGTTGCAGGCTGCCGGTATTGACCTGGTAGAGCAGCCCACCCCGATGAAGGATTACGCCGCCCTGGTACGGCTGTCTGAAAAGTTCCACCTGCCCATCCTGGCCGACGAGGCCGTGGCAGACGCCAAGGATATGTTCAGCCTGGCGGCCGCGGGTTTCAGCGGCGCCGTAGCGATGAAAATTGCGAAGGCGGGTGGCCCGATGAAGGCACTGGACCAGGCGAAGGTGGCCCAGGCAGCGGGTATCGGCCTGTACGGCGGCACCTTGCTGGAAGGCACCATCGGCACGGTCGCATCCCTGCATGCGTGGTCCACGCTCGAAACCCTGCACTGGGGCACGGAGATGTTCGGCCCGCTGCTGATGAAAGACGACATCGTGGTCAAGCCGCTGAACTTCCACAACAACGGCGTCGACCTGCCGAAGGGCCCGGGCCTGGGTGTGGAAATTGATGAAGACAAGCTGGACCGGTATCGCCGCAAAGCCTGATACGCCAAAAGATTCAGTAAACGGAGGAAAGCACATGCTGTTCAAAGTTGAGATGAAGGTGAACATCCCCCACGACATGCCCGCCGAAGTGGTTGCGGACATCAAGGCCCGGGAAAAAGCCTACGCCCAGGACCTGCAAAAACAGGGTAAGTGGCGCCACCTGTGGCGGGTGGCGGGCAGCTACGCCAACGTCAGTATCTTTGACGTGGCAGACAACGCCGAGTTGCAAGACCTGATCAGCAACCTGCCGCTGTTCCCTTATATGGATATCACCGTCGCGCCCTTGTGCCGGCACCCGTCTTCCATCCATGAGGATGACCGTTAATCACACCCATTGTTGCTAACTGATGAACTGATACGAGCAACAAAAATAACAGTAACCGAGGAGAACAATCATGACCGTTAAAACCATGCATACTGCGGACGTGAAGGACCTGCTGGAGAAAGTGGCCGGCTTCAACCAGGAAGGTGGAAACGAGCGAGTAAAGAAAATTGTTCATCGTCTGATGCACGATATTTTCCAGATTGTTGAAGACTTTGACGTGACAGCAGAAGAGTTCTGGCAGGCCGTTTACTACGTTGGTGACCTGGGCAAGAACGGCGAAGCCGCCCTGCTGGCGCCGGGCCTGGGCATGGACAAATACCTGGACATCCGTATGGATGCCGAAGACGAGCAAGCCGGCCTGGCCGGTGGCACGCCGCGCACCATTGAAGGCCCGCTGTATGTAGCCGGTGCCCCCATGAGCGAAGGCTTTGCCCGCATGGATGATGGTTCCGACGAAAGTGCCGAGACCATGATCCTGACCGGTCAGGTGACCGACGAGAATGGCCAGCCGGTCGCCAACGCCGTGGTTGACGTATGGCACGCCAACACCATGGGCAACTACTCCTACTTTGACCAGTCCCAGAGCGATTACAACCTGCGTCGCCGCATCAAGACCGACGATAACGGCCGTTACACCGCCCAGTCCATCATTCCGGCTGGCTACGGCTGCCCGCCAGAGGGTTCTACCCAGGCACTGCTGAACCTGCTGGGTCGTCACGGTAACCGTCCGGCGCATATCCACTTCTTTATCTCCAAGCCGGGCTACAAGCACCTGACCACCCAGATCAACCTGGCCGGTGACGAGTACACCTACGACGACTTCGCCTTCGCCACCCGTGAAGAGCTGGTGGTTGAAGCCAACCGCATCGAAGACCCGGCCAAGGCTGAGCAGTTCGGCCTGAACAAGCCGTTCACCGAAGTGGAGTTCAACATCCAGCTGGTCGCTACCGACAAGCCTGAGCTGCAAAGCCGCCACGAGCGCAAGCGCGCCCTGGAAGGCGAAGCGGCCTGATTCCAACCCTTTAATCCCAATGTTCTTGTGATCCGGCCGGCCTGTGAATGCAGGCCGGCCAGGGGGCCCTCACGCCCGAAAAACGGTTTTCACAACAACAAAATGGAGTGACGAACATGACTCGCCAACTCGACCGACTTGAGAAAACGATCCGCAACGCGGTGGAAGCCGATGCACAAACCGGCCACTATCGCTGTGACCGCAGCATCTTCACCGACGAAGAGCTGTTTGAGCTGGAGATGAAACACATCTTCGAAGGCAACTGGATTTTTCTGGCCCATGAGAGCCAGATCGAGAATCCGGGCGACTACTACACCACCATGGTGGGTCGTCAGCCGGTGATCATCACCCTGACCAAGGATGGCGAGCTCAAGGCGATTCTGAACACCTGTACCCACCGCGGGGCCACCCTGTGCCGCAAGAAGCGTGGCAACAAGACCTCCTTCACCTGCCCGTTCCACGGCTGGACCTTCAAGAATGACGGCAAGCTGCTGAAGGCCAAGGACCAGAAGAAGGGCGGTTACCCGGAAAGCTTCAACGTTGACGGTTCCCACGACCTGAAACAGCTACCGAAGTTCGAGAACTACCGCGGCTTCCTGTTTGGCAGCCTGAACTCCGACGTATTGCCGCTGGAAGAGTACCTGGGTGAGACCACCAAGGTGCTGGATGCCATCGTCGACCAGGCGCCGGAAGGCCTGGAGATCCTGCGCGGTGCCTCTACCTACACCTACGAAGGTAACTGGAAGCTGACTGCCGAAAACGGCGCGGACGGCTACCACGTAAGCACCGTGCACTGGAACTACCTGTCTACCATGGGCCAGCGCAACTACGAGAAAGGCGGCACCGAGGCAGTAGACGCCAAGAGCTGGTCCAACGAAGGCGGCTTCTACTCCTTCGAGAACGGCCACATGATGCTGTGGACCCGCCTGACCAACCCGGAAGTACGCCCGGTATACAACCAGCTGGAGCGCCTGGAAAAGGAAGTGGGTGAGGCGAAGGCCGACTTCATCGTGCGCACCACCAAGAACCTGTGCCTGTACCCGAACGTCTACGTGATGGACCAGTTCTCCACCCAGATCCGGGTGCTGCGCCCGATCGACGTCAACAAGACCGAGATCACCATCTACTGCTGGGCACCCAAGGGTGAATCCGCCGAAAACCGCGCCAAGCGCATCCGCCAGTACGAAGACTTCTTCAACGTGTCCGGCATGGGCACGCCGGATGACCTGGAAGAGTTCCGCGCTTGCCAGGAGGGCTACTACGCCAAGGGTACCAAATGGAACGACATGAGCCGTGGCGCCCAGCACTGGATTGACGGCGCGGACGACTGGGCCAAGGGTATCAATCTGAAGCCAATCCTCAGTGGCGCCAAGCCAGAAGATGAAGGCCTGTACGTGACGCACCACCAGCATTGGGTGGAAGAGATGACCAAGGCGATTGATACCGAGCGCGCCCGCTTTATTTCCCTGACCGAGGAGGCTTCCGCATGAGCATGTCATACGAGCAGATCCAGGCCTTTGTCTACCGGGAAGCCCGCCTGCTGGATGATCGGCAGTGGGATGAGTGGCTGAAGTGCTACCACGAGGACGTCACCTACTGGATGCCGGCCTGGGACGATGACAACGAGCTGACTGAAGATCCGCAGACCGAGATTTCACTGATCTACTACCCGAACCGTAACGGTCTGGAAGATCGCGTCTACCGGTTGAAGACCGAGCGCTCCGGTGCCAGCTCTATTCCCGAGCCGCGCACCGTGCACCTGACCAGCAACCTGGAAATCCTGGAGCGGGACGGTGACACCGTAAAACTGCGTTTCAACTGGCAGACCAACAGCCACCGTTACCACAAGACCCAGTCCTTCTTCGGCGTGTCTTTCTACACCCTGGACTGCAGTGGCGAGCAGCCTCTGATTACCGAGAAGAAGGTGGTTCTGAGCAACGATTACATCAATCAGGTGATTGATATCTATCACCTGTAATTGATGGGGAGAGCATCATCATGAGTTACAACATCGCGCTTAATTTTGAAGACGGCGTTACCCGGGTGATCACCTGCAACGAAGGTGAAACCGTTCTAGACGCCGCCTACCGGGCCCAGATCAACCTGCCAATGGACTGCTCCGACGGTGTCTGCGGAACCTGTAAGGGTTCCTGCCACCAGGGCGAGTTCGACATGGGCGACGAGTACATCGACGAGGCACTGTCTGACGAGGAAGCCGAACAGGGCATGGTGCTGACCTGCCAGATGGTGCCCTCCAGCGACTGTGTGGTCGAGATTCCGGCGGCCGCGTCCCTGTGCAGCAAGGCAGGTAACGAGGCCGTGACCGGCACCGTGGGTGAGGTCAACCTGATTTCCCCCACCGCCATCGAACTCAAGGTTACTGCAGACGCCGACATCGGTTTCCTGCCGGGCCAGTACGTGAACATCCAGGTGCCCGGCACCGAGGAAACCCGTGCTTACTCGTTCAGCTCCCGCCCGGGCAGCCGCGAGCTGAGCTTCCTGATCCGCAACGTGCCCGGTGGCCTGATGAGCTCCTGGTTGGTGGGCAAGGCCAAGACCGGCGACAAGGTGACCCTGACCGGCCCCATGGGTGTGTTCTACCTGCGCCCGGTTCAGCGCCCCGTGCTGATGCTGGCCGGTGGTACCGGCCTGGCTCCGTTCCTGGCCATGCTCGACAGCCTGAAGGAAAAAGGCTGCGACCAGCCCACTCACATGATCTACGGCGTGACCAACGACGACGACCTGGTGGGGCTGGAAGCCCTCGAAAAGTTTGCCGAAGAGATTGAAAACTTCAGCTTCAAGACGGTAGTGGCCAGCGACGAAAGCACCCATCCCCGCAAGGGCTATGTCACCAACCACATGGAAGATGCGCCCATCAACGACGGTGATGTAGACGTGTATCTGTGCGGGCCGCCTCCGATGGTCGACGCGGTACTGGGTTACTTCCGGGAGCAGGGCGTCGAGCCCAACTCCTTCCACTACGAGAAGTTCACCCCGAGCGTATCCGCCGTTGAGGAGAAAGTGGCATGACCCCGCGTTTCACCGGCAAGGTGGTGGTGGTCACCGGTGCTGCCCAGGGCATTGGCCGGCGAGTGGCCGAACTGGCCGCCGCCGAAGGTGCCCGCCTGGTACTGGTGGACATCGCGGACTACGTGCAGGGCGTTGCCGCCGAGTTGCGCGACCAGGGCTCTGAAGCCCTGGCCGTGCAGGCCAACCTGGAAACCTGGGAAGGTGCGGAAATGGTGATGGCCAAGGCCCATGAGCAGTTCGGCCGCATCGACATCCTGGTCAACAACGTGGGCGGCACCATCTGGGCCCAGCCGTTCGAGCATTACCAGCCGGAACAGATCCAGAAGGAAATCCAGCGCTCGTTGTTCCCGACCCTGTGGTGCTGCCGGGCGGTTCTGCCTTACATGGTGGAGCAGAAGGGCGGTGCCATTGTGAACGTCTCGTCTGTGGCGACCCGTGGCCTGATGCGGGTGCCCTATGGCGCCGCCAAGGGCGGGGTCAACGCTATGACCGTGAACCTGGCTTTCGAATACGCCGAGCATGGCATCCGGGTGAACGCCACGGCGCCGGGTGGCACCGAGGCACCTTCCCGGCTGACGCCGCGCAACACCGAGGCACAGGGCGAGCGGGAACAGACCTGGTACCAGACCCTGATCGACCAGACCAACGCCACCAGCTTCATGCACCGCTACGGCACCCTCGATGAGCAGGCGGAACCGATTTTGTTCCTGGCTTCCGATGCGGCCAATTACATCACCGGAACCATCCTGCCCGTGGCCGGAGGCGACTGCGGCTGACGGGCAGCCACGCCAGATGAATTTCCTGGCCCTGGCAACCAGTAATTAAGCAATCAGCGTTGATGTGACCTGAGGGAGACAGTCAGTCATTCGGACCCCTCTTTGCCCCGGCACCACAGTGACCGGGGCTTTTTTGCTGTTATACGGCTCAAACAGAACTCAATAACAAGGAGCTGAATATGCCCCAGCTGTTTCGGGACTTGTCTGTGTCTGCGGTTGCCGCAGGGTTTCTGGCGGTACTGGTGTCCTATGCCGGGCCTTTGGCGATTTTCTTCCAGGCCGGCGCGGCGGCGGATTTGTCACCGGAGATGATGACCTCCTGGGTCTGGGCTATCTCCATGGGGGCGGCGGTTTCCGGAATCTTACTGTCGATCTGGCTGCGTGCGCCGGTGGTGACTGCCTGGTCGGCGCCGGGCACGGCCTTATTGGTGGTACTGTTTCCGGAGCTATCCCTCAACGAGGCGGCAGGTGCTTACATCACCGCCGCGCTGATTATCTTTTTCATTGGTGTTTCGGGTACCTTTGATGCCTTTGTGCGTGCCATCCCGAAGGGGGTGGCAGCGGGCATGATGGCGGGCATCCTGTTTCAGTTCGGTCTCGGGGCTTTCGCTGCCATTGAAACCACGCCGGCAATGGCCATCGGCATGCTGGTCGCCTATGTGGCCTTCCGTCGCTTTACCCCCAAATACACCCTGGTGCTTTTGTTGTTTGCCGGGGTCATCCTGGCGGTGGTACTGGAAGATGCGTCGCTGGCCGGTGTTAGCCTGGGCCTGGCGTTGCCGAAGTTCATCACGCCGGAATGGAGCTTCGGCGCTACCCTGAGCCTGGCCATCCCCCTGGTGCTGGTCAGCCTGACAGGCCAGTTCCTGCCTGGCATGGCGATTCTCCGGGGTGCCGGCTATCGGGTGAAAGCCAAACCGGTGATTGCGGTCGCCAGCCTGGTGTCCCTGCCCATGGCGCTATTTGGGGGCATTACCACAGTGGTGGCGGCGATTACGGCGGCTATCTGCACGAGCGAGGATGCCCACGAAAATCCGGACAAGCGTTATGTAGCCGGTGTATTTAATGGTGTGTTCTATCTGGTGGGGGCGGTCTTTGCCGGCACCATCGTCGCCTTGTTCACCTCGTTACCTTCGGCCTTTGTTGCAGTGCTGGCGGGCCTGGCACTGCTGGGTGCCATTGCCAACAATCTGTTTGCGGCACTGGAGGAGGTCAGCCACCGGGAGGCATCGCTGATTACCTTTCTGGTAACGGCGTCCGGGTTATCGCTGTTCGGACTGTCGTCGGCTTTCTGGGGGGTGGTGATCGGTTACGGTTGTTACCGGGTACTCAACGGAGGGAAATAAGGTTGGGCTGACGGACGCCAGCCCAACCGGGACGTCAGCCTTCCTGCAGCGCCTGCAGTACAGCCTTGGCCGCACCTTCAGAGGACGCCGGGTTCTGGCCGGTAATCAGCTTGCCGTCCACCACAATGTGCGGTGCCCAGTCATCGCCGCGGCTGTAGCGGCCGTTGTTCTGCTTGAGCATGTCTTCCAGCAGGAAGGGCACGATGTTGGTGAGTTGTACGGCGTCTTCTTCCGTGTTGCTGAAGCCGGTAACTTCACGGCCACCCACGATGTTCTGGTCTGGCTTTACGAACACATTCTTGAATACGGCGGGGGCGTGGCACACGGCACCGATCACCTTGTCCTGCTCGTAGGCGGTCTTGATCAGGGCGACAGACTTGTCGTCCTCGGCAAGGTCCCACAGTGGGCCGTGGCCGCCGGGGTAGAAAATGGCGTCGTACTGGTTCATGTCCACGTCGGCCAGTTTCCTGGTGCTGGCCAGCATTTCCCTGGCGTGGGTATCTGCCATGAAGCGTCGGGTGGAATCAGTGAGTGCTTCTTCGGCTTCGCTGTTCGGGTCTACCGGCGGCTGGCCGCCTTTTGGAGATGCCAGGGTGATATCCGCGCCAGCATCCTTGAATACGTAGAAGGGCGCGGTGAATTCTTCCAGCCAGAATCCGGTTTTATGGCCGGTGTCGCCCATCTGGTCGTGGGATGTCAGTACCATCAGAATTTTCATATCGGTCGATCCTCCTGTCGGGAATCGGGGAGTTTGTTCGGGCGTTACTCCACAATTAGTGGTGGCCCGGGATGCAAATTTCAACAGGAATTACGGCAATAAGGCGGGAATGGATGCCCGGAGTGTCTATACTCCGGTTACATATTGCTCAATGGGTCAGGGAAAGTGTCCGCAATGAAGGTAACGCTCATCAAGGCAGCCATGCTGTGCCTGGTCGTGCTGGCTGCAGCGCCGGCATGGTCGCAACAGGGGACAGAAACCGTGGAGCCGTTGACGGTGGTGGTCGGTGTGGATCACGCGCCACCTTACCGGATCCTGGAGCCGGACCGGAAGACCGGGCTGTACCTTGATATGTTCGAGGAAATGACCAGTCGCCTTGGCTGGGCGGTCGAATACCGGGAAGCACCGTTTCGCCGGCTGCAGCTGATGCTGCAGCAGGGCGAGATCGACATGATGCTGGGCCTGGTGCGCAACGGTGCCCGGGAGCAGTGGATGGAGTTTGTGGCGCCGGCCTTCCCGCCTGAGCGGCGGTTGTTTTTCTACCTGGATGACGCCAATCGTGTAGATCGCTACCAGGACCTTTATGGCAAAGCCATCGGCGTATTGGAAGGTGGTAGCTATTTCAGCCGGTTCGACAAAGACCCCGAATTGATGAAGGCCTCTGCTGCCCATTACGAAAACCTGATGCTGATGATGCAGAAGGGCCGGGTGGATGTGGTCATTGCGCCGGAGTTGATGGGCTTGTACACAGCAAAGAATCTGGGCATTGAGGCCCGGGTCTCACCGTTTTTTGTGCCGGGGGAGCGATCCTGGATTGTGGTGTCCGGGCAATCACCCGTCGTGCGCTATGCCGATGATATCCGGGCTGCCCTGAAGCTGATCGAGCGAGAAGGCATTCGGGAGAACCTGGTGCTGAAGTACCTGGAACAGCCGCTTCCCTGATGCGCCCATCGGGAGCCCCTCCCTTATCGGAATTTGATCCCGGTCTGCCCACCATTAACGGAACTTAGTATGCTCACGGTTGTCTTGAGGCAGAACCTGTTGTGAGCATAAGGAACTCGTATGACAACCATTCGGTTATGGGATTTACCGACACGCCTGTTTCACTGGTTGCTGGTACTGGCGGCCGTGGGTGCCGTGATCAGTATTAAATCGGGCGCGATTGACTGGCATGAACGCTTTGGCCTGGCAGTAGTCGGGCTGTTGTCGTTTCGTATTATCTGGGGTTTTACCGGCTCTACCTATGCCCGGTTTGCCAGCTTTGTTCGTGGGCCGGGAGCCATCATCGATTATGTGCGCGGACGCTGGCAGGGGGTAGGCCACAACCCGCTGGGGGCGCTTTCCGTGCTGGCGCTGATCGGCCTGTTCGGCTTCCAGGCGGCAAGCGGGCTGTTCGCCAACGATGAAATTGCCTTTAACGGCCCGCTGACTCCGCTGGTGTCATCGGCCTGGAGCGATACCCTGAGCAGCTGGCACCGTTTGACGGAATGGTTCTTGTACGGGTTGGTCATCCTGCATGTGGCAGCCGTCGTGCTGTATTCGAAAGTGAAGAAAGACAATCTGCTGAAGCCGATGATCACCGGTAAAAAGCCGGTTGAGAAGGGTCTGGCGGAAGATGCCCGGGGCGGTGGTGCGTTAGCGTTTGTGATTTCGCTGGTGCTGGCGGGGATTGTGGTTGTCGGTGCCAGTGGCAGCTTTGTATCGCCGCCACCGGCACCGGAGCCAGCACCCCAGAATCTGGGGTGGTAAGCCCGGGGCAGTCTTACTTCGCGCGGAAGTTGTCGTGGCAGGCCTTGCAGGTCTCGCCCACGGCAGCAAACTGGCGCGCCAGGGCGGCTTTATCACCGCTAGCAGCAACTTCCTGCAGCTTGTTGGCTTCACGGCCGAAGTTCATGCCCACTTCACGGGCTTTTTCCGGCTGCTCGAAAAACTCAGGCTTCAGGCGGGTGTTCTCGGCTTTGTCCAGGGTGGAATCCGGGCTGTAGAGCGCGCCCATGCCGGAGTTGGCCACTGCGGCAATGGCATTGGCTGCGGCTTTCATCTGGTCGGCGTTGAACTCAACCTCGCCATCGACCACCTGTGCCTTGATCTTGCCCATGTTCCAGGACATGAACTGGTAGGCTGCCTGGCGGGCTTCAATCTGGTCTTCAACACTCATCTGGGCGCTGGCCGGCATCGCAAAAGACAGTGTCAGGGCTGCGGCGGATACGAAACTTGTTTTCTTCATTTCAGGTCCCTCTCGTATGGTTTGCGTTTGGTCTGATTGGTCTTGCTGCAAAAATGCCTTATAAAGGTTTGGTTATGAGCATGCTACCTGTATAGACTCATTGCTGACAGTTATAAGAGCCTAAAGTTCAATCCGGAGAAATTCCACCATGGCAATATGGACAGTAACCCCCGATCTTGACCAGATGATGGCACACAGCCAGAAAACTGCCGTCAGTCACATGGGCATTGAATACCTTGAGGTCGGTGACGACTACGTGAAAGGCCGCATGCCGGTAGATGAACGCACGGTTCAGCCGTTTGGCATTCTGCATGGGGGCGCGTCGGTATTGCTGGCGGAAACGCTGGGCAGCATGGCGGCCAACTGTTGCCTGAAAGATAAGAATACCGTGGCCGTTGGCCTGGATATCAATGCCAACCACATCCGCCCGGTTACCGGCGGCTGGGTCTACGGAACCGCCCGTGCCCTGCATATCGGCAGTGCGACCCAGGTCTGGGAAATCCGGCTTGAGAACGAACAGGGCAAGGTAACCTGCATCTCGCGCCTGACCATGGCGGTTACCAAGCGGCCATAACGAGCGGCCGTATACCCGGAAGCGGGGTCAGTCCGAGCAGGTGTTGACCCGGCCCCGGCCCTGGTCCTTGGATTGGTAGAGTGCCCGGTCGGCCCGGTGCATCAGGTCTTCCAGGGTCTGGTCGCCCACAATGAGGCGGGTAATGCCAAAGCTGGCGCTGGCGCGAATGGAACGGCCTTTGTGCTGGATGACCAGCTCGTTGAGCATTTCAAGCATCCGCTCCGTCAGCTCGATGGCTTCACCCATCGTGGTGTCCGGCAGCAGTAGCGCGAACTCTTCGCCCCCCAACCTGGCGACAATGTCCGATTCCCGAACCCGGTTCTGCAGCAGTCGGGCGATCTGCCGGAGCACTTCGTCGCCGGCATCGTGGCCATAGGTGTCGTTAACCTGCTTGAAGTAGTCCAGGTCCATCATCACCATGGTCAGCGGGCTGGCGTGGCGCTTGGCGTGGCGCTTGGCGTGGCGGAGCAATTGCCCGCCAAACTCGTAGAAGGCGCGGCGGTTGTGAAGGCCGGTCAGCTCGTCTTCCAGGGCTGCGGCCCGGGCTTGCTGGTGAGCCTCCTGGAGTTCCAGTTCCACCTGCTTGCGCCGGGTGATATCGGTGGCAATTTCCAGTCGCACCAGCCGGCCGTCTGTCCAGCGGATGGCTTGGTCACGGCACTGGTACCAGTGGTTATCGAGCTGGTTCTGGAATTCCCACACATGGGGCGGGTTGGGGGTGCCGTCTTCGGCCAGCAGCAGGTGATTGGTGCAGAAGCTGCAGGGGCCATCGCTGTCTTGCAGCACCTGCCAGCATTTTCGGCCCTCGATGTTGCCCCAGATGCGCCGGCCGTAGGCGTTCATATACAGCAACTCGTGGGTCTGGAAGTCGGAAACGTAAACCAGGGCATCAAGGTTATCGAGTACAGCCTGAAGCCCGGCCGCCGGGGTGGTCCCGGAGGCAGGAAGGCCTGCATCGGCAGGCAGGTTGAGAGAGGGGATACCTGATTTCATTGCGTTGTTTTCGTTTGTACTGTTCCCTGTCATCACTGCAGTATGGCCTTTTTATACACAGGTTGTCTGTACTGAACTTGATACCGATTGTGGTAATTAACTATGTCTGATTCTAATGGCGGCCAGATTTGCCCCTGTGGCAGTGGCGAGGTTTATTCGGCCTGTTGTGGTCGTTGGCATGCCGGTGCTCCTGCACCGTCGCCCGAGGCCCTGATGCGCTCCCGCTTCACAGCCTTTGTAACCGGAGACAGCAACTACCTGCTGGCTACCTGGCACCCGGACACCCGCCCGGAAAGCTTGTCACTGGACGGCTCTCCCGAGTGGACAGCTTTGCAGATTTTCAGTGCCGGTGAGCAGGGAGCGAAAGGCCTGGTTCATTTTCGGGCCATCTACCGGACGGGATCTGGTTGGGGGTACCTGGAAGAACACTCGGACTTCGTGAAAGAAGGCGGGCACTGGCTCTACGTGGCCGGTGAAACCAGCGAAGGCACCCTCAAGCCCGGCCGTAACGAGCCCTGCCCCTGTGGCAGCGGGCGAAAGTACAAATCCTGCTGCCTGAACGGATGAACCTGCTATGACCAATACAGCGCCGGAAACCGGCAAGGGTGTGGCCTATGGCCTGGCGGCCTACACCATGTGGGGCAGTTTTCCCCTGTACTTTGCCCTGTTTGAGGGTATTCCGGCCTGGGAGGTGCTCATCCACCGGGTGATCTGGTCGTGCCTGTTCCTGGCGGTCGTGATTTCCCTGCTTCGGCGCTGGCCGCCAGTCACCGCAGCCCTGAAACAGCCGAAAAACCTGGGCTTTGTGCTGGGCTGCTCGGTGTTTATTGCCGCTAACTGGGGTATCTATATCTACGCCGTGGAAACCCGCCATGTGCTGCAGGCCAGCCTGGGCTACTTTCTTACGCCCCTGGTGAACGTCGCCATGGGCTTGTTGATACTCGGTGAGCGTATTTCCCGCCTGCAGGTGGTGGCGGTTGTGATGGCCGGCGTTGCCATCCTGTACCAGTTCTTCCTGCTGGGCGAGCTGCCCTGGATAACCCTGGCGCTGGCCTTCAGCTTCGGTACCTATGGCCTGCTGCGCAAGAAGGTGGAGCTGGATGGCCTGTCCGGCCTGTTTGTGGAAACCCTGTTGCTGCTGCCGCTGGGGTTGCTGACGCTGGCCTGGTTGTCCTCGCAGAATCTTTCGCACTTTACCGAGTCTGCTTACAGCACGCTGCTGTTGCTCTCCAGTGGTGCAGTCACGGCTATTCCCCTGTTAGCGTTTGCCGGTGCCGCCCGGCGGCTGAAGCTCTCCACCGTGGGTTTTCTTATGTACATCAACCCCACTATCCAGTTCCTGATCGCGCTTTATATCTTCCACGAACCGCTGAGTACCGCAAAGTTACTGAGTTTTGTGATGATCTGGGTAGCGTTGGGGCTTTATTCGTGGTCTGCCTGGGTGGGGCGGGCACGCACTGTGTAAAATCCTGCAAAATATGCGGAGTAAAGGCAGGTTTATGTCGGCTCCGCAGGTACCATCCTTATCATTCGTTGGCTAAACCTTTCTTTGGTAAGGATGAAATGATGAAAACAGGTAAGTTGATGGCTTCTCTGGTAGCCGGTGTTGCGTTGTCTGGTTCTGCCTCCATGGCGCTGGCACAGCAAGGCTATGCGGGTATCAGTCTGGGGCAGGTTGAGGTTAAGGATTTTTGTGACGGCTGGTCTGGTGTTGATTGTGATGACACTGCGTTGAGCGGTCGGCTTTACGCCGGCGGTTTCTTCGATAAGTATCTGGCATTTGAAGCAGGCTATCGCTATATCGATGAAACGTCCGCAGAAGGCGCAATTCCTGACTTAGTTTCCGCTGGTATTGATGCCTCCTATCATATGTTTGATAGTTCTTTGCTTGTCTTTACACCTGAGTTTGGGCCGGTTCGATTATTTGCCAAAGCTGGTTTGCAGTTCTGGCGTCAGGATGTGGACGCGAAGCTGACCGTTCTATCTGAGAGCTTTAACGGTTCGGAACATGAATCTGGCCTGGCTTTCCGCACTGGCGCCGGCGCTACCATCGACTTTACCGAGTCCTTCGGCCTCCGGCTGGAGTGGGACTACCTGCAGAACGTGGGTGATGATGTCCTTGATAACCTGGAGTCGGATATCCACATCTTCTCCGTCGGGCCTGAATTCCGTTTCTGAAGCAGGCATAGCGTTTGATAGCCGGTGTGAGGTTTTGATATGAAACAGCCCATCACTGGCTATCACAAAGACGATGAAAACCACTGGGTGGCGCAACTGGCCTGCGGGCATAATCAGCATGTGCGCCATGATCCGCCCTGGGTGAACCGGCCCTGGGTTGTTACGGTAGAGGGGCGGCAGTCCATGTTGGGGTTCGAGCTGGACTGTGTGAAATGCGACAACGGTGCGCCGGCGGATGAGCGCCCGGGCCAGCAGGCTGAGCCCTAGGAAAGAGTCTCCAGATAGGCTTCCAGTTCGTTGGCCAGCCAGCCCACCACAGCGCCCCCTTGCGCCTGTTCCGATTCCAGTGCGCTGAATACCTTCCACCAGCGGGCACTTCGGTGGTGGATGGTTTGCAGCTGCTCCTTTCTTAACGCCTCCGCAATCAACGGTAACGGCAAGTCGGCCCAGCCGGCGCCGTCCATGACTGCGTCCCGGATCAGTTCGTACTGGGTGAAGGCCAGGTAATTGGCGGTTTCCGGGGATTCTGCCACCAGCAGCGAATCCTGCATGTATGCCAGGGTGATTTCCGTGTGGCTGATCAGGTCGTCCTGGGTAACGCGTTTCAGCTGGCTCAGGGGATGGTCGGGCGCGGCCACGGTGAGCATGCGCACATCTGCCAGTTCCCGGAACCATTGATAACCTTCATTGAGCAGCTCGGGCATCAGTCCGTAGGCCACATCTACGGACTGGTTGCGCACCAGGGGTGGCAGCTCCCGTGGAGACGCCAGGTACACCGAGAGACTGGTTTGGGGGAAGCGTTGTTTCAGCCGGCGCAGGATATCCCGCCAGATGTCCTCTGGAATGGAGTCGTCCCTGGCAATGCGCAGTACCGATTCGGCCCCGCTCAGGTGATGCTGGCAGCGGGCCAGTATCTGGCCGGCCACCTGGTCGAAACGCCGGCAGTCGGTGAGGATGGACTGGCCAATGGCGGTCAGGTGCAGCTGGTTACCACTGCGCTCGAACAGCTCCACGCCCAGCTCATCTTCCAGCGATGCCAGCACGGTGCTGACCGTGGTGCGGCTGCGGTTCAGTTCCCGGGCAGCGGCGGCTACGCTGCCGTTGCGCACCACGGAAAGGAAGGTTTTGATCTGGGAGGTTTTCATGGGTTTACCTTTACGACGGATTTTCCGTCGCTCAGCGACTCACGCCTTTTGAATGATGCCGATAATATGGCGGGCAATTCTCAGGAGGTCAAAATGTTTACTTCTCTGGCGCGGGAAAATCTGGCGCTGACGTTATCTGCCGTGGGTGCGGGTCTGTTTGCCCTCGCCGGCATTACCTGGGGCCTTTGGGTCGATTCCCTGGTTATTCTCTTTGACGGTGCTTATTCCCTGATCAGTCTGGGGCTGTCGCTGCTGTCACTCTATGCCGCCCGCCTGGTGCGCCGGCCCGCTAATGAAGACTATCCGTTCGGAATGGGTGCGGTGGAGCCGCTGGTGATTGCCGTGAAAGGCCTGGTGATCGGGTTGGTGTGTGTGCTGTCACTGGCCTCTGCCGTGGTGTCGCTGCTTCAGGGTGGCCGGGCCGTTGCTGCGGATATGGCGATGATTTTTGGTGCAGTGAACGTGGTGGGCTGCCTGGCGGTGTGGGTTTACCTGCGCTGGTCGAGTTTCCGTAATGATTCCGGGCTGGTGAAAGCCGAACAACGCCAGTGGCTGATGGACAGCGCTCTGAGTGCCGCCGTCATGATCGGCTTTGCGGCCGCCTGGATGCTTGAGCACAGCCAGTGGTCAGAACTGGCGGTGTATGCCGACCCGGTGATGATGCTGGTGATTTCGGTTTACTTTATGACCGTGCCGGTAAAGATGGTTCTGGAATCGGTTCGGGAACTGTTGCTGGCGGCGCCCCGGAACGAAGCCCTGGACGACATCCACGAGACCCTGGAAGACCTGGGCCTGAACCCGGAGCAGGTCAAGGTGGCCAAGCTGGGCCCCAACCTGTTGCTTGAAGCCCGCATGGTGCGTATCTGATTCCAGCTCAGTCCAGACCGAGCCCGCCCATAGCCAGAATCTGGCGGCGGGTGTCGGCTTTTTCCTGCCCGATCAAGTCAATGATCCCGGCAACCGCCTCCGGCAGGGTTTCCGGGGCATCTTTCCGGAACTGTTCCAGCAGTTCCAGCTGTATGTGCAGGTCCTGGAAACGGCCGTAAAGGTCTTGCCGCTTTCTGAGGGTTTTCAGGTCCTGCTTTCTCGCCCCCGGGTCCAGCTCCATTAAATAACGTATGCGTTTGAGTTGCTTGCGCAGCTTGTGGAAATCTTCATCCGGAGCGGTATGCAGCAGTTCTGCCGTCCCCCGGTTGAAACTGCGCAGCCGTTTCAGAATGGCCTTGCGGATGTCTCCGCCACTGAGGCCAGATACCAGTTTACGAAATTTGCCGGAGTCTATTTCGCTTTCCCAGCTGTGCAGGCTGTTGCGGTAGCGGACGCTGCCGAGGCGTTTGGCCAGGCGTTTCTGGCGAGTGGCGGCCTTGCTTCCGGCCCAGGTTTCCAGTGCCGCACGTAGCTCCGGGTTCTCCGGACACAGCGCAGGCAAGTCCGCCAGGAATACGTGCAGGTCCCGCAGCCGGCCGGTTGCCCGGGCATGCCGCTTGAGTTGGGCAACGGCCGGGCGCAGTCGGGTGGTGCCGCTTACTTCAGCAATGGCTTCGGCCAGGGCCCGGCTGCGGCGCAGGGCAATGCGGTACTGGTGCAGGAATTCGTCATCCAGCCCGAGTATCACGCCCGGCTCCAGTTGTTTCAGGCGCTCAGCCTGAAGCTGCAGGGTAGCCGGAAGGTCGTTAATGGCGCCTGGCGCTGGTCGCTTTATCGGGTTCCGGTGTTTGCGTTCGAATTCCCGGTAACTGTAGTTTCTGGGTGTGAGGAAGTGTTCCAGTGTGCCGGAGTTTTTATCGAGCTTGCGCCAGTGCTTACCGGGCAGGCGAATGTGCAGAAAGCTGGCGGTGGGCAGGGCCATAGGCGCGTGCTTTGCCAGCCAGTCGGCCAGCTCCTGCAGCGCCGGGTTATGGCCGATAATAACGACCCTTTCGATCCCGTCATCCTGCTTTTTCAGCCACTCCAGAAGGCGCTTGAAATCGAAAGTATAAAGGGCCGGGTCTATATGAAACCGTTCTGGGGGGAAGTCCGCCAGTAGAATGCCCCGGGCGGTTTGCCGGGCCCTGGTTGCATCACTGGCAAAGACGTCGCTGGACTGGAATACTTCCAGCCGCTGAAGGGCCTTGCCCAGAGGCTGCAGCTGCTGCTCGCCCCGGTTGTTCAGGGGGCGGTCCCGGTCGGCCAGGCCTTCATCGGCCCAGCTGGATTTGGCGTGGCGGATAAGAAACAGGTGCTTCATGGTGCTCGTCCTGATTGTGCACTCGGTCAGCGGTCAGTGTGGCACAGCCGCAAGTCGTTTACATGACGGCGCCGGATTGGCGTTGGGGGCTGCCGCAGGTATCATGTTTTACCGTTCCCTGAACAGTTCAGACCAACAACACAATAACGGAAGCCAACACCATGCACATCCGTAAAACACTCCTGGCGGCAACAGCGGTTGCTGTGGCGGCCTTCAGTTCGTCGGCCCTGGCCGAGAAATATACCCTGCGCCTGGCTGAAACCTGGGGCCCGAATTCCCCCATTCTGGGCGAAACCACCAAGCACTTCGAAGACATGGTGGAGAAGATGTCTGCTGGCCGGATTGATGTTCGCATTGATTCTGCCAACAAGCACAAGGCGCCTTTCGGCATCTTCGACATGGTGCGTAACGGCCAGTACGACATGGGCCACACCGCCTCTTATTACTACAAGGGCTCCATCCCCAACGCCATGTATTTCACTACCGTGCCGTTCGGTATGCTGGCTCCCGAGCAGTACGCCTGGTTCTACTATGGTGGCGGCATGGAGCTGATGCAGAAAGTGTATGAGCCCTTCGGCCTGCTGTCGTTCCCGGGTGGTAACACCGGTAACCAGATGGGCGGCTGGTTCAACAAGGAAATCAATTCCCTGGAAGACCTCAAGGGCCTGAAAATGCGTACCCCGGGCTTTGCCGGCGAGGTGATGGCAGAACTGGGCGTGTCGGTGACCAACCTGCCGCCGGGTGAGCTCTACACGGCACTGGATCGTGGCACCATTGATGCGCTGGAATGGGTAGCACCGGCCCTGGACTTCCCCATGGGCTTTCACCAGATTGCCAAGTACTACTACTCCGGCTGGCAGGAGCCGGGCGCAGAAGTACAGTTCCTGATCAACCAGAAAACCTGGAACAAACTGCCGGAAGACCTGCAGGAAATCCTGCGGGTAGCCATGCGTACCGCTGCCTATGATATGTATGCCAAGAGCACCAACGACAGCGCCGATGCCTGGAACCGCATGCAGAAAGACTATCCGGAGGTAACCCACAAGGTGTTCCCGCCGGAAGTGATTGAAGCCCTGCGCGAGACCACTCACCGGTTGCTCGAAGAGGAAGCCGAGAAGGATCCGCTAGCCCGGGAAATCATCACGTCTATCCGTGAATACCTGGCGGGCGTGCGTAAGTGGACTAACATTTCTGACAAGGCTTACCTGAACAGCGTGGCTGATCAGTAAGTATCCGTTTCAGCAGGCTGGAACAAAAAAGGCGTGAGGGTAATCCGAAACCCTCGCGCCTCTTTCTGTTCGGGGCTGTTTCTGGAAAAATACGCCGCTCAAACTTTGGGCAGGGCCGATGAAACAGACACTGCTATCTCTGAGCAATCTCACCAAGCAATTTGACGGCAAGAAAGTACTGGATTCGCTGGATCTCGAGATCTTCGATGGCGAGTTCATTACCTTGTTAGGGCCGTCTGGTTGCGGAAAAACCACCCTGCTGCGGATGATGGCGGGTTTCGAGCACCCGGATGAAGGGTCCATCACCCTTGGCGGGCAGGATTTGACCCACACGCCGCCGGAGCACCGTCCGCTGAATACGGTGTTCCAGAACTATGCGCTGTTCCCCCATATGTCGGTGTTCGACAACGTGGCCTATGGCCTGAAAATGGAGAAACGGCCAAAAGAGGAAATCCGCCAGCGGGTAGAAGAAGCCCTGGCCATGGTGCAGCTGGAAGACTTTGCGCGCCGCAAGCCGCACCAGCTTTCCGGCGGCCAGCAGCAGCGGGTCGCGATTGCCCGGGCGGTGGTCAAGCGGCCGAAAATGTTGCTGCTGGACGAACCCCTGTCTGCCCTGGACTTCAAGCTGCGCCGCACGATGCAGGTGGAGCTCAAACGGCTGCAGCGGGAGCTGGGCATTACCTTTGTGTTCGTCACCCACGACCAGGAAGAAGCGCTGTCGATGTCTGACCGGGTGGTGGTGCTCAAAGACGGCCACATCCAGCAGCTGGGCACTCCCCGCGAGGTCTACGAACGCCCCGCCAACCTGTTCACTGCGCGCTTTGTGGGCGAAACCAACTTCTTCCCGGGCCGGGTGGATGCCGCCAACGGCGATGACACCATCACCGTGGATGTGTTCGGCCTTAAGCGCACCTTCCGCAAACCCGATTTCCCGGTCACAGAAGGGCAAGGCCTGCACGTGCTGCTGCGCCCCGAAGATATCCGGGTGCTGGCGCCGGAGGATGAAGACGGTGTGGCCGGCAAGGTGGTGGAGCGTAACTACAAGGGCAGCACCCTGGATTCGGTCATCCACCTGAGCGATGGCACCGAAGTGCTGGCATCGGAATTCTTCGATGAAGACGACCCCACCTTTGATTACCGGCTGGGCGAGCCGGTGAAGGTCAGCTGGGTAGACGGCTGGGAATGGCTGTTGCCGGAAGAACACACCGATATTACTGAAGAAGAGCCGATTGATGGGTAGCGTCAGGCAGCAGCCGTTCCGTGCGGCGGTGCTGGTGCTGGTGTGGGGCTGGTTGCTGTTCCTGGTGTTCACCCCCAACCTGCTGGTGGTGGGTGCCAGTGTGATGACCCGGGACCCGGGCTCGTTCATATCGCTGCCCCTGAACCTGGATGCCTACCGGCAGTTGCTGAATCCCCTGTACCTGGACGTGTTCCTGCATTCCCTGTACATGGCCGCCATGACCACGCTGATCTGCCTGTTGATTGGTTATCCCTTTGCCTGGGCGTTGTCGAAGGTGCCCAAACAGCGCCAGGTGTTGCTGATCTTCCTGCTGATTGTGCCCTTCTGGACCAATTCGCTGGTGCGTACCTACGCCCTGAAATTGCTGCTGGCCACCAACGGCTTGCTCAACAACGCCCTGATGTCCCTGGGCCTGATTGAAGAGCCCCTGAAGATGCTCTACACCGAGGGTGCGGTAATTGTCGGGCTGGTGTACCTGCTGTTGCCGTTCATGATCCTGCCGCTGTACGCGGTGTTTGATGACCTGCGGGAAGACTATTTGCGGGCCTCCCACGATCTGGGGGCCGGCCGGTTGTCCACCTTCATCCATGTGATTGTGCCACTGACCCTGCCCGGCGTGCTGGCGGGTGTGATGCTGGTATTGTTGCCGGCCATGGGGCTGTTCTTTGTGCCGGACATCCTGGGGGGCTCCCGCAACCTATTGGTAGGTAACGTGATCAAGAACCAGTTCCTGGACGCCCGCAACTGGCCCTTCGGTGCGGCCGCCAGCATTGTGCTGACCCTGGCCATGGCGTTCCTGATGTTCGCCCACCGGCTGAGTAAACGGCGGATCGGGGAGGACGGCGTATGAACCGCTGGTTGCCGCGCACCTACCTGACCCTGGTGTACCTGCTGCTGTATGTGCCCATCGTGGTGCTGGTGGTGTTCTCCTTCAACGAATCCCGCACCGGATACGAGTGGGGTGGCCTGAGCCTTCGCTGGTATGAAGCCCTGTTCAACAACCGGGCCATGGTGCAGGCCATGTGGAATTCCCTGTGGCTGGCGCTGTCTGCGGCTACCGTGTCTACCCTGATTGGTGCGCTCACCGCCCTGGCCCTGCACCGCTACCGGTTCCGGGGCAAGAAGGTGCTCAACGGCATGTTGTTTATCGTGATGATGTCGCCGGAGATTGTGCTGGCCATCTCCCTGCTGGCCCTGTTCCTACTGGTGGGGCTGCAGCTGGGTTACGTGTCCCTGCTATTGGCCCACGTAACCTTCTGCCTGCCGTTTGTGGTGATTACCGTGATGGCGCGCCTGAGCGGCTTTGACGAGCGCCTGCCGGAAGCCGCGCGGGACCTGGGTGCCTCCGATTTCACCATGACCCGCACCGTGCTTATCCCGGTGATCATGCCGGCATTACTGGCAGGCTGGCTGCTGGGGTTTACACTGTCACTGGATGATGTGGTGGTCAGCACCTTCGTTAGTGGCCCGAGTTATGAAATTCTGCCTTTGCGCATCTATTCCATGGTGCGGGTAGGCCTGAAACCCGAGGTAAATGCCCTGGGCACACTGTTGCTGGTGTTTTCACTGGTCATGTTGATATTGTCTCAATGGATACTGTTAAGGAGCAAACGATGAAGAAACTGGCACTGGCCGGCGCGCTGGCACTGGGCCTGGCGGGCTGCAGTGGTTCCGAGGAGCCGCAGGTACTGAACCTGTACAACTGGTCTGAGTACATGCCCCAGGAAGTTCTGGACCGCTTCACCGAGGAAACCGGTATCCAGGTGGTGTACACCACCTACGACAGCAACGAAGCCATGTACGCCCGGCTGAAACTGCTGGACGAGAGCGCCGCCTATGACCTGGCCGTGCCGTCTACCTACTACGTGAGCAAGATGCGCCAGGAAGACCTGCTGATGCCCATCGATCGCAGCAAGATCGAAGGCTTTGACCAGCTCGACCCGGAACTGGTGAACCTGGATATCGACCCGGACAACCAGTACAGCGTGCCTTACCTGTGGGGCACCACCGGCATTGCCGTGGACACTGCCGATGTGGAAGGCGAAGTGACCGCCTGGGCAGACCTGTGGGATGAGCGCTTCGAAGGCCGGGTGATGCTGACCAACGACATGCGCGAAGTGTTCCATGTAGGCCTGCGGGTGCTGGGTTACTCCGGTAACAGCACCGATCCCAAGGAAATCGAGGAAGCCTACGAGAAGCTGACCGAGCTGATGCCGTCTGTGCGGACCTTCAACTCCGATGCCCCGCGCATGCCGTATCTGGAAGGTGAAACCGACGTGGGCATGATCTGGAACGGTGAAGCCGTGATGGGTCGTGACACCCTGGAGTCCCTGGAATACGTGTATCCGGAAGAGGGCATCATCGCCTGGCTGGACAGCTTCGTGATTCCCAAGAACGCCAGGAACCCGGAAGCGGCCCACCAGTTCATCAGCTTTGTGCTGCAGCCGGAAATCTCTGCCCTGATCAGCGAAGAGATTGGCTACGCCACACCGAACCTGGCTGCCCGGGAACTGCTGGATGACTCTGTGGCAAATGACCGTGCCAGCTATCCGAACGCCACCGACATGATCAATGCGGAGTTCCAGACCGACATTGGTGACGAGGCGCTGCAGGTGTACGCCAAGTACTGGGAAATGCTGAAGTCCGGTCAGTAACCGGTAAGGCATTCCGAACCCGGATACAAAAAACGGA
>NZ_AXBV01000097.1:0-1795 GCF_000475255.1 Marinobacter sp. ES-1
TTGACATCCTCGCCCACCTGAAGGAAGGCGATTCCTACGGCGCTCAGTGGCGGCGTTAAGCCGCTGCTGAGTCGCTTCGGTGGGTTCCTGCTGCTGGCGACCTTGGTGCATCGCTCACTTCACAGGCGAACCGGGCGTGTCCCGCCCTTAAAATATTGATCGCGCCAACCGTGTCGGCGTTTTCCTTAAAGCCGCAATCCACGCAGTGGAACTGGGCCTGGGTTTGGCGGTTCTCTGCCGACACATGACCGCAGGCCGGACAGGTTCGACTGGTGTTGCGGGGTGGTACCGCCACCAACCACCCGCCGCTCCATTGGAGCTTGTAGTCCAGTTGGCGCCGGAACTCGAACCAGCCCTGATCCAGAATGCTCCGGTTCAGACCGGATTTGGCCCGGACGTTGCGCCCGGGTTGATCGAGCGTGCCGGCCGCTGACGCCGACATATTCCGCACCTTTAAGTCCTCGATACACACCATCGCGTGGTTTTGGCTTATGGCGGTCGTGGCTTTGTGGAGGTAGTCGCGGCGGGCGTTGCCGATCTGGGCGTGAATCCGCTGGACTCTGGCTTTCGCTTTCTTCCAGTTGTTGCTGAATTTGGTTTTTCGACTCAAAGCCCGCTGCGCCTTGCGCAGTCGAGCCTGGTGCTTCTTAAAGCTGTTAAGGGGTTTCAGGTGATCCTCGCCCTCAAACGCCAGCAAGGGACGATCAAAGGCGGCAAAGCGAGCCACACCTAGATCAATGCCAATGGCATCGCCCTTGGGGGTCGGCGTTTCCACTTCTCGCTCAGTCTGGATGCTGACAAACCACTTGCCGCCCGACTGACTCACGGTGACGTTTTTCACCGTGCCCAGAACCTCGCGGCTGTTGCGGTATCGCACCCATCCGAGCTTCGGCAGAAACAGGCGATTGTTCGCCTGGTCGAGCTTGCAGCCTTGAGGGTAGCGAAAGCTGTCGGAAACACCCTTCTTCTTGAAGCGGGGAAATCCCGCCCGCTTGGCGAAAAAGTTGGTGTAGGCCCGATCCAGATCCTTCAAGCTTTGCTGCAATGCCTGCGAAGGGGTTTCAGCTAACCATTCGGTTGCACTATCCAGCTTCCACTGGGTTAGCTCTTTGCATAAACCCGCATAGCTCAGCTTCTTCTCACCTTGCTCATAGCGCTCCTTTTGCAGCGCCAATGCCTTGTTAAACACGAACCGGCAGGAGCCAGCGAAACGGCGCATGAGGCGCTGTTGCTGACCATCGGGCCGGAGTTCGTATTTAAAGGCTTGCAGGCGTTTCATAACCCCACCATAGTTTGGTCTATGACACAAATCAACGATATCAGAACAGGTCGGCATTGCGTTTTTGTGATGCACGTTCATTTGGTCTTTGTCGCCAAATACCGAAAAACCGTGTTCGACAAGGATGCGATCGAGCGCCTGCGGGAGTTGTTCGAAAAGATCTGTGCCGGCTTTGATGCTGAGCTGAAAGAAATGGATGGGGAGGGCGATCACGTTCACCTGCTGGTGAACTATCCGCCCAAGGTGGCGGTATCATCGCTGGTGAACAGTCTGAAAGGCGCGTCCAGTCGCGTACTGCGCAAAGAGCGGCCTGATATCGCCTCACGGTTCTATTACAAAGGCGTGCTCTGGTCTCCGTCCTACTTTGCGTCCAGTTGTGGTGGGGCGCCGATAGAGATCATTCGCCAATATATCGAGCAGCAACAAACACCGCACTAACCGACCAATGGAGCGGCGACGCCGCTCTCACCTTATATCCCCGCCATGAATGACCGGGCTTTACGGTGTGTTGGGTAA
>NZ_AXBV01000098.1:0-714 GCF_000475255.1 Marinobacter sp. ES-1
GTCCGTGGCCCAGTTCAGGAACCGGCCCGGCGACCAGTTCTGATGAGCCTGGTGGGACTTGGGCATGTGCTCGGTCAGGGTCACGAAGCGGCTTTTGCCATGCCGTGGGTGCAGAGCCACCCGCTGGCCTTTGTGCATGACCTCAACGGACGTATCGGTCACCCGAACATCCAGCTTCACCCCCACCAGGGCGTGAGGCACGCTGTACAGGCGTTTGTCGATCTCGATGTGGTAGTCGATACCCGGTCGTGCCTTGCGCCACTCAGCATAGACATAGGGCGTGGCAGGCAGTGGTCTGAGTGCGGGTCGGTCCAGTGCCTCGAACAGACTCTGGCGGCTCTCGGAGCGCCCTTGGAACGGGCGCTGGTTCAGTGCTGGTAGCAGGTCTGCAATCGCCGAGTTCAGTTCGGCCAGTGAGAAGAATGTCCGGTGTCGTAACCGGGCCAGGATCCAGCGTTCAACCAGCAGCACAGCGGCTTCGGCCTTCGCCTTGTCCTTGGGCTTGTAGGGACGTGCCGGCAGTACCGCCGTCTGGTAATGGGCCGCCAGTTCCGCGTAGGTCTCGTTGATCTGAGGCGTGTATCGGTCCGCCTTGGTGACTGCTGCCTTGAGGTTGTCCGGAACCAGCAGTTCCGGCACGCCACCGTAGAACGCCAGCATCCGCTGGTGGGAGGCGATCCAGTCCGGTAGAGACTGGCTCCAGGTGGCCTCGGC
>NZ_AXBV01000099.1:0-19760 GCF_000475255.1 Marinobacter sp. ES-1
CTCCCCCTCCTACTCGATCCTTTGTTTCAGAGCTTTGTGATAAGCCCGGCCTTCTTCCGTCATCATTTGCACGCGAGCCTCAAAGCCCCCTTCGGACATCGCATTACGTGTCATGTCTCTGTGCAAGCGCTGCATCTCTTCATTCTTAAGTATTTCTTCAATGGATGATTTGTCCATCATTTGGCTGTGCATGGCCCTCATGTCCTTATTGTCTGACATGTTGCCGGCGAGTACGGACGTTGAAACAGTAACTGCTGCTGCAAATATAAGTAAATTTTTCATTCTTACACCTCCTAGTTGGTTGGTGAGTTAATTAAAGCATCGGTTTCTGAATTGATCCTGAAAGAAATAAGAAAATTTAAAATAAAGTAATTTTTTTCAGGAATAACAGTATCTTGATATAAATCAAATTGTGCATTTTCGTTCTGCAATTCAGTTTGGTTTCAGATAATTGCTATAAGATTGCGAGTCAGAAACATTTCAATGGAGATATAACGTTGTCCATTCTTCCTCACCTTATAAAGCCGGCCTTTCTCGGTGCTCTGGTTTTGACCAGTTTGCCCGCTTGGACGGCAACCAGACTTGAGTTAACCGGCGCGATTGATGCGGCCATCGAGAACGATCCGTGGCTGCGTCAGAGTGTGCAGATGCAAGATGCTCTGTTGGAAGAAGCTGTTGCCGATGGGGCACTCCCGGACCCCCGGATGACGCTTGGTGCCGCGAATTTGCCCACGGATACTTTCGATACCGGACAGGAGCCAATGACTCAGGCCACCATTGGATTTACCCAGCGAATTCCGCGAGGTAATAGCCGTCAGTTGGCCAGCGCAAAAAAAGAGGAAATGGCAGGCGTTCAGCCTTTTCGACGCGAGAACCGCCGGGCGCAGGTCATGGAATCGGTAACGCATCTCTGGCTTGAGGTCTGGCGAACCCAGCAAAGCATCGAACTGATTGAAGATAATCGTGCTCTGTTTCAGCAGTTAGAGGATGTCGCCGAGGCCGGGTATACCTCAGCAAGCATAGGTTCCAGGCAGCAGGATGTAATCCGTGCCTCGCTGGAACTGACGCGACTTGAGGACCGGCTGACGGTGCTGCATTTGCAACAGGCATCGAACCGCGAGGCGCTGGCAGAGTGGATAGGCCCGGACCAAGCCAAGCTGGCTGTCAGTAAAGATGTACCCAACGAGTTGCTGAGAGTGTTTCCTCTGGGCTGGGCTGAAACATCCGCAGAGGCACTGATCCGTCATCCGTCAATCCGCGCGACTGATCAGTTGATTGATGCCCAGAGTGTTGACGTTGACCTGGCTCGCCAGGCCTACAAGCCGGAATGGTCAGTATCTGCACAATATGGATACAGGGAGCGGGCACCAAACGGTCAGGACAGGGCCGACCTGTTCTCTGTAGGCATTGGCTTTGATCTCCCGATCTTTACAGGCAACCGGCAGGATCGAAAACTGAATGCATCAGTGGCGCGACTGGAGGCGGCAAAAACAGAACGTATTTTGCAGATCCGGGGACTTCAGGCCAAAGCCCGTGCGGCCGTGGCCCGGATCGAACGACTGGATGACCGCATAGAGCTCTATGAACAGACCCTGCTGCCGCAAATGGAGGCGCAGGCAATCGCAGCATTGACTGCTTACAACAACGATGACGGCGACTTCGCCGAAGCGGTACGAGCGCGAATTGCAGAGCTTAATACCCAGGTTGAATTGATACAGATGATGGCCGAGCGGGCCAAGAATCTGGCGAGTTTCCGTTATCTGACGTCCGACACTTCCGACATACCTTCCTTTTCACTGAATCGTTACCAGGACTGACCATCATGGCTAATTTTGCTCGCCCTTTGGGCTTTGTATTGCTCGGCGGCCTCGCCGGTGCAGGGGCCACGTACTGGCTTGACACTGACGCGACTTCGACGCCTGCAGCTGAAATGGCCGCTTCTGGCCCAAAGGAGCCGCTGTATTGGGTAGCCCCGATGGACCCCAATTTCAAAAGTGACAAACCCGGAAAATCCCCGATGGGGATGGATCTGATCCCGGTATACGAGGAGGGTGGGTCAGCTGAGGATCCAGCCGGCACGGTCCGAATTTCACCAACGGTCGTCAACAACCTTGGGGTTCGAACGGAGCCGGTGATTCAGGGGCGCCTGCCTAACAACATTACTACCGTAGGCTACGTGCAGTACAACGAAGACGAGATGGCCCACGTGCACCCTCGTGTTGAAGGCTGGATCGAAGCGCTTTATGTCAAAGCCGAGGGCGAGCCTGTTGAGCAAGGCAAGCCTTTGTACACGCTGTACTCGCCCACCCTTGTGAATGCGCAGGAAGAACTGCTTCTCGCGATGAACCGTGGCAATCAGAGACTGGTTGATGCTGCTACCGAGCGATTGTTGGCGCTGAACGTACCGGCTAGTCTGATCAGCCAACTGCGCCAGAAGCGCGAAGTCCAGAGAACCATGACGGTTTACGCTCCGGGTTCCGGGGTGATCGAGAATCTGAATGTTCGTGAGGGTATGTTCATCAAGCCCGGAAACCGGGTTTTATCGATTGCCGCACTGGATGAGGTCTGGGTGATCGGCGAAGTGTTTGAAAGCCAGCTTTCCGCCGTAGAGGCTGGTAATCGGGTGCAGATGACGCTGGATTACATGCCCGGTCGCGAGTGGCGCGGAAACGTGGATTACGTCTACCCCGAAGTGAACCCGAAAACCCGGACGGCGCAAGTGCGGATGCGCTTTGATAACGATGATGGTGTTCTGATGCCAGGCATGTTCGCTCGCCTGGATGTTCAGGGCGAACGGGGACAGCGGCAGTTTCTGGTGCCACGGGAGTCGGTCATCCGCACCGGACAGAGCGATCGACTGGTTCTGTCGATGGAAGAGGGCGCCTTCAAGTCGGTTAACGTGAACGTTGGGCGCGTCGGCGACAAGTATGCGGAAATACTCAATGGCCTCACGCCGGGCGACACAGTGGTCACATCCGCCCAGTTCCTGATCGATTCGGAATCCAGCAAAACCTCGGACTTCCAACGGATGTCATCGCCTCAGGATATGGATGAGCAGGGGATGGATCATGAAGGCATGGATCACAGCACCATGAGCCATGGCGGGGGCGAGTCATGATTGCCGCTATTATTCACTGGTCTATTCGTAACCGCTTCCTGGTGTTGCTGGCGACGTTGCTTATCACAGGGCTCGGCCTTTATTCGCTGAAACAAACGCCGGTGGATGCTCTGCCGGATCTGTCCGATGTGCAGGTCATTATCAAAACCAGTTTCCCGGGCCAGGCGCCGCAGGTGGTGGAAGACCAAGTCACCTACCCGATGACGACAGCCATGCTCTCGGTACCGGGCGCGAAAACGGTCAGGGGATACTCGTTCTTCGGTGACTCCTATGTTTACGTGATCTTCGATGAAGACACCGACATGTACTGGGCCCGCTCCCGGGTACTGGAATACCTGTCCCAGGTTGCGCCCAGCCTTCCAGACTCTGCAAGGCCTCAGCTCGGGCCAGACGCTACCGGAGTTGGCTGGGTTTACCTGTATGCGCTGGTAGACCGCACTGGGAACCAGGACCTAAGCCAGTTGCGCAGCCTGCAGGACTGGTTCCTGAAGTACGAACTGCAAACGGTGCCGGGTGTCTCTGAGGTGGCTGCGCTAGGCGGTATGGTGAAGCAGTACCAGGTCAAGGTCAGCCCGGAAAAACTCAGGGCGCTGGGAATTCCTCTGGCTCACATCCAGAACGCCATTAAGAGAGGCAACCAGGAAGTGGGCGCCTCCGTCATCGAGATGGCCGAGGCGGAATACATGGTGCGCACGTCTGGCTATATAAAGTCCCGTGAGGATCTTCTGTCGATTCCATTAGGACTCGATGACAACGGTACCCCCATATTGCTGAAAGATGTGGCCACCGTTGAAGTTGGCCCGCAGATGCGGCGTGGGGTTGCCGAACTGAATGGGGAAGGTGAAACCGTCGGCGGTGTTGTGGTGATGCGCTTTGGTGAGAACGCTCAGGCAACCATTAATGGCGTGAAGGCGAAACTGGAAGACCTGAAATCCAGTTTGCCTGAAGGCGTCGAGGTGGTGACGGTTTACGATCGCTCTGGTCTGATTGAGCGGGCGGTCAATAATCTCGGCTTCAAGCTGCTTGAAGAGTTTCTGGTGGTGGGCCTGGTGTGCATCGTCTTCCTGTTCCACGTGCGCTCGTCGCTGGTGGCGATTCTCAGCCTTCCCGTGGGTATTCTGGCGGCCTTTATCGTCATGCACTGGCAAGGCATCAATGCCAACATCATGTCACTCGGGGGGATTGCCATCGCTATCGGCGCCATGATTGATGGTGCTATTGTAATGATCGAGAACATGCACAAACACATGGAGCGAACCCCGTTAACGTCTGAGAACCGATGGGAAGTCGTTGCACGGTCAGCCTCTGAGGTCGGGCCCGCGCTGTTTTTCTCGCTCCTGATCATTACCGTCAGTTTTGTGCCGGTGTTTGCCCTGGAGGCGCAGGAAGGGCGGATGTTTTCTCCCCTGGCGTTCACCAAAACCTACGCCATGGCGGCGAGTGCGGCCCTGGCGGTGACGCTGGTGCCGGTGCTGATGGGCTATTTCATTCGCGGCAAGGTGCTGCCGGAGCACAAGAACCCCGTGAACCGCCTGCTGGTTGGCGTTTATATGCCGGTGCTGAAGCTGGTGTTACGCTTCCCGAAAACGACGGTTATTGTTGCGTTGCTGGCATTGGCTGTGGGCCTTTGGCCAGCCACCAAAATCGGCAGTGAATTCATCCCGCCACTGGATGAAGGCGACCTGATGTACATGCCCACCACCTACCCGGGCATCTCCATTGGTAAGGCTCGGGAACTGTTGCAGCAAACGGACAAGCTGATTGCCACCGTACCCGAAGTCGAAACCGTGTTCGGCAAAGTGGGGCGGGCGGATACCGCTACCGATCCGGCTCCATTGACGATGATCGAGACCTTCATCCAGCTCAAGCCGAGGGATCAATGGCGGGAAGGCATGACCACCGAAAAGCTGAAGCAGGAGCTCAATACTCTGATTCGGTTCCCGGGGGTAACCAATGCCTGGGTTATGCCGATCATCACGCGCATCGATATGCTGGCAACGGGTATTAAAACGCCGGTGGGCATCAAGATTGCCGGTCCGGACCTTACCGTCATCCAGAACATCGGTAAACGCCTTGAGGAAGTCATGGTCGACATCCCCGGTACAGCCTCCGTTTACTCTGAGCGAGTCGCTGGGGGCCGCTACATCAAGGTGGATATTGATCGTGAGCGTGCCGCTCGTTATGGGCTGAATATCGCTGATGTTCAGCAGGTAGTGGCCTCCGCTATTGGTGGAATCAACGTTTCCAGAACCATCGAGGGACTTGAGCGGTATCCCATTAATCTTCGTTATCCGGAAGACTACCGGGATTCGCCCGAGAAGCTGGAGCAACTGCCCATCGTGACCGCATCCGGCCAGCGCATTGCCCTGGCAGATGTGGCGGAGATCGGCGTGGAGGATGGCCCGCCGGCCATTAAGAGTGAGAATGCCCGCCTGAACGGCTGGACCTTTGTGGATATTGAGGGTGTCGATGTAGGCACCTATGTTGAACAGGCCATGGTTACCGTGAGTGAAGAGCTGGATCTACCTCCCGGTTATTCAATCAACTGGTCTGGTCAGTATGAGTACATGCTCCGTGCGAAGGAAAAACTGACCTATGTGGTGCCGTTAACGCTGGCCATCATCGTCATCCTGCTGTTTCTTAACTTCCGCCGTTTTGCCGAAGTGGGGATTATTATGGGCACGCTACCGTTTGCGATGATCGGTGCTATCTGGCTGATGTATCTGCTTGGTTATAATTTTTCGGTAGCCGTCGGTGTCGGTTTCATTGCGCTGGCCGGCGTTGCGGTAGAGATTGGGGTGATCATGCTGGTGTATTTGAATCAGGCTTATAACGCAATGCTGGAAACGTGTGATGACAAAGGGCTGACGCCAAGGCGAGAAACCCTCCGCCATGCCGTACTACACGGTGCCGGTATGCGGGTTCGGCCAATCATGATGACGGCGGCCGCCATTATCGGGGGGCTTGTGCCCATTATGATTGGCACCGGTACAGGGTCGGAGGTGATGGGCCGGATTGCGGCACCTATGGTGGGCGGTATGATTTCCGCTGTCATTCTGGCGCTGCTGGTGATTCCTGTGCTCTTTTATCTCTGGAAACAGCGAACTCTTGGTGAGTAACGCCGATAGCAAGGTGCCAAGATTCGGCCTGGCACCTTGCTATCACGTCTTTACCGGTTATCACGATCATTCGCAGAGTGCCTACCCGTCTACTGCGCATATTCCAAAATCTATTTGCCTGAACGTTCGCTTTGCGACCGTCCCGCATCCTAGGCAAACCTAAATAGAAGCGAACGTTAGAGTCATGGTTTTTCTCCGGAGGCTCCAAGCTAATTGCAGCCGTTTTGTCCCAGAAGACTGGGACACTTGGTTTGACGGAGAGGGCGCCTCAGAGGATTTCATGTCAGGCCGTGGAGAGGCGCGGTGAGTGGTAACAACCACAGCTGAAGTTGAAACCCATTAGTCGTCGATTGCCAGCAGCATCCTCTACCGGCCCAAAGCATAGAAGCCCGAAATACAAGCAGGCTCAAAGGCTCCCCAATACAGGATAAAGCGAACCGACGAGCAAAGTTGCCATAGTGATGTTGAAGACTTGCCGGCGCCGTTGGCTAGATAACCATTGGCGGACGACGGTTCCCAGCCAGGCCCAAACTGAAATTGCCGGAAAGCAGACGATGGCAAATGCTGAGGCTACCAGCATCACCGATGGCAGTGACCGGTCCGGAGCGTAAATGGTGATGGCTGACAGGCCCATCGCCCAGGCTTTCGGATTTACCCACTGGAATGCGGCTGCCTGCAGAAATGTCATGGGCTGGCCGGAAGCGGAAGCGACAGTCTCTTTCAAAGGCGCCGCCGTGGCCACCTTCCAGGCAAGCCAGAGCAGGTAACCAACACAAAGAACCTCAAGTATGGTGCGCAAGACAGGAAAGGACTCGAATAAAGACATCAATCCGACACCGGCGAGTAGTGTTAACACGGTCAGCCCGACCAAAATGCCAACCATGTGCGGGATCGTTCTGAGGAACCCAAAGTTGGCGCCGGACGCAAGGAGCATAAGATTGTTCGGCCCCGGCGTAGCCGTGGTCACAAAGGCAAAACCAAAAAGGGCAGCCAGCACAGAAAGGCTCATGACGAATACACTCCAATAGCAACTCATTTTTTGCAATTATATTGACACCGGAATGAAATTAATGATCTAAATACTCCATTTGGCTGGAGTAGATGCAATAAATGAGCAGAATAGACAGCGCCTCCCGAAGAATATTGCAGGAGCTCAAGCGTGACGGAAGAATCAGCAACGTCGAGCTTGCTGAACGGGTAAATTTGTCACCTTCGACCTGCTTGCGACGTGTCCAGGAACTTGAACGAACGGGTGTAATCCGGGGCTATCGTGTTGTCACAGATCGGGAGCGCATGGATCGCGGTTTTGCCGCATACGTCAGTGTTTCCCTTTCATCACATACCAAAGCGGCGCTTGAGGACTTCGAACATGCAATGCAGGATGCCGATGAAGTAGTCGAATGCCACAACGTGGCCGGCGCATTTGAATATCTGCTGAGAATCGAGTGCAGGGATCTTGCCGGTTATAAGCATTTTCATACCGACATTTTGGGTACCCACCGCCATGTCAGTGCCCTTACGACGTATCTAGTGATGGGGTCACCCAAAGATGAGCGTGCTTGAGGCTCCGACCGGTGGATGCCGTTTGGGTTCAGGTACGATCTTGCAAAACGTACCTTGAGCAAAAAGTGATGAATCGCGGCTAGCAGCCGCAGTCGCGCTGCTAGCGGCAAAATGTACAACTTGAGTCCAGGTCAGCAGTCGATGGGAAGGTCGTGAACGCCCATCCTGAGTGTCCGCTTTGCGACCAACTGCCCCCCGTATTTTAGTTGCCAGATTATCGGGCATAAGCAGAATGCGAGAACTCAGAGGCGTCTGTTAATAATAATCTGTGAGCTTTAATCTCAACGGGTGTTTTTAAGCAAATTGTTTCCGGTCCCAACCAATAATGCCGCCAGGCCGGATAGCAGGGCACTGCCGATAAATGTCGCATGGATTCCGATGTGGTCCAGCAACAATCCGCCGAGCCCGGCGCCCAATAGGATCGAAGCCTGAATGGCGGCAACGATCAGGCTGCCTGCAGCCTCGGGCGAGTCATCAACATTCTGTGAAAGCCAGGCCATCCAGCTAATGGACATTGACGTGTTCATCGCACCCCAAACGGCAAGCAGCACGGCCGCCACAGCCACAACTTGCCCAAAGCCAAGCAGTCCCAAAGTGACGGCCCCCATGACCAAAGGCACCAACTGTAGCAACCGTACAATGTAGTCATTCGCAAATTTCCCGCCAGCCCATGTACCTACAAAGCCACTACAGCCGAGTATCAGGAACAACTGGGACAATGTGATCACGTCGGCACCTGTGACGGTTTCAAGGAAGGGGCGCAGATAGGTAAACATCGAAAAGGCACCGGCAAACGTAAAGATCACGGCTGCCATACCCCGTGCAAAATAAGGGCGTTTTAACACATCAATAAGTGAGCGAAATGATTGCCGATCATTCGCGGGCATGGAGGGCAGCGCAAGGAGTTGCCACATAAGAGTTACGGCAACAATCGGAACCAGAATCCAAAATACCCCACGCCAACCGATGATTCCTCCCAGGTAGCTGCCGATCGGCGCGGCAAACGCCGCAGCCACTGCCTGGCCGGTATACATAATAGCCAAGGCTCTGGACACGGCTTCTCTTGGGACCAACCTCATAATAACGGCTGTTCCGAGCGCCCAGAATCCACCAATACAGATACCCAGCAGTGCCCGAGCAACCATCAGCAACGCAAAGTTGGGTGCCGTCGCGATGAGTACCAGCGAAAGCAGCATCAGCCCCGTCATGGTGACCAGTACCCATTTGCGATTAATTCGGCCAGCCATCGTGGTCATGAGGAGGCTTGCAGCTACCGCAAAAATACCGCTGATGGAAATTGCCTGACCTGTCAGTCCCTCGGTGGCATCGAGGCTTTGCGCCATTGGGGTCAACAGGCTCACCGGCATGAATTCAGAGGCAATCAGCATGGCAACACAAAGGGACATTGAAAATACAGCACCCCATGCCCCACGTTCTTCTGAAATCCCCACTGTTGAATCTCTGCTGATCATAAATGCACTCACTTAACGGCCTGCTTGAGACGCGCAATACTAGCCCGAATTTCTCATGCGGCATAAAAAGAAGCGGCTGAAAGTGCTATAGTTTCAGGACCTTACACCATCACCAAAGCACCAACAGCCGCTTCCAAAATGCTACCTGAAAAACTGACCTTCTCGCCACTCGTTCGCCGTAAAATTGAAGCCGATTTCTCCGGTGGTCATATCACCTCCGATGCCGGGTTGCTCCTGCTTCGGGAAGTCGACAAACAACACCGCCTGACTCAGCGTCTGGCCTCGGTGCTTAACGATTCACGGAATCCAATGCTGGTGCGGCACAAGCTGGAAACCATGACTCGGCAACGAGTCTTCGGCGTGGCGGCAGGATACGAAGACCTGAACGATCATGAGGCGCTGCGTTTTGATCAGGCCCTGCAAACCGCGGTTGGTAAAGAGAGCGATTTAGCCGGTAAATCCACGCTGTGCCGGATGGAACAGCAAGTAGACAGACACTCGGTGGTCAAGGCCCACGAATTGCTATGGCAGCATTTTATCGAACAGCACGAGACACCGCCGAAGGAAATCGTGCTGGATTTTGACGGTACCGATATCCCCGTTCATGGCGACCAGCCCGGCAAGTTCTTTAACGCTTATTACGACCACCACTGTTACTTTCCGCTGTACGTGTTCTGCGGCCGTCACCTGCTGGTGAGCTACCTGCGCACCAGCAACCGCAGTGACAGCCGACACAGCTGGGCCATTCTGGCTCTGCTGGTGAAGTTTATCCGGCAATATTGGCCCGATACACGCATCGTGTTCCGGGGTGACAGTGGCTTCTATCGGCCTCGTCTATTGAGCTGGTGCGACCGGAATAATGTGGATTACCTGGTCGGCATCAGCAAAAACAGCCGGTTGATTAAAGACGTGGAGGCGCCATCACAACTGGTCCGTGACACGCACCAGAAAGTCGGTGAAAAAGTCTCCGCCACTTATCGGTTCCGGTACCAGGCGCATTCCTGGAAGTTCCCTCGCTGGGTGGTGGCCCGCTTGGAAGAAGGCGAGCTTGGCTCCAATCCTCGCTTTGTCATCAGCTCCCGCTATGACGACGGTTTTAAGCTCTATTACGAACAGTACTGCGCCCGAGGCGATATGGAAAACCGGATCAAGGATCAGCAGCTGTATCTGTTCGCGGATCGAACGTCGAGCGTTCAGTGGTGGACCAATCAATGGCGGCTGATCCTGTCCGGCTTCGCTTACACCTTGTTCGAGCGGTTACGAGCGCACCTGAAAAAGACGCCGTTCGAGCGGATGAGCGCCAACAACCTGCGGCTGAAGCTGATCAAGGTTGGCGCGGTCATCATCCGCAATACCCGCCGAATCCGGGTGCTGATGAGTGATAGCTACCCCTACAAAGACGAACTCACGGATCTGGTACGCCGCCTGGTTCCGGGGTAGATGCCCGGGCTCCCCCGGCCCGATGCAATGGGGGAAAGGGGGCAGTGCGTCCAAGCAATAGAAACTGATCAATTATTAGGCGTTCATGACCGCACCTGAGCGGCCATGGCGGTAACCCGCTCAGTCTGCGAGACTTGCTGGGTAACTATGAGAAATCCGGGCTAGGGTCCGTACGGGTGCGCGCCAACCAGGTTCGAGTGATTAGAATAATGAATTTCATGCATGAATGGTCTGGTGCATAGGGCTTTTCAGTGAGATAAACTGAAGCAATACATTCAATGGTTAATAAATGATGCGAGAAGAACTAAACGATCTTGTCGTTTTTATGACGGTGGCAGAAGAGCGTAGTTTCACGCGAGCCTCTGTACGTTTGGGACTGTCACAGTCCGCTGTCAGTCACACCGTGCGACGGTTAGAGGAGTCCATTGGGCTCAAGCTGCTCAACCGAACTTCAAGACGGGTATCAACCACGGATGCGGGCGAGAAGCTTTTGGATACCTTACGTCCGAGCTTTGGGCAGATCACCGCGCGCATTGAGGAAATCCGTTTGCTAGGAGATGCCCCTCGCGGACTGGTGCGGCTGACGGCGAGCAAGGCTGCCGCGAAGGCAGTTCTATGGCCCAAAATATCGCAGATTGTCCGCGACTACCCGGAAATCCAGATCGAATTGAACCTGGAGAGCAGGCTGACAGATCTGGCCGAGGATCGATTTGATGCGGGTGTACGTCTCCGTGAGTTTGTCAATCCGGACATGATCGCTGTGAAAATTGGACCTCCGATCCGCATGGTTGCAGTCGCGGCCCCCGATTATTTTCGTAAGCACGGTATTCCGGAACACCCTTCCGATCTGGATGATCACGCGTGCCTGGCGCTGCGTTTTAGCTCTCATTCCCCGACGTATGACTGGGAGTTTGAGAAAGAAGAGGAAGCCATCGTCAAGAAAGTGCATGGGCCTCTGATTTTCAGTGAGAGCGATTTGTGTATAGAAGCCGCAAAGGAAGGACATGGCATTGCCTTTGTGACCGAGCCCGAGGTTATTGAGGACATCGAGGACGGCAAACTGCGCCGGGTGCTGTCTGATTGGTGCCCACCCTTCGACGGCTATCACCTTTGTTATTCAGGGCGCCGCCAGATAAGTTCAGCCTTCCGGCTGGTGATTGATCGGCTAAGGTACAGGGAATAGTGGTAAGAAACATTCATCACCGAGTCGATCGATGAATCCCATTAATAATACCAGCCCACAAAGACCAATAATGTCCTGTGGTACATGTTGCCATTGCCAACTACCCTGAACGTATTCGTTTGAAGAGACACACCGAGCCCGATCAAGCCAGGATGGGAGAGATTGATGATTAGCCTGACCATAAACGGACAGCAGCACGAACTGGATGTACCAGACGACATGCCCCTGCTTTGGGCCATTCGCGATGTCGTTGGAATGAAAGGCACCAAATTCGGATGCGGTATCGCCCAATGCGGTTCCTGCACGGTGCATCTCGATGGCGTGGCAATACGCTCCTGCGTGACACCTGTCTCCGCAGCCCAGGGGGAGGTCACCACCATTGAGGCCATGGCTGAGGACGCCGTTGGCCAGAAAGTGCAGCAGGCCTGGCTGGACTTGGGTGTAGCGCAGTGTGGTTATTGCCAGGGCGGCCAGATCATGAATGCCACGGCCCTGCTGAAAAAAACGCCAAAACCAGACACCCAGGAAATCATCGATGCCATGGCTGGCAACCTGTGCCGCTGTGGGACCTACAATCGTATTCTGGCCGCCATAGAGCGGGCCGCCGACCAGGAGGCCAATTCATGAGCCGATCAGACGATACACTGCTGCTTGCCAATGTCAGCCGCCGGGGCCTTCTCAAAGGTCTGGCCGGGGGCTCAGCGCTTTTACTGGCTGCCCGCTGGGATATCGGGCTGGCCAATGAACAGGCCCAGTTCGGCGCTGGTGTCATGCCGGGTGGCTGGGTGGATAACCCGAACGTGTTCATCCACATTGACACAAACAGCATCGTCACGTTTATCAACAACCGTGCCGAAATGGGGCAGGGCATCCGCACCAGTCTGGCCATGGTTGCTGCCGATGAGCTTGGTGCTGACTGGGAACGGGTACAGGTGCGTCAGGCTGACGGAGACCAGGACAAATACGGTAACCAGAACACTGACGGCTCCCGCAGCATGCGCCACTGGTATGAACCCATGCGCCGCGCGGCCGCCGCCGCCAGATTGATGCTTGAGCAGGCTGCAGCCGATCAGTGGGATGTTCCGGTACATGAGGTGCAAGCCGGCATTCACAAAGTGTTGCATCCGGCCACCGGTCGCGAACTTGGCTTTGGTGACCTTGCAGACGCAGCGAGAAAGCTGGATGTTCCTGACCGGAGCGCCCTGGTTCTGAAACCCGACAGCGAACTGCGCTTTATTGGCAAGGAAACCGGCCTGATAAATGGTGAGCTTAAATCCGCTCATCCCAAAGCCATTGACGGCGAAGACATTGTCACAGGCAAGGCAGTGTTTGGTGCTGATATCGACCTGGAGAACACGTTGTATGCGGTGGTAGCCCGACCACCCGTCTACGGCGCCAGGATAAAAAGCGTCGACGATAGCGAGACGCTGAAAGTACCGGGTGTAGAAAAGACGATTCGGATTGAGGGCGCAAGCCAGCCTGCGGCATTCAGCCCGCTCGGCGGCGTCGCCGTGGTGGCCAGCAACACCTGGGCTGCCATGGAAGGGCGCAGGGCCCTGAAGATCGAGTGGGACAACGCGCCGGCGGGGGACAATGCCGACTATACCTCCGATGCTTACCGGGAGGCCCTGGAAAAGGCGGCGCAATCCCCCGGCAAGGTCATCCGCCAGTCCGGCGATGTCGAGGCTGCTTTGAAAGAGGCCAACAAGCGGGTCTCAGCCACCTATTACATGCCCCATATGGCACAGGCGCCGATGGAGCCGCCGGTGGCCGTAGTAAAGGTAGAAAACGGCAAGGCGGAAGCCTGGGCACCGGTCCAGAACCCAAGGGCCACCCGCGAGGGCATCGCGGGAGCCCTCGGGATAGACATCGAAAACGTCATTGTTCACCAGACATTGCTTGGGGGCGGCTTCGGGCGCAAGTCCAAACCGGACTTCGTGATTGAAGCGGCTCGCGTGGCGAAAGAGTTTGAGGGGCAACCCATCAAGCTGCAGTGGTCCAGGGAAGACGATATCCAGCACGCCTACTTCCATGCGGTCTCTGTCGATCACCTGGAAGCTGGCCTGGACGGGGAGGGCAAAGCCACCAGCTGGCGCCACCGCACCCTGTCGCCCAGCATTGCGTCACTCTTTGCGCCGGACCCCAAGCACAAAGGGGAGTTTGAGCTGGGTATGGGCTTCAACACCATGCCCTTCAGCATTCCCGCTATACGACTGGAAAACCCGCCGGCACCGGCCCATGTCCGCATTGGCTGGTTCCGGTCGGTTTATAACCTTCCCCATGCCTGGGCTATCCAGAGCTTTGCCCATGAAATGGCGGAAGCGGCCGGCCAAGACCACCGGGATTATGTGCTGGACCTGCTTGGCCCCGGCCGAGAGATTCACAACCTGACCGTCGGCGATGGCTGGAACTACGGCGAAGATCCGGACATGCATCCGATCGATGTGGCACGGATGCGCAGGGTGATTGAGCGCGCCACCGAAGAAGCCGGCTGGGGTCGCGAGCCCCAAGAGGGGCGGGGGCTGGGGCTGGCGTTCCACCACAGTTTCGTCTCCTACACTGCGGTTGTCTTTGATGTGGAAGTGGACGATGACGGCGAACTGACCATTCACCGCGCAGATATTGCCTTCGACTGCGGGCGTCAGGCCAACCCGGAACGAATCCGGGCCCAGATGGAGGGTTCTATAGTGATGGGAATAGGTATTGCCCTGCAAAACGAGGTGTCCTTCAAGGATGGCGTTGCTCAGCAGAGTAATTTTGACACGTACCTGATCCCGAGAATGCCGGACGCGCCGAAAGTCGTCCGCGTGCACTTGATCAACAATCCCGATGACGCCATGGGTGGGGTGGGGGAGCCTGGCTTGCCGCCGGTTGCCCCGGCACTTTGTAATGCAATTTATGCGGCCACCGGAAAGCGCATCAGACGTCTCCCTGTTGGCGACCAATTGCAGACGAGCTGACTTCTATGCAAAACCTGGATTATCAGGTAGTTGAACAGGCCATTGAATGGCTGAGTGATGATAGAACCATCTGGTTGTGCACGGTGGTCTCCACCTTCGGCTCTTCGCCCAGGGAGCCGGGTTCACTCATGGTTGCCAACGCTGACGGGCAGCATTTGGGCTCACTCTCAGGCGGCTGTGTTGAGGAGGATTTCCTGGCACGCCTGACCGAGGGTGAATATCAACTGCCGGCTGTTATTGTGCGGTATGGCGCACCTGTCGGCGGCCCAGAGAACGCCCGCGTTCGCTTGCCTTGTGGCGGCATCCTGGAAGTGCTGGTGGAGCGAATGTCAGCCACCCATGAGAACCTGGCCCATCTAAAGGAAGTTCTGGGAGCTCTCGGTGGTGAAAAAGACATCGAGAGACAGGTAAATCTCACGGATGGCAAACGCCGGACTGAGCCAGCCTCAGCAACGGGGCCACGTGTCATCCTTGATGAAAGCCAGGAGGTGGTCAGGATGCGGGTGGGCCCGGTTGCCAAACTGATCCTGGCGGGCTACTCAACGGTCGCAGAGGCGTGTGCCCGTTTTGCCATCAGCCTCGGCTATCAGGTGGTGTTGTGCGACCCTCGGGATGAGGTCACCTGTGATCTGAAACTGCCTGGCGACATTGAGTTCATTCCCCAGTTGCCGTCGCTGTATATTGCTTCACCAGGTGCCTGTACGCCATCCACGGCTGTGGTGGCAGTGACCCACGATCCCCGTATTGACGATCTGGCCATGATGGCAGCCGTGAAAACCGCTGCCGGCTACATCGGAGTCATGGGCTCGGTTCGCACATCCCAGGCACGAGCTGATCGCCTGCGTCGCACAGGCGGACTGACCGATACAGAGATTGAGCGGATACACATGCCAATTGGCCTCGATCTGGGAAGTAAAACGCCTGCCGAAATTGCGCTGGCTATCATGGCTGACATCGTTCGCGTGAGACGCGGGCGTGTCTCCGTTAACGCATGACTGGCTTCCACTTTTGGCGGCCTGGGCATCACTTGCGGGTTTCGCGCGGGCTGGGCCTGCTTTGCGGTCTTCTTATCCTCGGGACGTGCGACGTCGCCCAGCCAGCCGCTTCAGGCTCACTCATCCCCGTTACCGCTGCGGCCAACGTCCAATCGAAGGAATCTCGTATGTGGATGACCATCGGAGAGCACCGGTTCGCCATCACCCTGGCCGACACCGAAGCCGCCCGCGAGTTCGCCGCGATGCTGCCGCTGACGATCGACATGCCCGACCTCAACAACAACGAGAAGCACGCGGAGCTGCCGAAGTCGCTGCCAACAAACACCATCCGCCCCGGGACAATCCGTAATGGCGATCTCATGCTGTACGGATCGCGAACCCTGGTCCTGTTCTATCTGACCTTCAACTCATCTTATTCGTACACCCGTATCGGGCGCGTGGACGACCCCATTGATCTGGCGCGGGTGCTTGGCCGAGGCACCGCGCGGATCACGTTCTCCAGGAACTAACGCAGAGCAGCCATATCGAACTGCGCCACTGGGAGTCGTTCTCAAGTTGCTCATTAATGAATCCAATGCATAGGTCCTTTCGATTTGACCCTGCTGACAGACCTTACACACCTCTGCAAGACTGATAGCTGCAATTTCGATTTGTGGACTCCACCGGGCGTGAAACATTGGCACGGAGGAACCGCCGAGAACGACATGACACATATCGCGGCTCAGGAAGCGAAGGATGGCGAAAACGTGGTGTGGATGGAGCAGGTGACCGACGAGCAGTACCTCGACTGACGGCGCTGTTGCACCGGTTCACCGAGCGATAGTTACACCGGTGGCGCATCCTGAATCTAAAAGGAGAGAACGAATGGAAATGTTGATTAGAGCGTTACTACTGATGGCCTTTCTGCTGTCGTCGACTGTTGCTGCAGCTCAGGAATCTCCATCGCCCCGGAATTTCCATCTTCCTGACAGTGCGCCCTCCATCGCGCAGGTGAAATCGGTGTCACCAGCGCTGGCTTCCTACACAGAAAACCTGGTGTTGAGCGAAGTCTGGAACCGGGAGGGGCTGTCGCCTCGTGACCGGAGCGTGGTGACATTGGCAGCGCTGGTTTCCCGCAACCAGAAGGTCGAAATGCCGTACCACATTCGTCTGGCGCTCGATAACGGTGTTAGTCCCGCTGAAATTTCCGAGCTTATCACTCATCTCGCCTTCTACTCTGGTTGGCCCAATGCCATGTCCGCCGTTTCCGTTGCGGCCGGCATTTTCATGGAGCGAGGCATCGAACCAAAGGATCTTCCGAAAGTATCGCCGGAACTGCTGACGCTAGACGAAGAAGCGGAGGCCAAACGCCAGGCATTTGTGCAGGACACGTTCGGAGAAGTTTCACAGGGCGTTGTTGATTATACCGAACAGGCATTGTTTCTCGATCTCTGGCTGCGGCCGGGCTTGGAACCGCGAGATCGAAGCCTCGTTACCGTCAGCGCACTGATTGCGGCGGGTAAGGTGGAACAGGTGCCCTTCCATCTTAACAAGGCCATGGACAGCGGCCTGAGCAAAGGGGAGGTGTCGGAGGTGCTGACGCATCTGGCGTTCTATGCTGGCTGGCCAAATGTATTCTCGGCGTTGCCGGTTGTGAAGGATGTCTTTGCCCAGCGTGAGGATTGAGTTTACTGGCAAGGAAGGAGCCAGAGACACTCATTTCCCGCATCTTCTTACTCACAAGGGCAGATTCATGAATCTGGCGCATAGCTCCTTGTACTTTAACACCCTATATCAATGTTTTCCCGCCGCCTAGAATTAGATTAATCACTTCACGATAGCAATGGAGTCGTGCTCCACCGAACTGTTCGGATATCCGCCAGTGGGCTCGCAACACTTAAGTTACGTCTATTCACGACTGTTAGTCAGGTATCGCTATGGACTGGAGAAAAATTTCGGGCGTCTTCGCCATCATGATCGCATCACTAGCATTGTGCGGGTACGCCTACCTGCAACATCCCAAGTTTGGCGCGGTTGCAGAGGCGAACCGCTTGGACCGTTCGCCCAACTACGTCGATGGTCGCTTCCAGAACCTGCAGCCGGACCCAAAGGCAACAATCGCCGAGGATGATCAGAAGGGTTGGATGGATATGTTGTTGGGCGCCGACAACGGCAGAATCCCGCCTGGTCCGGTGCCGGCTGAGGTCACCGACCTGAAGGCGCTCGACAGGGGAGAGGACATGATTGTCTGGCTGGGACATTCATCTTTTTTTATCCAACTCGCCGGCAAGCGGATATTGATTGATCCAGTGCTGAGCCAAAACGCGTCACCCGTGCCTATGACGAATGAAGCCTTTGAAGGCGCAAGTCCATTCGAGCCTGATGATTTACCCAGAATCGACTACCTGTTGATCTCCCACGACCATTGGGATCACCTCGATTATCCAACGCTGATGGCGCTGAAAGACCGCGTTGGTGATGTCATCGTGGGCCTCGGCGTCGGCGAACATTTCCGCTCCTGGGGTTTTCCGAAGGAGCACATCCATGAGGCAGACTGGGGTACAACGCTGAACCTCGATGAGGCCTTGGCAATCCATATCTTGCCGGCCCGCCACTACTCAGGCCGCTGGTTTGAAAAGAATCAGAGCCTTTGGGTGAGCTTTGCCCTGGAAACAGCAGACCGGAAAGTATTCTTCAGCGGCGACAGCGGTTATGGCGAGCACTTCAAAGCCATTGGCGACCGGTTTGGTGAGTTTGACCTGGTGCTGCTCGACTCCGGGCAGTATGACGAACAATGGCGCCACATACACATGACGCCGGAAGACGCTGCACAAGCGGCGGATGACCTGAACGCAAAAGCTTTCATGCCAGCACACGTGGGCAAGTTCTCTATTGCCTTCCACAGCTGGGACGACCCTTTCCAGCGTTTGGAGAGCGTCAGCCAGGGGAAAGATTGGGAGCTTATCACTCCAAGAATTGGGGAGCTCGCGGATATAGGGAGCCTGGTAGATGCTTCAGCCGGTGCGTGGTGGCAGTCAGTGCGAGCCAATAACTGAAAGTTTTTCTTCAATCCTGGCGGGGTAATCTACCATCACTTTAATCAGGTAATCCATCAATGAAAAAGCTTGTTGTTTTATTAAGTCTGATTGTCATTTCATTCAACGTTGTGGGGGCTGATATGTCTCATGGAGCCAATAATTTTTACGATAGCGATCGGGTGACCGTCGAGAAGGTCTCGTTCAGAAATCAGTATCAGATGGAGGTCGTAGGTAACCTTTTCGTTCCCAAGGATTTCGATAAAAACGAAAAGCACCCCGCCATCGTTGTCGGGCATCCGATGGGGGCCGTCAAGGAACAAAGTGCGAATCTTTACGCCACCAAGATGGCCGAAAGGGGGTTCGTCACCCTGTCCCTCGACCTTTCGTTCTGGGGGGAAAGCGAAGGTCAGCCGCGCAATGCGGTCTTACCGGATATATACGCGGAAGACTTTAGCGCGGCGGTGGACTTCCTGGGTACCCGCCCGTTTGTTGACCGCCAGCGTATTGGCGCAATTGGCATCTGTGGCAGTGGGAGCTTTGTTATCAGCGCTGCAAAAATAGACCCACGCATGAAAGCCATTGCCACGGTAAGCATGTACAACATGGGTGCCGCGACTCGGCATGCATTAAACAATTCACTGTCCCTTGAGCAAAGAAAGCAGATCATTGCCGAGGCTGCGGAACAGCGCTACGTGGAGTTTTCTGGTGGTGAGACTGAGTACACCGGCGGAACTGTCCATAACTTGGATGAAGATACTCATCCCATCCAGCAGGAGTTTTATGATTTTTATCGCACATCGCGAGGTGAGTACACTCCTGAAAGTTCTTCTCCTGAGCTGACTACTCATCCGACCCTGACGAGTAACGTCAAATGAGGTGGACCCCATCAGTTG
>NZ_AXBV01000100.1:0-280 GCF_000475255.1 Marinobacter sp. ES-1
GAGACAGTTCCTTGAAGCGATATAACAACCACTTCAACGACAACACCGGATAACGCTTGAAATCGCTATCACTTTGAACAGTTTCTCTCGGAGATAATGAGAGAAATCTATTCGTGTTCTATCTCGTCCAATTTGTTAAAGAGCAAATCTGACCCAGTGATCAGAAAGGAAGGCTTCATCAGGATGAAACATTCGTTTCTGTACACTACAGACTAGAGTACAAAGGCGCCTGCCCAGCAGACCCTTTTGCTCTCTTTACTAGCCAACCAAGTAATTCGTG
>NZ_AXBV01000101.1:0-702 GCF_000475255.1 Marinobacter sp. ES-1
ATATAACAACCACTTCAACGACAACACCGGATAACGCTTGAAATCGCTATCACTTTGAACAGTTCCTCTCGGAGATAATGAGAGAAATCTATTCGTGTTCTATCTCGTCCAATTTGTTAAAGAGCAAATCTGACCCAGTGATCAGAAAGAAGACCTTCAGTCGCCACTCTCAACAGAGTCACACAACTGAAACGCTTGTTTCTGTACACTGCTAACCCATTAAGGCTAGTCAGTAAAAATTTGGTGGAGCCGAGGAGGATCGAACTCCTGACCTCCTGCGTGCAAGGCAGGCGCTCTCCCAGCTGAGCTACGGCCCCGTCTGCTTGTCCAGCCTTTGTCACTCGTCGTTGCAGTCTTCGCTCGCATCAGTCATGACCCATCGAGGGTCACTCCTTCACTCGCTCACACTGCGCCTAGATTGACAAACCCTGTCCGGCGCATCCGCGATTGCCTCAACGTTCGAGGCTTACTACACCAAGTCGCCGATACGATTCGGCGAACTCGGAAAATTGGGTTAGCCTAGGCATCGACGGGTGTAGCGTGCGAGTAGCACGTGAGCCCGGCGATAACGACGGATAACGCAATTTTGGTGGGTCTGGGTGGACTTGAACCACCGACCTCACCCTTATCAGGGGTGCGCTCTAACCACCTGAGCTACAGACCCGAGTTTGCTCTCTTTATTAGCCAACCAAGTAATTCGTG
>NZ_AXBV01000102.1:0-3372 GCF_000475255.1 Marinobacter sp. ES-1
GGGTAAGCGGATTAAATGGTTGATCTTACCTTTGCATGAGAGTGAGACAGACCGGCATCTCATCGGATTATCTGGTTGATGCTTCACCTACTGCTGGTGCATGTTTCCTTCGCTAATTCCAGCAAGAACCCCACACGCCTCAACTTCCCGGTCATCGTTGCAACTCGCTCTCAGTGAAACGAGTTGTTTCTCAAGCGCTTGCAGAGCGGTTATCTGCGACCGCACATGAGAGATGTGATCATCGAGCAAGGTGTTGACGGCGGTACAAGGCTGATGAGGGTCGTCCTGATAGCTCTGTAGTTCGTGAATCTCAGCCAGTGACAGGCCCAGGATTCTGCAGCGACGGATGAAGGCCAGCCCCTCACCATGCTTCTCGGTATAGACACGGTAACCGTTGTCCTGCCGATCAGGCGGCGGCAACAAGCCCTGTTGTTCATAGAAGCGGATCGTCTGTGTTTCGACCCCTACCAACTGCGCCAACTGACCAATGCGCATCAGCCTCCTCCCCAACGGATTCTTTACTCTATTGACCTTATAGTAGCTTTATAGTTTTAAATGGTACCACAACATTGTTCAAGTGGAGTCGTATCATGAGCAAATCCTGTGGTGGCGCCTGTGGCGGTGATGCAACGTCCGCAGCGGATACCGATATACAGGCCTCCTCCGAGGCGCCAGGGAGATGGGTCAGTGTTTATGCCGTGCCGAAGATGGACTGTCCATCAGAAGAACGAATGATTCGCCTAGCCCTGAACGGCTTTGAGGAGATTCGGGCGCTGTCCTTCGACTTGTCGAACCGCCGGCTGAAGGTCGTGCATGACGGCGAGGTCGAGCCCGTCACCTCGAAACTGAAGACCTTGGGGCTAGGCGCCTCGCTTCAGGAAACCGTCGCTGCAAATCCGGAGACCATCAAGGCCGCCGAGTTTTCGGCAGCTTCTGCTAAGCAAGAATCCGGGACCCTGCGCTGGTTGCTCGGCATCAATGCACTTCTGTTCGTGGTGGAAATGACTGCCGGTCTGATCGCCCAGTCCACCGGCCTGATTGGAGAATCCCTGGACAATTTTGCCGATGCGGCGGTGTACGGGCTTGCCCTTTATGCGGTTGGGCATAGCGTGAAAATGCAGGTACGTGCCGCGCATCTTGCTGGTGTACTGCAACTGATCTTGGCTGTGGGCGTGCTCGTAGAGGTGGTGAGACGCTTTGTATTCGGTAGTGAGCCTGAATCGCTGGTGATGATGGCTATCGCATTCGTCGCATTGATTGCCAATACCAGTTGTCTGCTGCTCATATCCAAACATCGGGAAGGCGGGGCGCACATGAAGGCAAGCTGGATATTCTCGGCCAACGACGTGGTGATCAACCTGGGGGTCATCACCGCCGGCGCCCTGGTCGCGTGGACCGGTTCCAATTATCCGGATCTGATTATCGGCACCATCGCGGGGGGCATTGTACTTAACGGTGCCAGACGCATTTTGGCGTTGAAGGGTTAAATAATGCTCATTATTGGCAAAAAGCTCTCGCCGTATGCCCTATTGTCCATATCGGGCCTGCTGGCAGCGTCTGATCAGGCTGTAAAGTGGCTGGTGCAGCAATCAATGGCCTATGGCGAGTATGTTTCGGTGACCCCGTTCTTTAACTGGGTGCACCTATGGAACACCGGTGCCGCATTCAGTCTTTTTGCGAATGGTGGAGGCTGGCAGCGCTACTTTTTTATCGGAATCGCGGTAGTGGTCTCGATTTTTCTGATCAAGCTGATCCTTGAAAATCGTCATAAAGGAGAAGCCATCGCTTACAGTCTTATCCTCGGTGGCGCCATGGGCAACCTGATTGACCGGGTCTTTCGCGGCTATGTTGTGGATTCCTTTGATTTCTATTGGCGAGACTGGCATTGGCCGGCCTTCAACCTGGCTGATATTGCAATTGTCCTCGGTGCCTTACTTTTCGTTTCCAGCAGCTTGTTGGGTAAAAAAGCAAACACCAATGCCGAGTCGGATGGATCTGACTGACACCTACGCCTATACAACACCATGACCGAACTTCCCGACAACATCCTTCACCTGCCGCAATACCAAGTACTGGGCTGCAAATCAACCGACGACGAAATGCACTTCCAGGTGGACGTGCCCGATCCCATCGCCTGCGAGGAATGCGGCGTGCAGGGTGAGTTCGTACGGTTCGGCAAGCGTGACGTTCCCTATCGTGATCTGCCCATCCACGGCAAGCGGGTCACTCTCTGGGTGGTCCGCCGCCGATACACCTGCCGGGCCTGCAAGACAACATTCAGGCCCCAGCTACCGGAGATGGTGGACGGATTCCGTATGACACTGCGGCTGCATGAGTACGTGGAGAAGGAATCCTTCAACCACCCCTACACCTTTGTGGCGGCACAGACCGGCCTGGACGAGAAGACGGTGCGCGACATCTTCAACGCCCGCGCCGAGTTCCTGGGGCGCTGGCACCGCTTCGAGACGCCCCGCATCCTGGGCATTGACGAGCTATACCTGAACAAGCGCTACCGCTGCATTCTGACCAACATTGAGGAGCGAACCCTGCTCGACCTGCTGGCCACCCGCCGCCAGGACGTGGTGACCAACTACCTGATGAAGCTGAAAGACCGGCAGAAGGTCGAGATCGTCAGCATGGACATGTGGAACCCCTACCGGGCAGCGGTCAAGGCTGTGCTGCCCCAGGCCCGTATCGTGGTCGATAAGTTCCATGTGGTGCGCATGGCCAACGATGCCCTAGAGAGAGTGCGCAAGGGCCTCAGAAAGGAGCTGAAACCGTCCCAGAGCCGGACTCTCAAGGGAGACCGGAAAATCCTGCTGAAACGCGCTCACGAAGTCTCAGATCGGGAGCGCCTCATCATGGAGACCTGGACAGGCGCGTTCCCGCAACTGCTGGCCGCCTACGAGCACAAGGAGCGCTTCTACGGCATCTGGGACGCCACCACACGGCTCCAGGCAGAAGCCGCCCTGGACGAGTGGATAGCCACCATCCCGAAGGGCCAAAAGGAAGTCTGGAGCGATCTGGTCAGGGCAGTGGGAAACTGGCGCGAAGAGACCATGACCTACTTCGAGACGGACATGCCCGTCACCAACGCTTACACGGAGTCCATCAACCGACTGGCCAAGGACAAGAACCGTGAAGGGCGCGGTTACTCCTTCGAGGTGATGCGGGCACGAATGCTCTACACCACGAAGCACAAGAAGAAGGCACCGACTGCGAAGGTCTCTCCTTTCTACAAGAAAACCATCGGTTACGGACTGCCGGACTTCGCAGAGGAACTCAACTACGGAGTCGATCTATCAACCATCTGAGGGTGGTATCAGATTGATGGGGTGAAGGTGCCCCATCAACCATTAAATCCGTATACCC
>NZ_AXBV01000103.1:0-12364 GCF_000475255.1 Marinobacter sp. ES-1
TCCGGACAGACACCCCCGCCCTGCTCACAACACGAGAACTCGCAGGCTGCTAATACGGAGCTGAACGTTACTCCCCCCGAAGCCCCCCACGAATCGCCTCGTCAACCAGCCACCGGCGTAACGTCTGAATCCCACGTTCCCGCCGGCGGCTGGTTTTCCAGGCAAAGTAGAACTTGTCGCCGGTCACCACCGAATGGGTCGGTAAACGAACGAAGTCTTCGGAATCCTTCCGGGTACTCAGCATATAGTCGTTGGTCAGGGCGATGCCCTGATGGAACCGCGCAGCTTCCAGCGCCAGCAGCATGTGGCTGAAATGCTGAACACGGGCAGCAGACGGCAACGGCTGCTCCACATCCCGGAACCACGCCTGCCAGTCACCGGCGGGTTTGTCGAAAATGCTGTGGGTCGATAACAACGGAAAACGCGCGATATCCTCCGGCGACAGGGGATCCTCATACCGCCCCTCCGGCTCCGCGTCACGCCCCAGCTCCCGCCGGATACGCTGCCAGTAATCCTGACTGCACACCGGAAACAACCGCTCCGTGTACAAATGCTCGTAGCTGTAGGCCGGCGCCGTGGTGTGGATGGTGATAAAACAATCCGCCACCCGATCCGACAACACCGGGTTCTCGCTGCTCATCTCCAGCGCCAGGTCAATCTGCGGGTGCAACCGCTGCAAATCCGGCAACCGCGGCACCAGCCAGCGCACCGCAAACGAACTGAACACCGACAACCGCAACCGGGACTCCTCATGCCCCAGCAACTGTTCACTCGCCCGTTCAATCTGCAACAAGGCGGTGCCAATGGCATCAAAATACTGCCGGCCTTCGTCGGTCAGCGTCACCGTCCGACCGGAGCGCCAGAACAGCCGTTCGCCCAGATAGGTCTCCAACTGTTTGATCTGGTGACTGACTGCACTCTGGGTGATCGACAGTTCCTCGGCGGCAGCCGAAAAACTGTTCAGCCGGGCAACGGCTTCGAATACGGGGAGGGCTTTGAGTGGGGGTAGTCTCATGGTGGCCTGCTATCGAATTTTCTAATGGCCGACTAATAATGATCATTTTATCGGATAGTTAAACACACCTAGAATCCACCTCCAAGGTTCGGGAGTGTGTCGGGGGACTTGCTTCCGAAAATGTTCGTAGCCATGGATGGCGGAGACAAGCGTACAGGGAAGTACTCGCAGCGGTTTTCGGAAGCAAGTCCCCCGGCACACTCATGCACCAAACCAGCGGAATTCAGGAAGGAAAAGGAGCACCAAAGTGTCAGGCAAAACCGTCAACAGCGCCATTCTGCTGCTGGTCATCGGCAACGCCATGGCCATACTCTCGGACGTCTTCATCAAACTGATGGACCCCGGCGCCCCCGTCTTCCAGTTCGCCTTCCTGCGCTGCGTACTCACCCTGGTGTTCCTGCTGCCGCTGGCCCGCAAACTCGACACAGGTAACCTTTTCGGCGGCCTGAAAGTCCACGCCATCCGCGCCCACATCCACCTGGTCGGCATCGTATGCATGGTGATCGCCCTCACCAACCTGCCGCTGGCTACCGCCAACGCCCTGTTCTACGCCGCGCCGATACTGGTGATGGTGCTGTCGGCCGTAATCTTCCGGGAAAAACTCACCCCCCTAAGCGTCACCGCCGTGTTCAGTGGCTTTGCCGGCATCATCGAGATACTGCGCCCGGTGGAGTTCAACTGGGCCGTCATCGCCGCCCTGGGTTCCGCCTTTGCCCTGGCCATCAACGCCGTCATGGTGCGGCAGCTGCCGAAAGAACAAACCACCGTGCACAAGCTGTTCCTGAACTACCTGCTGATCATACCGGCCGCAGCCGCACTGGCATTCTGGGAAGGGGCAACGTGGAACCTGCAGATCCTGGTCAGCGCCGCCGGCTCCGCCCTGTTCATCCTGGGTTACAACATCACCGTGTTGCTGGCCTATCGGCAGGTGGATGCCAACCAGGTCACCAGCGCCGAATACACCGGGCTTATCTGGGCGGTGGCCATTGGCTGGATCTGGTTTGGTGAGGTGCCGGACCTGTGGTTCCTGGCCGGCAGCATGATGATCGTGGTGCCGCTGGTCCTCATTGGCCTGCGGCACCGGAGGCGACGTTCACCGGCCCGGGGCTTTAACCCCGCCAGCCGGGAAACACCGCAGAAGAAAGGCGCCGCCAGCGCCTGATGACGACCAGATTTGCACAAGCTTTACACCGGTTGACGTTTAACGGTCCTTAACCGCGACAGGTTCGCTGCCAAGCAGGTGCGTCTCTATCGCAAAGGTATGCACACAGTCGTCGCCCAATGCCCGCAGAGACTCCGCCAGCCGCAGCAGATACTCGGAATTCGGGCCACTGGGCCCGGCGGCAGCGGCAATCTGGGCGGCGATATCCGCTTCCGGGGCCTCGCCCAGAAACGCCTCGTTATCCTCCGTGGCGATATACACCAGCCCCTCGGCTTGGCTACCGTCGTCGAAGGTCATGGAGGTGCTGAAGCGCAGGTAGCCGTTCTTCTCCCGCACATCCAGGTACTCGAAGACATTGGGCGATACCCGGTAGGCCATGCCTTTGCACCGGGCTCCGGGCTGCTCAATCAGGGTGACTACCCGCCCCGGTGCTTCCGGTGTACCCCGATGGTCGTGGGAACCCTGCCAGAACCGCCGGGCCCAACCGCGAATAGTGGCAGGGCGTTGTTCCAGAAACGGGAAATCCACCTTGTAAATCAGCGAGCCATAGCCAAACAGCCATACCGATTCGATACCCTCAAAGTTGTACCGGGCCCGATTGTGGTCGATAGTATTAGCAGTCATTCCTGTCCTGATATTTCCGGGAGACGTTTCAATTGCAGGTTTTTCATTCAATCCGGCTGGCATTTCTGGCCAGCTTTGCCGGCTGGCTCATTCAATGTCCGGTTAGCGCAGCCGAGCCGGACAGCCAGCCAATACCCACCTACAGCGTGGTGGTTCAGGATATTGATTACTATCCCATCTACAAGGCTGATTTAGCCAGTAACGAGTATTCCGGTTACCTGCGGGACCTGATGGATGCCTTCGCTGCGGCCGAGGGTATCCGCTTCGAGTACACGGTGCGGCCGGTGAGCCTCAGCAGCTACCATCTGTCATCTGCCCAGCACCCGGACATCATCAACGCACTGGCCGATTTTCTTGAGCAGAACCCCGAAATTCCACGGCAACTGCAGGAAAAGTACCGGTTTCCGGCCTTACCTTCAGGCGACTGAAGCCATAAACCCGGCAATACCGGTCAGAACGATTTCCGCCGCCATGGCCGAGAGAATCAGGCCGCTGATCTTCGACATGATATTCAGGCCGGTCTTGCCCAGGGCCTTTTCCAGGTAGCTGGACAACCGCAGCAACACCGCCAGGATCAGCAAGCCAGATACCAGCCCCAGCAAACCGCCCGCCACTTCCGGCACGGCCTTGAGCTCCGCACCGTAAACCAGGATGGCACCAATGGTTGCCGGGCCAATCATCACCGGAATGGCCAGGGGCACCACGGCGATGTCATCGCGGTCTTCATCCGGCAGGCCGGTGGCATGGTTGCGGGTGCCGCTGTTCACCAGGCTGATAGCGGTGAGGAACAGCAAGCTGCCGGCCCCGATGCGGAACGAGTTCAGGGTAATACCGATGGCGTTGAACAGCAGCGGGCCGGCAAAGAACAGGATCACCCCCAGAATAAACGCCGACACACAGGCCCGGCGGATGATCGACGCCTTCTCGGCTGCCGGTAACCCCCGGGTAAGCGCCAGGAACATGGTGACCACGAAAAACGGCGCCAGCAGGAACAGGAAGCGAATGGTGCTGCTGAGGTAGGTCGAGAAAAACGTTTCAAGCATTGGGGCAAATCCGGCACAGGTTTAAAGCCGGTAAGCATAGCGCCGGTTTGCCGGTTCTGCCGTAAGGAAGAGAACCTATGATGGGTGTTTAGCGCTTCTTGATGGATGGTTTGCGGGGCTTTCCGGGTTTCGACGGCTTGCCCTTCGGGCCGGGGCCGCGACCACCCGCTTTCGGGCCGTTACCGGGCTTGCCGCCCGGACGCTTTCCGGGGCCGGTACCAGAGGCTTTTCGGCCTTTCCCGGCGGGGGCTTTACCGCCGGGCTTTACGCCGACCCTGGCCGGTTTGCTACCAGGACCCGGGCGGCCGCCCTTCGCTGCGGCAGGCTTTTTGCGGGGCTTGTTACCGGCCGGCTGCGAGGCCTCCGACGACGAATCCCGGATGGCGTCGAACAACACCGCCAGTTCCTGTTCAGTGAGATCCCGCCAGGCCCCTACCGGCAGCCCCTGCAGGCTGACGTTCATAATCCGTACCCGCTCCAGCCGGGTGACCTCATAGCCGAAATGCTCGGCCATACGGCGGATCTGGCGGTTCAGGCCCTGCACCAGAATAATACGGAACACAAACCGGGACACCTTCTCGACCTTGCAGCGCTTGGTCATGGTGCCGAGAATCGGTACACCGTTACTCATGCCCTCGACGAATTCCCGGGTGACCGGCTTATCCACCGTCACCAGGTATTCTTTCTCGTGGTTATTACCGGCCCGCAGGATCTTGTTCACCAGGTCGCCGTTACTGGTGAGGAAAATCAGGCCCTGAGAGTCTTTATCGAGCCGGCCGATGGGGAAAATCCGCTCGCTGTGGCCGACAAAGCGCTGGATATTGTCTTTCTCGGCGCTGTCGGTGGTGCTGACGATGCCCACCGGCTTGTTCAGGGCGATAAAGACCAGGTCTTCTTCATCCCGGGGTTCCACCACCTGGCCGTTCACCTTCACCACATCGCCCGGCAACACCTGGTCGCCCACCTGGGCCCGGCGGCCGTTGATGTGAACATTACCCTGTTCGATGTAGCGGTCAGCATCCCGGCGCGAGCACATGCCGCTCTCGCTGATGTATTTGTTCAGTCGGGTGGAGGTTCTGGTGTTCATGGAGCCCTGCCGGATGCCTGGAAATGGGATAACTCACGGTCGAATGCGGGCATCATCCCACCGGGTGGCGGCCACGGCAACCGGGACACGGCCTCTTTTTCGGAAACTACCCTAAGGTTATCTGGAACTTACACCATCATTAGACTAAAGAATTAGGTATTTTTACCAACGCTATTAAGCATGCTTTCTTTTTTCGCTGTTAGAATATCGCGCTTTTCTGTTCGCCCCATCGCCGACAAGGCCAAAAACCGGGGCCGTTAACCGCATAACAAGAGGTGGATCATGTCGACCGAATCCAGGATTCGTTGCCCAAAACTTAGCAAACGTATTATGAGTGCCCGAGACGCTGCCAGCCTGATCCCCTCCGGCGTGAACGTAGGCATGAGCGGCTTTACCGGCGCGGGCTACCCGAAAGCCGTGCCCCAGGCCCTGGCCGAGCACATCCGTGACCACCGCGCCCGTGGCGAGAACTTCCGCATCAGCGTATGGACCGGTGCCTCCACCGCCCCGGAACTGGACGGCGCGCTGGCCGAAGTAGACGGCATTGAAATGCGCCTGCCCTACCAGAGCGATCCCACCTGCCGCCAGAAGATCAACGAAGGCAAGATGGAGTACATGGATATCCACCTGTCGCACGTGGCCCAGCACGCCTGGTCCGGTTTCTTCGGCAAGCTGGATATTGCCGTCATCGAGGTGGTAGGCATTACGGAAGATGGTCGGCTGATTCCGTCGTCGTCCATCGGCAACAACAAAACCTGGATTGACCAGGCCGACAAGGTCATCCTCGAAGTGAACCACGGCCAGAGTGCCGGCCTGGAAGGCATGCACGACGTCTATTACGGCACCGCCCTGCCGCCGCGCCGCAAGCCGATCCCGATCACCAAGCCGGACGAGCGCTTTGGCGAGAAGTACCTGATGTGCCCGCCGGAGAAAGTGATTGCGGTAGTGGAAACCAACTCGCCAGACCGCAACTCCCGTTTCAGCGACCCGGACGAAAACTCCCGTCGCATTGCCGGCCACCTGCTGGACTTCTTCTCCAGCGAAGTCGAAAAGAAGCGCCTGCCGGCCAACCTGTTGCCCCTGCAATCAGGCGTCGGCAACATTGCCAACGCGGTGATGGCTGGCCTGAACGAAGGCCCGTTCAACAACCTGACTGCCTACACTGAAGTACTGCAGGACGGCATGCTGGAGATGCTGAAATCCGGCAAACTGGCCAAGGCCTCAGCTACCGCCTTCTCCCTGAGCCCGGAAGCCAACCAGGAACTGGCCGACAACATCGATTTCTACCGGGACCGCATTGTGCTGCGGACCCAGGAAATCAGTAACCATCCGGAAGTGATCCGCCGCCTGGGCATCATTGCCATGAACGGCATGATCGAAGCCGACATCTACGGTAACGTGAACTCCACCCACGTGATGGGCACCCGCATAATGAACGGCATCGGCGGTTCCGGCGACTTTGCCCGTAACGGCTTCCTGTCGGTGTTCATGACCCCGTCGACCGCCAAGGGTGGCTCTATTTCCACGATTGTGCCGATGGTGTCCCACGTGGACCACACCGAACACGATGTGCAGATTGTTGTGACTGAACAGGGCCTGGCCGACCTGCGCGGCCTGCCGCCCCGCCAGCGGGCGCTGAACATCATCGAAAAGTGTGCGCACCCGGACTTCCGCCCGCGCCTGCGCGACTACTTCGAGCGCGCCTGCAACAGCGGCCGCGGCATGCACACCCCGCACCAGCTGGAAGAAGCCCTGAGCTGGCACCACCGGTATGAAGAAACCGGACAGATGTAACCCGGTTTACAGGGCCAGCCACTGCGCCGGCCCTGTTGTAATGGTCAGCCGGCCAGCGCCGGCTCACCACCCTGTTCCATCACCTCCGCCGATTCACACACATACTGCTCGGCATCAAACCGCCGGGTCTGCTGCCGGAACTGCCAGGTGAAGCCCGGCCACAAGGTGGTGTTCTTGCCGTTCTCGTTCACATACCAGCTCTTGCAACCGGTCTGCCATACGGAGTCGCCCAGTTTGGCGTGCATAGAGGCGTTGTACTGGCTGTAGGCATCCTCTTTTACTTCCACGCTCTTCCAGCCTCGATGGCCCATCTTCTTGATGGCATCCAGCACGTACTGCACCTGGGACTCGATCATGTACACCATGGAGCTGTGGCCCAGGCCGGTGTTGGGACCCATCAGCATGAAGAAGTTTGGAAAGCCGGCCACGGTGGTGCCCTTGTAGGCTTCCGCGCCCTCACGCCAGGCGTCGAGCAGATCCTGGCCACCACGGCCGAAGATCATGCCCCGGGGGATGGGTTCCTGGGCCTTGAAGCCGGTGCCGTAGACAATGCAATCCACCGGTCGCTCGGTGCCATTGTTGTCGATGATGGTGTTACCTTTCACTTCGCGAACGCCCTCCGTCAGTACGTCCACGTGCTCCTGGTCCAGGGCCGGGTAGTAGTTGTTGGAGATCAGCACCCGCTTGCAGCCGAAGTGGAAATCCGGCGTCACTTTCTTGCGCAGTTCCTTGTCCTTGATCTGGTTGCGGATGTGTCGACGGGCCTGCAACTCACCAACTTTCAGAATGCGCGGGTTACCCACGAAGCCAAGCACCCGGGCTTCCAGCATCCAGTAAATGCTCTGGCGGAACGCATTCAGGGTTTGCGGGAACCGACGGAACATGGCCCGTTCCAATGGCCGGATTTCCCGGTCAGGCTTGGGCATGATCCAGGGCGGCGTGCGCTGGTAAAGGTCCAGATGGGCGGCCTCTTTGGCAATTTCCGGCACGAACTGGATGGCCGAGGCACCGGTGCCGATCACCGCCACCCGCTTGCCCCGAAAATCGTAGTCATGGTCCCAGTTCTGGGAGTGAAAACTGATACCCGTGAACGTGTCTATGCCCTTGATCTCCGGATACGCGGGGGTGCTCAGGCCGCCCATGCCGGACACCAGGATCTCACTTCGCAGCTTGCGGATTGGCGGCAGGTCCTTGTCGCTGCGATCCAGCTCATCCCCGGGCTTCAAACCTTTCTTTTCCATGTAGCCCCAGAGTTTTGCACTGTTGCAGGTTTCCACGACCCAGCCGGAGGTGGCCTCATCCCAACGGGCACCCGCCACGTGGGTGTTGAAACGAATGTGATCCATCAAGCCGTATTTCTCGGCGCAATGCCGCAGGTACGCCTGAATCTCCGGCTGGGGAGCAAACATGCGGGTCCAGTTCGGATTCTGCTCAAAAGAGAAGGAATACAGCGCAGATTGAACATCGCAGGCGCAACCCGGGTAGTGGTTGTCGTGCCAGGTGCCGCCGACATTGTCGCTCTGCTCCAGAATCACGAAGTCGTCAAAACCGGCCTCTTTCAACTTGATGGCCATGCCCAGGCCGGAAAATCCGGTGCCAATAATGGCGATCTTGGCGGTTTGTTTCATTGCTGCACTCCTGTGTGGCCTGAAGGGCCTTGCCTGTTGTTGTCGGTATGGTCATCATGACCAGTAGACACATGTATACCGGTCAAAGTAGACGCCTGTATACCCACTCGCACAGGAATGGCCCTGAGTGACAGGTTGTTGGCCCAACGCCCAAAGGAAACACGACTCGATGCAACGACTTGCCGGCGGAAAACTGAAACTGGTCCAGGCCGCTCTAAGGCTGATTACCGAAAGCCGTAGCCTGACCTCCCTGGGCCTGCGGGAACTGGCCCGGGAGGCGGGGTTGAACCCGAACACCTTTTACCGGCACTTCAAGAATCTGGACGAATTCGGGCTGCAGGTACTGGGGTATATCGCCGAAGACATGAAAACCGGCGTGCGACAACTGCGGCAGATGGCGGATTCATCCGAGCAGGCATCCCACGACACCGTCACCTTTGTGTACCACTACTTCCTCGCCAATCCCGCCGCCACCACGGTCGCCGTCCGCGAACTGCACGGGCCCTCCCCGGTGTTACGCCGGGCGCTGGAGGCGCAGCTGGATGCCAGTGCCCGGGAGATGGCAGAGGATATTCTTGAGCGGGGATTGGTGCCGGGTGTGGAGGCCGCTGTGGTGCATGAGATTTCCCACATGACCATCCGCTATATCCTGTTCCGGGCCATGGATTACATTGAGAAGCCCGAGCAGCGGGAAAAGATTCAGCAGGAAACCGAACGGTTTATCAACCGTCAGTTCCGGGGGGCCATGATTGAGGGGCTAAACGAGGAAGAGGTGCTGGCGTTGAAAACTGCACCGGGGCAAACCTGAAGCACGCCCCGGCACTGAACAGCCTTACTCAGTGGTATTAAAAACGTAGGATGACACCGTACCATCGCTGTTGAACCGCACCACCAGGTCCGTCGTTTCTGCATCACCAAAGGCAGACCAGCGATACTTGCCATAAGTCCAGGTACGCTTGCCGTCTTCCACCCCGGTGCGCCAGGGCTCGCCGAACATGTCCTGAATGTCCGCCCGGGTGGTTTCACCAATGCGGATCTGGTCCACGTTATGGGTTGCAAAATCTCGGCCCACCGTCGCGCAGCCCACCAGGGTCGCCAACAACAAGGCCATGCCAGCCAGCTTCAGATGTCGAGCCACTGCCATATCCAACTCCTTTTTCGATGGTTGAGTCATTACTGAACACAGCATAGCGGTTCTGTAAAACTGTGCGATTAACAACCGGATAACTTTCACCCACAAAAAAGCCGCGGGGCCTTAGAAGGCACCGCGGCAAGCAGGATCGAAGGAGTAGTTCGATCAGTAAAGCTTGGCCAGGGATTTCTTGGCAAAGGCTTCCACTTCGTTCAATCGGCCTTCTTTCACTTTCACCAGCCATTCCGGGTCTTGCAGCAGGGCGCGACCGACGGCGATCAGTTCGAATTCATGGTTGGTCATGCGCTCAACCAGCTCGTCGATGCCGGACTGCTCAACGGCATCTTTCTTGCTGGCGAAGGTGCCGCTGATGAAGTCTTCGGTCAGGCCTACGCTGCCAACAGACATGGTCGGCTTGCCGGTGAGTTTCTGGGTCCAGCCGGCCAGGTTCAGGTTGGAACCTTCAAATTCCGGTTCCCAGAAGCGGCGGGTGGAGGCGTGGAAGATGTCCACACCGGCATCCACCAGCGGCTTCAGGAACTGTTCCAGTTGTTCCGGGCTATCAACCAGTTTCGCTTCATAGGCTTGCTGCTTCCACTGGGAGAAACGCAGCATAATCGGGTAATCCGGGCCAACGCGATGGCGGACTTCTTCGACGATTTCCACCACAAAGCGCAGGCGGTTTTCCATGCTGCCGCCGTATTCGTCGTCACGCTGGTTGGTGCCTTCCCACAGGAACTGGTCCAGCAGGTAACCATGGGCACCGTGGATTTCCACGCCGTCAAAGCCAAGGGCCTTGGCATCCTGGGCGGCATCACCGAAGGCTTTGATCACGTCCTGGATATCTTCCCTGGTCATAGCCTTGCCGTTGGGCTTGCCCGGGGCAAACAGGCCTGAAGGGCTGTAACCGGGAACAGACGGATCCGGCTCGATACCTTCTTTGCGCACCGCGCCTACGTGCCACAGCTGCGGGAAGATGGCGCCGCCGGCTTCGTGCACGGCATCAACCACCTGCTTCCAGCCAGCCAGGGCTTCGTCGCCATAGAAGGCCGGCACGTTCGGGTAACCGTTGGCAGCGGCGTGATTCACTACCGTGCCTTCGGTGATGATCAGGCCGACGCCGGCTTCGGCACGGCGACGATAGTAATCGACCACATCCTGACCCGGTACGCCGTTGGGTGAGAAATTGCGGGTCATCGGAGCCATGGCTACGCGATTGCGCAGCTTGAGGTTGTGAAGTTCAAACGGCTCAAACAAAGGACCAAGATTCATACTCATGTGATGTGCAACCTCATTAATTTGGTTTCGTAAAGCAACCCTATTCAATCCGGTTTCAAAATGCAACCCTATTGGGTACACTCCCTTACATGGCCAGAAAACGTTTTGATGATTCCAGTTGCTCCGTCGCCCGCGCCCTCAATGAAGTGGGCGACTGGTGGTCCCTGCTGATTGTGCTGCATGCAATGTACGGCACGCGTCGGTTTGTGGACTTCCAGCAGCAGCTGGGCATCGCCAAGAACATCCTGTGCGACCGCCTGGCCAAGCTGGTGGATAACGAAGTGCTGCGCAAGGTGGATGTGGGCGAACACGGTTCCCGCTTTGAATACCGCCTGACCGAAAAAGGCCGGGACCTGTTTCCGGTGGTGGTAGCCCTGCGCCAGTGGGGCGACAAATGGAATCCGGCGCCAGACGGCCAGCCGCTGGATCTTCGTGACCGGGAGAGTGGCCAGCCTATCCAGGCCGTGACGGTTCAGAACGCCAAGGGTGAGCCCCTTAGTATCCGGGATGTGTTGGTGGCGGAAGACCTGGAGAAGGCCAGCAACCAGGGCTGACTATACGCAGGGCCCGAAGTACCCCCGTTTTTTTGAGTTGGGTCAACCATGCCTCCGAAGCCTGCCGGGGTGGCGCCCTTAATTGTCTTAAATCAAGTTTTCCCTTTCCCCAGCCATTACCCTCACTCCATTGACTTTTAACAAGTGAGGAAATGGCTATGTCTCGTACTTTCAAACTCGGTGTTCTGGCTGCGGCCGTGATGGCTGTTGCTCCGGCTGCTCAGGCTTTTGAAGCCGGCGATTTCATTGTTCGCGCAGGTGCGGTGCACGTGGCGCCGGATGATTCCAGCGAAGTCATTACTGTAGGCTCTGTGGCGGCCCTCGGTGCGGACGCCCGTGTTGCAGTAGACTCCAACACACAGTTGGGTCTTCGTGGCACCTACATGTTCACAAGTAACCTTGGCTTGGGTGTGCTTGCGGCAACGCCATTCAAGCACAACATCAGTGGCGCTGGCGACATTGCAGCCTTGGGTGACATTGGTGAGACCAAGCACCTGCCACCAACTATTACCCTGCAGTACTACCCGATGAAGAGCTCATCTGCTGTACAGCCCTATGCGGGCGTAGGTGTTAACTACACGACTTTCTTCGAAGAGAAGACTGTTCTGGGTGAACTGGATCTGGATGACAGCGTGGGTGTCGCAGTAGAGTTCGGGGTGGACTACATGCTGAGCGAGCAGTTCGGCTTGAACGCCGCCGTCTGGTGGGCCGACATTAATACCGATGCACAAGTGACTCTGGCAGACGGCGTAACCAAAACCGACAAATTCGAAGTAGAAATCGACCCAATGGTCTACATGGTAGGTTTCACCTACAAGTTCTGATCCGGAGTCTCCCCGGCAGCTCGCAACTCACGGAGCTGCCGCAGGAACCACTATCAGAACACAGCGAGTAGGGTGAGGCGTTACCGCCTCATCCCTCTCACAGAACCGTACATACGGGCCACGTATACGGCTCATGCCATTAACTTACCCCGAACTCGGGGACAGTGATGCCGGTTTTGACCTTCGCAAGATCCATCAACTTCAGGTCATTGTGCAGGTAGGT
>NZ_AXBV01000104.1:0-708 GCF_000475255.1 Marinobacter sp. ES-1
AGTGGTGATCAAAGCTTTGGGCATGAGTCGAGCCCGGATTTATGAGTGGCTTGCAGCCTACCGCGAGGGCGGCTTTGAAGCGCTTAAAGCCAAGCAGATTTCCGGTCGTCCCAAGAAGTTGAGCGGCGAACAGATTCGGGAGCTGTATACCTGGATTACCACCTTCACGCCGGACCAACTGAAGTTTAATTTCGCCCTGTGGACCCGGGGTCGTGTGCGTGAATTGATCCGGCAAAAGTTCAACGTGCGACTGAGCGATGTGTCCGTCGGTCGCCTGCTTCGCAACCTGGGGCTGACGCCTCAAAAGCCGCTGCATCGGGCGTACCAGCAGAAGCCGGAGGCTGTGAAGCAGTGGAAGGAAGAGACCTACCCAGAGATTCGCAAAGAAGCCAAGAAGGTTGGCGCTACGATCTACTTTGGCGATGAGGCTAGCATTCGCTCCGACTACCACAGTGGGACTACCTGGGCGCCCATTGGAGAGACGCCAGTTATTCGCAATACCGGAAGCCGTTTCAGCATTAACATGATTTCTGCCATTTCACCCCGCGGCGAACTGCGCTTCAAAACGATCAAGGGAAACATGAACACCGATGCCTTCATCGGGTTCCTCAAAGCACTGGTCCAGGATTCCGAAAAGCCGGTGTTCCTGATCCTCGACAATCACCCGGTGCATCATGCTCGCCGGGCTCGAGACTATGTTGAGAGTCT
>NZ_AXBV01000105.1:0-9432 GCF_000475255.1 Marinobacter sp. ES-1
TGCCTGGCGCACCAAAAAAAAGGCGGACCATTGCTGGCCCGCCTTTCGATTCCAGCTAAGGGAAACCGGTTAGCGCGTACCCGCCCGGCGCAAAGCCGCCGGCGTGAAATCACGGGACTGACGCTGAACACCGAAGCTGTACGGTGTGTTTTCCTCGTTGGTCAGGCCCAGAGCCAGGTAGCGACCGGAGAGCAGGTCGTACAGCGCTTCGACGGCGTACCAGGGAACGTCCTGGTCATACAACTGAATCGCGTGGGCCTCGCCCACACGCCACAGTTCGCCACGGCCATCGTAATGGTCGATAACAGCGGCCTGCCAGCTGTCTTCGTCAATATAGAAGTCACGCTGAGCATAGACATGGCGCTCGCCCTCTTTCAGGGTGGCGCGCACGTGCCACACGCGGTGCAGCTCGTAACGGGCCAGGTCCTGGTTGATATGACCAGGCTGGATAATCTCGTCGTAGCTCAGGCCACGATCCAGCAGCTTGTAGGAGTTGTACGGGATGTACATCTCTTTCTTGCCAATCAACTCCCAGTTGTAGCGATCCGGAGCACCGTTGTACATGTCCAGGTTGTCTGAGGTACGCATACCGTCAGCGGCGGTACCCGGGCCGTCATAGGCAACCTGAGGCGCACGGCGAACACGGCGCTGGCCGGCGTTGTACAACCAGGCACGGCGTGGTTCGGCTACCTGGTCCAGGGTTTCGTGAACCAGCAGTACGTTACCCGCCAGGCGCGCCGGCGCGGTGATGGACTGTTTGAAGTAGAACAGGACGTTATCGTCTTTACCCGGCTTGTAGTCGGTCAGATAACTGTTCCACACCAGTTCTTCCTGGAACTTCACCACAGAGAAGTCGCCGCCCGCGGTAGGAGTTACCTGACCCACGTTACGCTGCACCGAGCCACCCCGGTAACGGGTAATATGGTTCCAGATTACTTCCAGGCCGTTCTGGGGAATCGGGAACGGCGTGGCATCCTGGTAGTTGTCGATACCGTTACCGCCAGACACCAGTTCTGCCTTGGTCGCATTCGCTACGGTCTCATCCATGATCTTCTTCGGATAAGTGGCGGTACGATGTGTCGGATATACCGGAATCCTGTAGTTATCGTACTTGCGGATCATCTCGACCTGGCCCGGAGACAGCTTGTCTGCGTACTGGTCGACATTACTCCGGTCGATAACAAACTTCGGTTGCTCACCGGCGAAGGGGTTCACGTAAATGCCGTCCCCCTTGTATCCGGCCGGAGGCGTGGAAAGCCCGCCGTCCCAGGCCGGAATGTCGCCGCCGTTGCCGGCTTTCTCCGCACCCATCGGGGTGAGGGTATCACCCAGCTTGGCTGCTTCCTGGGCAGAAACCGCGCCCCAGGCCTGACCTGCAAACAAACTTGCAGTCAGAACGCCGGTGGCCAGTAGTTTCTTGTTCAGTTTCATTTAAGTTACCTCGTTAAACGAATTCGGTCCGGTTCAGAAGGAGTAGGAAACACTCGCGCTCACGAAATCCCGGTCGGTCATTTCGTTATACGGCTTGCCACCGAAGTAGTTGGTATAACCGATGTTGCCGGTGATCTTGTTCTGGTATACGCCTGTCAGAGACAAACCGATGGATTTGTTGCCTTCGTTGAAGGCGCCACCGGGTTGCGGGGCGTAGCCTTTTACGTCATGACTCCAGGCAATCTGCGGAGACAGGTTGATGCCTGCAATCGCGTTCGGGTAGTCCCATACAAAACGGGCACGGTAACCCCAGGAGAAGTCAGTTACGAAACCGTCGTTTGTGCAATAGGTCGGATTGATGTTGGCAGACTCACCAGCTTCACACTGCCCACCGGGCAAGGCACCAATACCGAAGGTGCCGGAGCGTCCGTACCGGGCTTCGTCTTTACCCGGAAGATCATGAACATAAGTTGCACCCACTTCACCAACAAAGGACATCCGGCTTGCACCCATAATCTGATCAAAGAACTTAATCAAAGTCATCTGGGCCTGGGATACGCCATACTTGTCATACCCTGACACCGCCAAATTATCTGTGGTGCCATACTGGTCTTGCAGGCGAGGAGCCTCTCGCTGATAGAGCAAGCTTGTATCACGCTGCAAACCGCCGTAAATCAGCTCGAAAGCATTCCACTGAATAGGTAACTTGTCACGGTAGCTGTATTCGGCACCCAGAGACCAACCACCGGGCGTCGTTGTGTTGATACTTACACCGTAAAGGTCAATACCTTCAGGGTACTCAATAAAGTAGCTCGGGAATCGACCGCCTTCAGCCTGATTTGAGGTAATACCGCTAATGTACGGCAGTCGGCTGTTGTACTTGATGTAGTAGAAGCCTAGTTCAGAGTCGTTAAGGGCTGGAACATACCAGCGCATGGCAACACCGAACTGGTCTTTTGCATCCGCTTCCTGATCACCCACACGGGGGGCAATGAAGCCCTGGGCCACAGCCTGCGAGTCCGGCAGCTGACCAGCCAGAAGAACCGGGCCACAACCGTCAGCTACGAAGTCGTTGGTCGAGAAGAAAGTACCACAATCATCAATGCGCACTTTTTCCCAGTCTGTCTGAACGAAGGTCTCCAGTGTGATATTTTCGGTGACACCGGCAGACATGTAGAACATCTCAACGGGCAACAACGCGTCTTTCAGCTGGGCACCCGGAGCACGAAAGGCTGGAACGTCAATGGGGTTGATGGTGTTGATACCACCCTGGATAAAGGTACTTTCGCCCCAGGAGACAACTTGTTTACCGTAACGCAGGCTGACTGGCACATCACCGAAATACCAGTCAGAGAATACGTAAGCATCAAGAATCTCTCCGCCAGAGGCGTTATCCATACCGTCCGGGCTTAGTGACCGGCGCTGACCGACTGGATCAATTGCGCGCTTTTCGTCTTTCAACTCAAAGTCGTACCAATAACGACCACGGAGCAAGCCACCAACACGCGTCAGGACATTGCTATCAACCGAATAATCGATAAACAGCTCACTGTTACCTTTGACGACCTTAGAGTAGGTATCGCCCTTTTCGAAGTTGAGGTTACCGTCATCATAGTTATTCGTTGAGGCGCCGACAGGACCAAACGCATACTCAGGCCCCAGATTACCCTGGGCAATCAGGCGGCTGTCCGGATCTTCCACCCGCCAGCCAACACCCGCAGACAGCGTCGTATTGAACTGGGCTTCTACATCACCCATATAAAACGAAATGGCGGAGGCCGGTGTGGATACGCCGGCGGCTATGGCTACGGCCAGTGGTAACTTGGTCCAACGCTGCCACGGTTGAGTTTTTCTTGTCATTGGAAGGCTACTCCGTTGTTGTTCTGAGTCGCTGCTCGGTTGTTCTGGTGTTTTTGTCCTGGCGGCTGTACTTACAGTGCCGTGATGCTTGCACTATATCCAAGGCCTGTGGGGGCTTTGATCAGTCAAAAGTATGATTTTGCAGTCACTCTCCGTTCATGGTGTTCTCGCACTCCCTCACTATAGACAAGATTCGGGAGTGCAACCACTTCGGAATGACTAAGGGCGAGGCTTGGGTAGAGCGGCCACGAGTATCCGTGGCCGAATGGCTCTTTAAGGCTTGTGCGGTGCTTCCAGATACTCCCGGGACTGCATTTCCAGCAACCGGGACTCGGTGCGCTCGAACTCGAAGCTCAACCGGCCGCCGGTGTACAGCTCGGTGATAGGCGCGGCGGCGGAGATGATGACTTTTACGTTGCGGTCGTAAAACTCGTCGATCATGTTGATAAACCGGCGGGCCTGGTCGTCGTTGTTCTTGCCCAGCTGGGGCACATTGCTGATGATGATGGCGTGGAACTGGCGGGCCATTTCGATGTAGTCGTTCTGGCTGCGCGGGCCGTCGCACACGGCTTTGAAATCGAACCACACCACATCGTCTGCATGGGCTTCGGCCGGGATTTTACGGCCGTTAATTTCCATGGTTTTGCTGTGCTTTGCCGCTTCTACCGCCAGAGCATCGAAGCTGTTACGCAGGCTGATATCGGCCTGGTCGTCCAGCGGGCAGTGGTAGAGCTCCGCCTGCTCCAGGGTACGCAGCCGGTAGTCCACACCACCGTCGACATTCACCACATCGGTATGCTGTTTCACCAGGGCGATTGCCGGCAGGAAACGGGCCCGCTGCAGGCCGTCTTTGTAGAGGCCATCCGGCACGATGTTGGAGGTACACACCAGGGTAACACCCCGGCTGAACAGGCCATCCATCAGGGTGGCGAGGATCATGGCGTCGCCGATGTCGGAAACAAAGAATTCGTCAAAACAGATAACCCGGGTTTCGTCTGCGAATTTCTTGGCGACCATTTCCAGCGGGTTCTTCTCGCCTTTGAGCTGCTTCAGCTCGTTGTGCACCCGCTGCATAAAGCGGTGAAAGTGCACACGCATTTTACGATCGAACGGCAGCGCCTCGAAGAAGGTGTCCATCAGGTAGGTTTTGCCACGGCCAACGCCGCCCCAGAAGTACAGGCCTTTGACCGGATCTTCCTTACCCTTCTTCAGTTTGCGGCGGAGCTTGGACAGGCCGCCCTTGCTGCGTTCGCTTTCGGCCTCCACCAGTTTGTCGTACAGTGCCTGCAGGCGCTTTACGGCATCTTCCTGGGCCGGATCCTTGTGAAAGTCCGGGCGCTCAAGATCCTTTTGGTAGCGTTGCCAAGGGGTCAGGTTCGCGACGGTTTCGGAGGACATGGCTTCTGTCATCAGGATTTTCCTGCCTGCTAGGTGGATTTTCGGGCGCGGTATTGTCGCTTATTTCACGCTTTTTCGCCACGCCGCACAGGCGCCGGGGCAATAAGACGATTGGCGCAGTGTTTCGGCATGGGATACATCCGTTCGGGGGGTTATACTCCTTGAATGAGGAATGGCTCACTTGCAGGCAATGAAAGGACGATTTTTATATGACAAACCTGATTGTGGCGGCGGTTGTCGCGTTGGTGGTTGGCATTGTCATCGGGCTTATGTTTGGCCGGTCTGGCCAGGGAGCTTCGTTGCGACAGCGCCGGGCGGAGCAGCAGGTTGATGAGTTGCGTAGTGAGTTTACGCGGTATCAGGCCCAGGTGAATGAGCACTTTATGGAGTCTGCGCATTTGCTGCGGCGGTTTAACGATACGTACCGGGATGTGAATCAGCATATGGCCCGGGGCGCGAATCGTCTGTGCAATGATGAAGACTGGCTGGAGGAGCTGGGGCAGGATTCTTCTGGTCGTCTTGGCCATTCGGAGGCTGAGCCTTCCGAGCCGCCTCGGGATTATGCGCCGAAGTCTGATCCGGAGGCCAAGGGCACTCTGGCTGAAGACTACGGCCTGAATGCGGATGGTTCCAAGCGATCTGCCTGATTCTTTACTGAGTAGATACAGGCCTTAGAACTAGGCGCCTCGGATCCGCCAGCCTTCTGGGTTTGGCGGCTGGCCAGTCTGGGAAACGCCTCTCCAAAAACCGCTACAAGCACATCCATGTGCGCTTCTCTCCGGCCATCCATGGCCTACGACATTTTTGGAGAGGCGTTCCCCAGACTGACCGACCCTAACAGCTCAGGGGCCGTGTCATTTACACCGGGTTATCGCAGTCGATGAACTGGTGCATTACTCCGAATTCCCTTGCTAATGCTTCGCCCAGAGCCTGAACACCATACCGTTCGGTCGCATGGTGGCCGGCCGCGTAGTAGTGAATCCCGCACTCTCTGGCCGTGTGAGTCGTCGGCTCGGAGATCTCGCCGCTGATGTAGGCATCGACACCCGCATCCAAAGCCACGTTGATGAAGCCTTGGGCTGCGCCGGTGCACCAGGCGACAGTCTTGATCATTTCCGGGCCATTGCCTACGTGAAGGGGTTGCCGGTGCAGGGCTCTTGCGAGGTGCAGGCCGAACTTTTCGGATGACATGGGTTCGGGTAATTCACCTTGCCACACTAATCCACCCATTGGACGTGGATTCTGGATGCCAAGTATATCGGCCAGTTGGCGGTTGTTGCCGTACTCGGGGTGGTCATCCAGTGGCAGGTGGTAGGCGACGAGGTTTATGTCGTTGTCCAGGAGCTGTTTGAGGCGGTTCTTTTTCATGCCACGGATGGTTTGATCTTCACCTTTCCAGAAATAGCCGTGGTGGACCAGGATCATGTCTGCGTTTTGTTTTACGGCTTCGTCGATCAGGGCCTGTGATGCGGTCACACCTGAAACGATAACGCCTACACTCTCGCTGCCCTCAACTTGCAGGCCGTTCGGGGCATAGTCCTGAAAATTTTCTGGCGCTAGCCATTCGTTTATTCTGGCGAGGATGTCGTTTCTGTTAGCCATACAAACCTCATAACTTGGGTTCAGTTGGATTGGGGTATAGCTGGCGTGCACGATGCTTGAGAGTAAGGGGCCGCAGGGACTTTCCGGAAATTTCGTAGGCCATGGATGGCCGGAGAGAAGCGCACATGGGCGTAGCAAACGCTTTAGAAGCGCAGCTTCTCGTGCCGCGCAGCGACAGCAATCTATGATTGCTGGCTGGACCCGCTTGCGGGTGCTTGTAGCGGTTTCCGGAAAGTCCCTGCGGCCCCTTACGTTTACACCAAAACCCGAACGCCAGCGTACGCCCTAGTCACTCTGGAGGGAATCAAGGCCCTTAACCAAAGCGTTATTCTGGTCGCTGGTGCCAATGGTGATCCGCAGGAAGTCACTGATTCTTGGCTTGTTGAAATGGCGAACGATGATGCCCTGCTCTCTCAATTTTGCCGCGATCTCTGCGCCTTCGTGGTCGGGATGACGAGCGAACACGAAGTTCGCTTTTGATGGCAACACCTCGAAACCAAGGTTTTCCAGCTGGCCAGTAACTCTTTCACGCTCGCGAACAACCCCGCTACAAGAATCTTCAAACCATTGCTTGTCTTCGAATGCGGCAACGGCGCCAACCAACGCCAGGCGGTCCAGCGGATAGGAATTAAAGCTGTCTTTCACGCGATTCAGGGCCTCGATCAGCTCTTCGTTACCCACCGCAAAACCAACACGCAGACCAGCAAGCGAACGGGCCTTGGAGAGAGTCTGGCAAACCAGCAGGTTCGGATACTGGTTTACCAGGCGAATCGCCGTATCACCACCGAAGTCCACGTAAGCTTCGTCTACCACCACCACGCTGTCCGGGCTGGCTTGCAGGATCTCTTCCACGTGTTGCAGGCCCAGGTAGCGACCAGTCGGCGCGTTCGGGTTCGGGAAGATGATGCCACCGTTAGGGCGTTTGTAGTCTTCCGGGTTAATTTCGAAGCTGTCGGTCAGCGGAATCACCGTGCTTTCGATCTGGTACAGGCCGCAGTACACCGGATAGAAACTGTAGGTGATATCCGGGAACAGGATCGGTTTGTCGTGTTTCAGCAAGCCCTGAAAAATGTGCGCAAGAACTTCGTCCGAGCCGTTGCCGACAAACACTTGCTTTGCATTAATCGCAAAATCGACGTGGTAGTCGGCGATCGCTTCTTTCAGCGCCTGTCCTTCCGGATCAGGATATAAACGAAGATTGTCGTTAAGCTCTTTTTGAATCGCTTCGATCACCTTCGGCGACGGACCAAACGGATTTTCGTTGGTGTTCAGCTTCACCAAATTAGCCATTTTTGGCTGTTCACCAGGCACATACGGCTGCAATTCGCTGACCAGCGGGCTCCAGTATTTACTCATATCTCTTGAACTCCAAAATGGTGCAGGAGCCGGGTTGGTTGTATTTATTTGGGAGTTTTCGCAGGGCAGGTAGGGCTTTCCAAAAACCGCTCCTTACGGCACATCCATGTGGCGCTTCTGCTCCGCCATCCATGGCTCCGCAAATTTTTGGAAAGCCCTACCTGCCCTGCTATTCGAACCTTCCAGTACAACCAACCCGGCTCTCAAGCTATTCAGATGGACCAGCAGCACCCAAGGACACCGCAGGAATCAGTCAGTCTTTGATACGGTACTCAGCTGAACGGGCATGGGCCGTAAGGCCTTCACCGCGCGCCAACACAGAAGCCACACGCCCCATTCGGTCAGCGCCTTCCGGAGTAAAACCAATCAGGGACGATCGTTTTTGAAAATCGTATACGCCCAGCGGGGAACTGAACCGGGCAGTACCGCTGGTGGGCAACACATGGTTCGGGCCCGCGCAGTAGTCACCAAGAGCTTCTGCTGTGTAGCGACCCATAAAGATGGCGCCGGCATGGCGGATATCATCCAGCATCGCCTGGGGATCTTCTACCGACAGTTCAAGGTGCTCCGGAGCAATACGGTTGGACACTTCCGCAGCCTCTTTCAGGTCTGCCACCTTGATCAGCGCACCACGGCCCAGCATGGAGGTGCGAATAATGTCTTCACGCTCCATGGTCGGCAGCAGCTTGTTGATGCTCGCTTCCACAGCATCCAGGAAATCCGCATTCGGACTCACCAGGATACTCTGGGCCTGTTCATCGTGCTCGGCCTGGGAGAACAAGTCCATGGCGATCCAGTCCGGGTCGGTCTTGCCATCGCAGATCACCAGGATCTCGGAAGGCCCGGCGATCATGTCGATACCGACCACACCAAACACCTCCCGCTTGGCCGTGGCCACGAAAATATTTCCCGGGCCCACAATCTTGTCCACCGAAGGCACAGTTTCCGTACCGTACGCCAGCGCCGCAACCGCCTGGGCGCCACCGATGGTAAACACCCGATCCACACCCGCAATCGCCGCCGCCGCCAGCACCATGTCGTTCACCACACCATCCGGTGTAGGAACCACCATGATCACCTCGGCAACCCCGGCAACCTTCGCAGGAATCGCATTCATCAGCACAGAAGACGGATACGCCGCCTTGCCACCCGGCACATACAAACCAGCCCGATCCAGCGGCGTCACCTTCTGCCCCAGAACCGTGCCGTCTTCGTCCTGATACTGCCAGGACTTCTGATTCTGCCGCTCATGATAATCCCGAACCCGCTCGGCAGCCTTCTCAAGAGCCACCCGCTGATCCTGCGGAATCCGCTCCAAAGCCTCCTGAAGTCGCTCCTGGCCCATCTCCAGTTCCGCCATGGAGCCGACCTTCAACCGGTCAAACTTCTCGGTAAACTCCAGAACCGCAGCATCACCACGGGTTTTCACCTCACGCAGGATATGCCGAACCGACTCATTCACCTGATGGTCAACACTGTCATCCCACGCCAAAAGCTTGGCCAGCGCACTGTCAAAGTCGCCCTGTGTGGTATTCAGTCTGGTGATTCTGTCGTTCATCTCGTTAATCCTGCTTTGGATTGAATACTGATTTCCGTCGGATTACCCGCCAACAGTTCGGGGATTAAAAACTCTGAGGCTTCCAAACTCAAAAGTATGCGGAAGCCATCGGGTTGGCCCTTCCAAAAATGTGCGGAGCCATGGATGGCGGAGCAGAAGCGTCACAGGGACGTGCCGCAAGGAGCGGTTTTCGGAACACCGACCCACACCTGCGACAACACCCAACC
>NZ_AXBV01000106.1:0-1336 GCF_000475255.1 Marinobacter sp. ES-1
GGCTCTTCACTTATCCGTGTGGGTTGGGTGCCATAGGCAGCCCGCCATAATGGAACAAGATTGCCCGTTTGAATCTCTCCTTGCTCCGGAATCCCCGGGACCGGACCTTTAAAGCTCGAACCTGTCCGTTGATTGCCTCCGCTAGACCATTGGAAGCCCGGAAACGCATGGCATTGAGGATGCCAAACAGCTTGGTTTCGATTTGATTGGCCGTTGAGGTCAAGGCTCGAACCTCCGTGAGTCGAGCCATATGAATCCATTCCTGCCAGGCCGCGCGAGCGCCTTTGACGCGATAGCCCTGCCAGATGTCCCGTGCCTTCTCCTTGAGGTACCACACCAGGCCGGTGTCTTTGAGAGCATCCGACAAGGCCCGGATTTGCTGAATCTGCTGCCCCTCAAGGCTCTTGCGATGGCGTAACCAGGTGTATCGGCTTCGGTGGATCTCCTGACGCATCGAGTGATCCGCCCGCGCCATGTCAGCCTTGCGAGTGGCATCCAGCGTCCGGGTCAGCATCTGTGCAACATGGAAGTGATCGAAGGCGATCTTCCGATGGGCTTTGTCGATATGGGCAAACGTCGCTTTCTGATACGCCGGGCTCATATCCATGGATATCGAAATGATCGATTGCTTGCGCGGCTTCTCCAGGCTGTCGTAAAAGCGACCGAGGCTGTCTGAGGACCTGCCGTCTTCCACCGCCAGAACCTGACCCTGGGCATTGGAAACGATCGTCACGTAATCGTGCCCCTTACGAAATGCGGTCTCATCGACAGCCAGCCGTGTTGTATCGCGGTCGGGCGCATTGGCCAAGCCCCGACGTACAGCCCGTTCCATGATGTTGTCGATAGCAGTCCAACTCAGGCGCAGCTGTTTGCTGACCGCAGAGATCGAGGCTGCCCTGAGCCAGCTAATAACAAAGGCTTCAAATAGCAGCGTGTACCGGCTGTTCTGCTCAGCCCAAGGTACGCTGACCGTCAGGCAGCCATGTTCCGGACATTGCACACGGGGGACTTGGGCAACCACCTGGGTTCGGAACTGACAGGTGTCGAGGTGACGCCAACGACGTTCCCGGGAGTCGTAACCCGGGCAGGCACGGCCACACCGGGGGCAGACAAGCGCTGTGCCTTTATCTATGTTGACCTGGACTACGACTTCGCTCTGACTTTTATCAAGCTCAACGTCTGAGACAAACCAAGGTGCTGAGAGCCCAAGAATCTGTTCGTAGAGGGTGCATTGATCCAATGTCGGCCACCATCCATCGGGTTAATCGGATGGGCTAACATTGACCAAAAACGGCAGGGAAATAAAGGGTTACCCACTAAAAGAAGTGAAGACCCA
>NZ_AXBV01000107.1:0-1180 GCF_000475255.1 Marinobacter sp. ES-1
GGCCGGAGACTACCATCCTCAGCCGGTACGCCGGGTCAGTATCCCCAAGCCGCAAGGCGGCGAACGGATACTGGGTATCCCCACGGTACAGGATCGCCTGATCCAACAAGCCCTTCACCAAGTGCTGAGCCCGATACTGGAACCGACCTTCTCGGACCACAGCTACGGGTTCCGTCCCGGTCGAAGCGCCCATCAGGCGGTCAAGGTGATGCAGCAGTACATCAACGACGGCCACCGCTGGGTGGTCGATCTGGATCTGGCCCAGTTCTTTGACCGGGTCAATCACGATGTGCTGATGAGCCTGCTGGCCCGTCGCATCACCGACCGACGGATACTCACTCTGATCCGACGCTACCTGCGAGCCGGTATGCTCGACGGTGGGCTGGTCAGCCCGAGACGGGAAGGCACGCCGCAAGGTGGCCCTCTCTCACCCTTGCTCTCCAACGTGCTGCTGACCGAACTGGATCGGGAGCTGGAGCGCCGGGGTCACCGGTTCTGTCGCTATGCGGACGACTGCAATATCTACGTTCGCAGCAGAAGAGCCGGTGAACGGGTAATGGCCAGCGTCACCCACTTCCTGGAAAGAGAACTGCGCCTGAAAGTGAACACAGACAAGAGCGCTGTGGATCGCCCTTGGCGTCGAAGCTTCCTGGGATACAGCGTGACCTGGCACAAGCAGGCACGGTTGAGGGTTGCACCGAAGAGCGTGAAAGCTTTTACGGCCAAGCTGCGACCATTGCTCAAACGATCAAGGGGGCAGTCACTGAATGCCACCATCCGATCCCTGAATCCGGTGCTGCGGGGCTGGGCGAATTACTATCGCCTGACGGCCTCGAAACGCTCGGTGGAAGCATTGGATGGCTGGATACGGCGGCGACTGCGACTGATCCTGTGGCAGCAATGGAAACGCCCCTATACGCGGGCGCGCAACCTGATGCGGCTGGGTCTGACAGAACAGAGGGCTTGGATGAGTGCGACGAATGGTCGTGGTCCGTGGTGGAACAGCGGCGCGTCTCATATGAACGCGGCGCTGCCCAAGCGGGTGTTCAATGGCCTGTCTCTGGTAAGCTTGCTGGATACGATGGTTCGGCTTCAGTGCCGGCCTTGAACCGCCGTGGTACGGAACCGTATGCCCGGTGGTGTGAGAGGACGGGGGAGGTAACTCCCCCTCCTACTCGAT
>NZ_AXBV01000108.1:0-19256 GCF_000475255.1 Marinobacter sp. ES-1
ATGCCTGGCGCACCAAAAAAATACCGCAGGGTAATTCCTGCGGCAAAGTCAACTCGTGGAGACGCAAGCGTCGGCTGGCTCGGGCTTCGAGCAGTCGACGTCCTGATCACGCTCAAGTAAATCACAGAAAACTGAAACTGAACTGAATTTCTTGAACGGTTTAAGGTAATTAAGGAGAGCATCATGAAAAAAATCATTATCGCTGCCGCAGCTGCCACTTTATTTTCTACAATGGCCACTGCCAATTCAGGATTGGCCGATCGAATTAATGAAGCGCGCACTTACCCGAACAAAACAGCCGACGCAAAAACCAGAATGATGACCTGCATGAAAGAAATGCAATCTCAAAAATCAATGAACGGGTCCAATGTCAATAAGCAGCAAAAAATATCAGTCAGAAACACACACCACAATCATACTTAAATAAATCCAGCGTGTTAGAGAATAACCAGTAGTCGACTGTCTCTTAGAACGACAGTCGACTATTTATTAAATATTGAAAATACAGAAAGTAATTTACTTCACTTCCACGATGCCTCTTCATTTGGCTCTCAGAGTCAACCACCCAAGAAACATCCATTTGACAATCAGGCCCGTTATCGGTGGCAAGAAAACCCATTGTGCAAGAGGAATTACCCCTGTGCCTGTCCATGTGACTACCGGCATTAACTCGCTATAATTCCATCTTAAACCTGCCGAACCATCCAGGCCTCCAGGTCCGGTTCCCAGGTCCAGTATTCGGTTTCGATACGCATGGTGAAACGGCCGTGGTTGCTGTCCGACCACAGGGTGGCCTCCATCCCCTCAATCAATGATTCCGCCGAGGGCGCACCACCCAGCGCACTGCCCGGAAAAACACTTAGAAAAGCCACCACCCATAAGCATTTCATACGCTGCCTCCTTGAGTTAATCGTCTGATTACCCAGAGAAATCAGAGCCCACTCCTTTCAGACCATGCCTCATAGATCCGCTTGTCCCATTTGCTCTGGAAATAGGCGATAGCGGCTTTTTGATCGTCCCTGGAGAGCTCGTCTGCGAAGGCCGGCATTTTCCCACCCATGGGGGCGCCACCTTGACTAATTGTACCCATCAGCGTGTCGAAGGAATGGTGCCAGGCATGACCTGTTCCGTTGAGCGGTGGCGGCGGGTAAGAGCCATCCTTCAGAGTCTTTTTCCAATTGAAAGCGCCTTGGGCATTGCCGCCATGGCAGCTTGCGCAGTTGTCGTCGAACACCACTGCGCCGCGCTCGACCTCAGCCTGTGTGTACCAGCGGTCATCCACCGTCTGTTTACCGCAGCCGCTGATTAGTGCGACTGCAAGAACGCCTACTGAGATAGTTGCCCCATGCATCATTCTTGTTCCTCGATTTCCTTGCGCCTCAAATTCCTCAATCGCGGAATAAAACGGGGAGTTCTGGCTGCATAGGCCCGCCAATCGGAGCCGAACGCTTTTTCTGTTTCACGCTCCTCGTGAATAGACAGGCGCGAGTACATCCACACCAGCACCGGGAACATGGCCAGCGTCAGCAGCGTTGGCCACTGCAGCAGAAAACCGAACATGATGAGCACAAAGCCGGAATACTGGGGGTGGCGAACGTGGGCATACAGGCCGGTTGTGGCCAACTGCCCTGCCTTTTGCGCGGCATACAGGGTACGCCAGCCAGCCGCAATCAGATAAAACCCGAGGCCAATAAACACTGTGCTCAAGAGATGAAACGGCCCAAAGTGTGGGGAACCCTTCCAACCAAACAGCATTTCCAGCAAGTGGCCACTGTCGTGAGCCAACCAGTTCACGTCGGGATACTGGCTCTGCAGCCAGCCGGAGAGGAAGTAGAGCGTCAGCGGGAACCCGTACATCTCGGTGAACAGTGCCACCAGAAACGCGCTGAAGGCACCAAACGAACGCCAGTCTCGGCGGGTCTGCGGTTTGAAAAAACTGAAGGCGAAGAATATGAAAATCGCCGAATTCAGCACCACTAGGCTCCAAAGGCCATAATCCGATGCACTATCAGTCATCACGCTGCTCTCCACTCTTTCCCGGTTGCTCTGCCTAGTGGTTATGTCCTCCATGCCCTCCGTGCATAAAAATATGGATCAGCGGACAAGCAAGCAGTATCAGCCAGGGCAAGGCGCCAAGCAGATGAACCTTGTGTTCTCCCCAGAGTAAAACCAGTGCGATAACGGCAAACATTGCCAAAGTAATTTTAAAGCGTCGATCCATGAGCGGTTCCTTTGCGAAAAAGCCAGTGTCAGAACAGAGTACTAATGGGCCTCAAGGGATATCTGATGGCCTATGCCGCTCAGCGCGATCTCATCAACCACATCGAGGGATTCCGGGTCGAGCACCCAAAGCTTGTTCTCTGCCCGACTGGTCACCAGTAGCTGGCCATCATAGGGAGAGACCGCAAGATGATAGGGCGCTGGAGCCATCGGCCTGGTGTGGCGGGCGCCGCTGGCTAGCTCAATCCGGACCACCTGGTTGCCGCCCTGGCTGGTGGCATAGAGGGTCTGGCCATCTGCGCTCAAGCCAACGCCATGGGGCGCCTCCCCAACCTCGTACCGGTTCGCCACCGCGCCTTTGGCAAGCTCAAGGACAAGAACCTGGCCGGATGCAGCATCATTCACGTAGAGCCGCTGGTTGCCGGGGGCAAGCACCATATGCTCTGGGTTGCCGCCAACTCGCAAATTGCGCTCGACGAACCAGTGCTCGGTATCCACTTCGCTGACCGTGCCATTACCGGTATTGCTGACCAGAAGGGATTGGCCGTCGTCGGTTTGCACCAGATAGTTGGGGGCCGGCCCCGTCGCCACAGTTTTGACCAACTGACCGGAATCCAGATCCACAACGCTGATACTGCCACTGGCAGGATGCGTGGAAACGGCATAGCGACCGTCGGAAGTCACCAGCACATGGTGCACCGGCCCCGGCACTTCCAGTTTGCGGTCAATCGTCTTTGTGGCCGTGTTCACCAAATAGAGCAGCCCGGTACTCCCTGCCTCCAATTCAGTAGACTCCCCGCCCCCATGATGAGCGGCGTGTTCATCTTCTGAAACGCCTTCGGGGCGACTAACCGGCTCCTGACGATCATGCGCCGACAAACTACCCACCACCAGATACCGGCCATCCGGGGTCAGTGCCGAACCGTGGGTATTCAGTGTGCCGCCAATGGACGACGTCACCTTGCGGTTTTCCAGATCAATAACGCCGACGGCATCCGCTGTGCCCATGGGAACAAATGCCCGGTTCGTGTCTGCGGCCACTATCAGCGAAAAACTCATAGCGACACTGGCCGTAATTCCAGCAATCCACTGCTTGCGAAACGAATGTTTCATAGCGTGGCCTTTTTGGTCAGAGGGTTTCAGTAAGATTTCCTCGCCCGGTAAGCAAGATCCCGAACAGGCATGGTCATTACTTGGCAGTCCATCACACCAAGCTGAAACAGGCCTGAAAACAGTTGCGAAACATGCATCCGTTTGACCAGAATCAAGGTGGAACGATTCACAATGACCATGGACGACCAATGCAAGACGTGCCCCAGGAAAACCAGCGAACAACCAAAACCCACGCCGACCAGCTCAACCGGCAGTGTTACTGCATCACTCTTGACCGAAAAGCGCTCACTGACAGCCTCCGGAAGCAGTTTTCAGGCATTGGGAACGAGCTGCCGACCACTCCTGAACTCCTTCATCTCTTTTCAAACACACCGGTTTTCGTTCCCCAGGCAGACATCGCGACGATGAAACGGATTGTTCAGGCGATCGAATTCGCAGCCGAGCTTCCGCCCTATAAGGAAAGAGCTCTGTCCTGGGCGCCGGACATCGCCGGTTTTGATCCAGGCCCCATCGGGGCCTTCATGGGCTACGACTTTCACCTGGGCGAGAACGGGCCTCAGCTGATCGAAATCAACACCAACGCCGGCGGCGCATTTCTGAACACGGTATTGGCCCGGGCTCAACACCGATGCTGTGACCCGTCCCAGCAGACCGCTGGCACCAACCGTGCACTGGATGGGTTCGAGGACGCGGTGTTTGCCATGTTCCAGCAGGAGTGGCAACGGCAAGGTGGCGACTCGACGCCCGGTTGCCTGGCCATTGTGGACGATGCCCCAGAATCCCAGTTTATGTTCCCGGAATTCCAACTGGCCCAGCAGTTATTCCAGGCCAGAGGTATTGAGACCTTGATCCTCGACCCATCGGAGCTTGAGTATGTTGATGGCGCTCTGAGCGCCCACGGCAAGCCTATCGACATGGTGTACAACCGCTTGGTGGATTTTGCCTTGGAGGCCCCGGCTCTTGGGGCGCTGAGGCGCGCCTACCTCGACGGCGCGGCGGTCGTCACGCCCAATCCACGCGCCCATGCGCTTATGGCCGACAAACGGAACCTGATCCTGCTATCTGATGCCCAAACCCTGCGCGACTGGGGCCTGAGTGAAACCGAGGCAGGATTTCTGGATAGAGCTGTACCGAAGACCCGGCTGGTTTCAGCAAGTGATGAGGCGGAGTTGTGGAGCAACCGGCGTAAACTGTTTTTCAAACCGGTAGCGGGCCATGGCAGCAAGGGCGTCTATCGGGGCGAAAAACTGACCCGCCGCGTTTTCGAAGAGATCCTGAAGGGTGATTACATCGCGCAGAACTTCGTTCCCGCCGGAGAACGCACGCTGAGAGTGGATGGCACGGTCACCACCAGAAAGGTCGATATCCGTTTGTACACCTATGCCGGGCAACATCTGCTTGCCGCTGCCCGTGTGTACCAGGGCCAGGCCACCAACTTTCGAACGCCGGGAGGTGGCTTTGCGCCCGTCTTTGAGGTGTGAAGGTGAGCCTCAATTGGAAACATTCAAAGGGATTAAGCCGTCAGCAAAAGTGCTCGGATCTCATAGATCCTGCATTCGGCCAACCTGACGAGCCAGTCTCATCGACTCATTTTCCTCCATCGCCAAAAGAGATTCGAACAGCTCTTTTGCTTCTGGAATTTCGGCTTTTCCAATCAGCGTTTTGTAGAGATCAATAATCTGATCATGAAAGTCGAACACTTCCCGGCAGATACCATCAAAATCAAGCTTCGCGTAAGGCTCGTCGCAGGTTCGATGAGTTTTGATCGGATTATGGGACAGGTAGTCGTACACCCGAGTTTCCAGTGCCTTCTTATCCCCTTGGTGCTCAAACTCGTTCACGATCCGCTCTATTTCCGATTCATGAGCTGCCAGATAATCCAAAAGCGCACGGGCCCGTTCTTCCTCGTGCTTTGTTGCGCAATGGGACAGACAGCTCGCCAGATGTGAGTGCAGATCGCGCGTCCAGTCGATCAGTTGTCCAAAAGTCTTTATATCCATATCTTTTTTCCTTTTTTCCTTTTTTCTTCTCCATAATATGACTGACATCAAATAGGTATCCCGTCGTCAAATGAGGAGTCCTATTTGCATTTCCAGTGTTCAGTTGGGCTATGCGCTCGCCTGGCTAATTCGCTAATCCATTGCAAACCGCAGGCACTGCAGCAAATCGACGCCTCTACCGGCTTCAGATCGATTCCACAACCTCAGAGAGCATATCCCTGACCTTCCCGGCAACCTGCTTGAGCTCGTCATTATCGATGGCGCTCATGGAAGCCAATGGATCCACTGCACTTACCTCAATGCCCTCCGAAACCTCACGAAGAATAACGTTGCAAGGCAGCATGGCACCCACGCGAGGCTCCACACCGATGGCTTCCCAGGCCATGCCAGGATTGCAGGCCCCGAGAATCCGATAGGCCAACATATCCTTGTCCAGCTTTTTCTTCATGGTGGCTTTGACATCAATTTCTGTCAGCACACCGAACCCGTGATCAGTGAGGGCCTGACGCGCTCTTCTGTCCACGTCCTCGAAATCGACATCTTTGATAACTCGATCGATCGTGTATGACATAGCTACCTCCAATGATTCAGAAGTTCATTGCTTTGACCCGAGTTTCACCACCCTCAAACGCAGCGCATTCACGATCACGCTGACCGAGGACAGCGACATGGCGGCCGCTGCAAAAATGGGCGACAGCAGTATCCCGAAAAACGGGTACAAAACCCCTGCCGCTATCGGAACACCGGCGGAGTTGTAAACGAAGGCGAAAAACAGGTTCTGACGGATATTGCGCATGGTCGCCAGAGACAAACGGCGCGCCTCGACAATGCCCATCAGGTCGCCGCGTAGCAGCGTAATGCCGGCGCTTTCGATGGCGACATCGGTCCCGGTGCCCATGGCCACACCGACATCCGCCGTTGCCAGTGCAGGCGCATCGTTTACGCCGTCACCCGCCATCACGACAACACGGCCTTCGTCTTTCAGGCGCTGGACGATCTTGCCCTTATCTTCCGGCAGGACTTCCGCTTCCACTTCGTCGATATGCAGTTTTCGGGCAACTGCTTCAGCTGAAGTGCGGTTATCGCCGGTCAGCATGACCACCCGGATGCCGTCTTTTTGCAGCGCGGAAATAGCGGCTTCGGTGGTTTCCTTGACCGGATCGGCAATCGCCAGCAACCCTGCGACGTTTCCGTCGACAGCAGCAAAAATCACGGTAGCACCATCTTTTCGGAGCTGGTCGGCGTCGCCGTCAAATCGCGTGGTGTCGACATTTTCCGACTCCATGAGAAGGCGGTTACCAAGTAGCACCCGCTTGCCGTCTATTCGACCGGTAACCCCTTTACCATTCGGAGAGTCAAAGTCTTCCGCATCCGGAAGCTTCAGGTCCATGCCCTTGGCTTTATCGAGTATGGCGTGAGCCAGTGGGTGCTCACTGCCTTTCTCCAGGCCGCCTGCATAACGCATGAGACTACTGTCATCGAACCCGTTGGCCGCGACAAGCCGGGTGACTTGCGGCTTGCCCTCTGTCAGCGTGCCGGTTTTATCCACCACCACGGTGTCCACCTTCTCCATACGCTCCAAGGCTTCCGCATCGCGAATCAGAACGCCACTTTGAGCACCGCGTCCGACACCCACCATGATGGACATGGGCGTCGCCAAGCCAAGTGCGCAAGGGCAGGCAATGATCAGAACACTGACCGCTGCAATCAGCCCGAACGCCATAGGCGGCGTGGGCCCGAAGAATGACCAGGCTATAAAGGCGATAATGGCGATCACGATCACCGCAGGCACAAAATAACCCGCCACCTTGTCGGCCAGGCCCTGAATGGGCGCGCGGCTGCGCTGGGCGCTCGCCACCATCTGCACAATCTGGGACAGCATGGTGTCACGGCCAACCTTGTCGGCCCGCATGATAAAGCTGCCCTGCTGGTTGATACTGCCGCCGATCACCTGGTCGCCGGATTTTTTGCTGACTGCCAAAGGCTCACCGGTCACCATGGATTCATCCACGTTGGAGCTGCCTTCAAGCACCTCGCCGTCCAACGGCACCTTGTCTCCCGGACGTACCCGCAAGCGGTCACCGACCTTGACCTGATCAAGCGACACATCGGATTCGCTGCCATCGTCGTCCAGTTTTCTGGCCGTCGCCGGTGCCAGATCCAGCAGGGCCTTGATGGCACCAGAGGTTTTCTCTCTGGCGCGCAATTCCAGCACCTGCCCCAGCAGCACCAGCACCACGATGACAGCAGCCGCCTCGAAGTAGACGGCGACCGACCCGTCTTCCTGCCGGAAGGCGCCTGGGAAGATCTGCGGCGCCAGGGTCGCCACCAGGCTGTAGATCAGCGCGACGCCGGTACCAATGGCAATGAGCGTAAACATGTTCAAGTTACGGCTAACCACGGATTTCCAACCCCGGACGAAGAAGGGCCAACCGCACCAGAGCACCACAGGCGTTGCCAGCACCAGTTGAATCCAGTTGGACATCTGCGGGGCTATAATGTGATCGAGTCCGGTGAGGTGCCCACCCATCTCCAGTACCAGTACAGGCAGGGCCAGCACCAGGCCGATCCAGAATCGGCGGGTCATGTCTTTGAGTTCTTCCGAAGGCCCGTCGTCCAGGCTTACCTGCTCGGGCTCTAGGGCCATGCCGCAGATTGGGCAGTCCCCTGGCCCTTGCTGCCGAATCTCGGGGTGCATGGGACAGGTATACATAGTGCCCGGCGCTACCGGCTCTTGCTGTTTCTTTTCCCAATCGAGGTACTGCTCAGGGTCCTCGTCGAATTTGGACTGGCAACGCGACGAGCAGAAGTACCAGGTTTTACCGCCATGCTGGCTGCGGTGTTCCGCGGTATGCGGATCGACTGCCATGCCGCAAACCGGATCCTTGGCGGTGTGCCCGCCAGGTTCTTTATCGGCGTGGTGATCGTGGTCATGGGCGTGATGGTGCTCAGCCATTCTGATCTCCTGTTTTATCGGCGGGCCAGTCTGCAAATGCAATGAAATACAGCAGAACCAGATTGACGATAGGGATCAGTATCAGTACACCCATCCACCCCGGATACCCCGTGCGCTGGCAAATACGCCAGGCCGGAATGACGACCACAATGGCAATCACCAGCATCCACAGCCAGTGGCCTGCCCACATGGTGTTCCCGAACATGTTATCTCCCATCATGGCAATAGCCTCTCTTCCTGATTCTGGTTAATGGTGACGATGCGCGTGACTCTCTTCCTGTTTCGCTTGCGCGGATTCCGGCGATCTTTTCAGGAAAATCTGCTCGGAGACTGCAAGCACAATCATGGTGACCACTGCCACGCCGATGACGAACGGGTCCGTATTCAGTTTTACCCAGACAAAGCCGCCCAGAGCCAAAAGATCCAACAAGATGGCTGTAGTTGGCACCCAGGTGTTGGCCTTGATGTCTTTGCGAAGATAGCGCAGTACACCCCAGTGAATGGCAATGTCCATAATCAGGTAAAACACGATACCCAGCGCGGCAATTCGTGACAGATCAAAGAAGGCGGTGAGGATCAGCCCCAGGACAACGGTATACACCAGTGTGTGTTTCTGGATGCTGCCGGGCATGCCAAAATGCCGATGTGGTACGAGCTTCATCTCCGTCAGCATCGCCAGCATGCGGGATACCGCGAAGACGCTGGCGAGAATACCGCCCGCCGTGGCCATCATGGCAATAGCGACAGTAAACCAGACACCGTAATCGCCGAGAGCGGGACGCGCAGCAGCAGCGAGGGAGTAATCCTGCGTTTCGATAATTTCAGCCAGTGACAGGTTGCTGGCGACCGCGAAGCCCACCAGCGTGTAGATCACCACGCAGGCGGCAATGGAAATCACGATGGCGCGCCCGACGTTTCGCTTTGGGTCTATTACTTCCGAACCACTATTGGTGATGGTCGTAAAGCCTTTGAACGCCAGAATCCCCAGTGCGGTTGCGCCCAGGAAGTTGCCCAGCGCTCCGGCTTCACCGGGCTCCGAAAAATCAACCGAGACTGAGTCGGCAATCCAGATCCCGACCAGACCGAAAATCAGTATGCCGCCGATTTTCAGGATCCCGATAAAGGAAGCCACCCCCTGAATCATCCGATTGCCGAGCAGGTTGATCACGAAAGCCACGAGGATTAATGCCACCCCCAGAATGGGCACCATACGGCCGCTTTCGTCCCCTCCGAATAGTTGCATGGTGTAAGAGCCAAAGGTCCGGGCCAGGAAGCTCTGAGCGATGACCATGGAAAAATACATCAACAGGGCGTTGAAAGCCGTTGGCAGCCGGTTTCCGTAGGCCTTGTGCAGGTACATGCCGATACCGCCGGCGGAAGGGTAGGTATTGGAGATCTTGATGTAGGAATAGGCGCTGAAGCTCACAATCACCGCTGCAGCGAGAAAGGCCAGCGGGAATAGCACACCGGTCATCTGCGCCATCTGCCCGGTAAGTGCAAAAATACCGGCGCCAATCATGACACCGGTACCCAGCATAACCGTTCCAGGTAAAGTGAGACTGCCTTCCTGATAGCGAGTGGTTCGATCTTCCTCCCTGCTCATTCAACCTCCTGTTATTTTTTCATGGGTGGAATCTTGGAACAGCAGAACGGCTCATGCTTGGCATTTGCCCGGACGTTGTCGTCGGTAAACCGGTACCAGGCCAGTTTGCGCCGGGCCCACCATCCGGATTTTAATCGGCCACCGTAGGCCTTGATCAGTTCCAGTAATTCATCGACGGTCCAGTGAGTTCCGTCGTACGTCACCTGCAATGTGCCATTCGGCTTACGCTCGGCGAAATCAACGCAGGGGTGGTGATTCAGATCGTGGATGAGCCCCTCCCACTGATCCTCTCCAAGCCCCTCGACGGTCATTTTTCGGCGCAACAAAAACTGCTCCTGGTTGGTTGCTTTGTGTGCTTTGGTCATGGGGTGACACCTCTCTTCCTGATGACTTCTCCCTGTATCAAAACACTTCAACCTGAACTGCGACTGAAAATGGACACATGCTTTCGGTGAATTTGAGTTACATCAAATCATAGACGAAAAAAGGCCATGGGTTTCCCATGGCCCTTCAGCATCAGAATGCGATTCGAGCGCCGATGACGGCAAACCAGTCTTCTGTGCCGCCGCCTTCGGCTTTAGCGAGATCTGCGGTATCGCCGTACTTGCGCTCATGCACCACACCCACATAAGGCGAGAACGCACGGTCTATCAGGTCGTAGCGGAGCCGGAGGCCGGTTTCGGTGGAAACCAATCCTTTGCCGACACCAATCTCTTCATCCTCACTGAACGCTACCGTTGCATCCAGCGTCGCAGACAGGATCCAGTAATTGGTGAACAGCAATTCGTACTCAGCGTCCAGTTCGGCTAACGTATCACCATCCTTGCTGACGTACAGGTTTGCATCGATCTCAAACCATTGGGGCGCCAGGCCGGCGACACCGAGAACGGCGTATGTCCGGTCCGGCCCTTCCGGAGTATCGAAACGCACGCCCGCTTTGGCGTCGAAGAACTTGGAGATAGGGATCTGGCCGACCAGCTGGTTTTCCAGCGTTTCGTAGGCCTGCTCCTCTATCTCGTACTCCCCGGTTGTGAGCAGCCGGACTTTAAAGTCGTCGGTGCCATAGAAGGCATCCGCATTCCAGACGCCCAGCTCCTCGTCATCGTCGCTGTAGCGGTACTCAAATTCCTCGAATTGAACGCCCCAGGTTGTGAGCGGCTGTTTACGAGCGGTAGTGTCAGAAATCATTTCCTGAGCTGTCACCGCCGTTGAGAAGCCAACAGAGGCAATAAGACTGACTGCGACAAGTGATCGAATACAGCTCATACCTCACCTCCATCTTCAGCAATCGCGTCTGTTTTCGCCTGGGTTGAATCCGGGCCACCTTCGACAATCACCTTACGGAACATTCCGGCCGCCGCGTGGTAGGAAAGGTGGCAATGGAACGCCCACTGCCCCGGGGCATCGACTTCGGTTTCCATGTACACAGTGGTGCCCGGATTCACGCTCACAGTGTGCTTGATGGGATTCCACTGGCCGGCGCCGACGTCCAAAATCGACCACATGCCGTGCAGGTGCATTGGATGCGTCATCATGGTTTCGTTAACAAACTTGAAGCGGACCCGCTCACCGTATTTCAGACGAATCGGATCGGCGTCTTCATACTTGACGCCATTAATGCTCCAGGTGTAACGCTCCATATTGCCGGTCAGGCGAAGCTCGATTTCCCGGGTCGGTTCGCGGTCTTCATACAACGGATCCTGAGCCTTCAGGTCGGCGTAAGACAGAAATTTACCGCCATTAGCAGCTTTGGGCATGAGGCCACTGCCCTTGGCATAGAAAGGATCGCTTTTATCTTCTTTTCCCATCGTCATGGAACCATGGTCCATACCTTCCATATTGGAATGATCCATGCTGTCCATGTTGGAGTGGTCCATTCCCTCCATTGAGGAGTGATCCATCCCGGACATATCTTCTGAGCTGCCCATATCCATGCCTCCATGATCCATCCCCGCCATGCTGCCATGGTCCATACCGGGCATACCGCTCATGTCTGCCATAGTCAGGCGCGCCGGATCACGCAGTTGCGGAACAGCCGCTTCCATACCTTCTTCGGGGGCCAACGTTGCCCTGGCATAGCCGGAACGCCCCATGGATTCAGCGAAAATAGTGTAGGCCTGCTCATCTTTCGGGTGGACGATCACATCATAGGTTTCCGCCACACCGATCCGGAACTCGTCCACGTTAACGGGCTGAACGTTGTTGCCATCGGCCTGTACAACCGTCATGTCCAGACCGGGAATCCGTATGTCGAAGTAGGTCATGGCCGAGGAGTTGATGAACCGCAGCCGGATGCGTTCTCCGGGCTCAAAAAGGCCAGTCCAGTTCTGCTCCGGCCCTTTGCCATTGATCAGGCCGGTAAATCCCTGCACATCTTCGACATCCGCTTTCATCATGCGCATGTTTCCCCAGGCAAGGCGATCCTCAAGCGTACGCCAGAATCCCTGGCTCGAGGCATCGGAGAAAAACTCGCCAATGGTCTGCTGCTGACGATTGTAGTAATCCGGCATCATTTTCAGGTTGCGCATGATGCGGTCACCGGAATGGGGGTGCTTGTCAGTCAGCTGCACCACATATTCACGATCGTAGCGGAATGGCTCACGGCCCTCGGGCTCGATGACAATGGCACCATAGGCGCCGTCCGGCTCCTGAAAACCAGAGTGGCTGTGGAACCAGTAGGTGCCTGCCTGCTGGATAGGAAACTCATAGGTAAAGGTTTCACCCGGCTTGATGCCCGGGAAACTGATACCAGGCACACCGTCCTGGTTAAAAGGAAGGATCAGGCCGTGCCAGTGAATGGACGTCATCTCATCCAGGTTGTTGGTTACGTTGATCCGGACGTTCTCGCCTTCCTTGAAACGCATTACCGGTCCCGGAGATGCGCCGTTGTATCCAATGCCTTCCTTCACAAAATCGCCGGTATCAATTTTTACCCGGTCGACCGTAAGGTCGTATTCGCCGGCCAGAACCATGGCTGGCATCAGCAGGCTCAAAAGCCCTGTCAAAAAGCGTGGTTTCATCTGTGTTGCTCCGAACTACACGTCATTGAAGCCGGGCCGAGAAACGTGTCTCAGCCCCGCGCTCGCGGACCTCAGTTAAGCGAGTTACTCGAAATTGACCTTACCGTACATCCCGGCCTGATAGTGGCCCGGCACGTTGCAGGCAAATTCGATATTGCCTTTATCAGAGAACTTCCATACCACTTCTTTACTTTGGCCCGGTTCCAGCAACACGCTGTTCGGGTCGTCATGCTTCATGGAATGGCCATTCCCCATATCCATATTCATCATGTCGTGGTTCAGCTTGCCGCCCTGGATGACGCCATGCTCAACCATCATCATCATTTCCTCCTGATGGCCCTCGTGCATCTCTGGGGTGCCGATGTTGAATTCGTGAACGAGGTTCCCTTTGTTCTCCACCATGAACCGCACCGTTTCCCCGGGGCTTACGGTGATTGATTCCGGTTCATAGTAGTTGTCGTACATTTCGACAGTTATGGTTCGGCTGGCCTCCGACGCTTTGCCAGGTTCACCGCTTGTAGCGCCGTGCCCGTGGCCACCATCATGGGCGCCAGCCGCAAACGCTGTTGCCGACATTGAAAACGCCATACCCGCTACGAATAGTTTTGATGCATTCATCTTTTTATCCTCTGTAAAATAAAAATCGCGAAAACACTGCTGGATTGAGCCCCAATCTTGAGCAATGTCCAGAATCGGTTGTTACCTTCTCTCACTAACCTGAATTCTTTCTGAAAAACTCGAACTATTTTCCGTTCAGGCTGAATTCAGGTTAATCAGTCACACTTTCGACCGCGGACCATACATAGAAGGAAAAACTCATGCGTTTACTGCTCGTCGAAGATGACCGCTTGCTTGCTGAGGGTCTGGTCAGGCAGTTGGGAAAAGCAGGTTTCAGCGTTGATACAACTCCCAGTGCCCGAGAAGCCGTCGTTCTGGGTGAGCAAGAGGATTACCGTGCTGTTGTTCTGGACCTGGGTCTACCTGATGGCAACGGGCTGGACGTATTGAGAAAGTGGCGAACGAATCACGTCAGCTGTCCGGTCTTGATTCTGACCGCGAGAGGCGATTGGCAGGATAAGGTTAACGGCTTAAAAGCCGGGGCAGACGATTACCTGGCAAAACCTTTTCAGACAGAAGAGCTAATCGCACGCCTCAACGCACTCGTGCGTCGAAGTGAAGGAAGGGTCCATGCTCAGGTTAAAGCCGGCCGCTTTGAACTGGACGAAAACCGCCAGAGTCTCAAGATGGACGACGGCGTGGAACATACACTTACCGGCACCGAATTCCGGCTGCTACGTTGTTTGATGAGCCGCCCTGGCCACGTCTTTTCCAAAGAACAACTAATGGAACAGCTTTACAACTTGAATGATAGCCCGAGCGAAAACGTCATTGAGGCGTATATTCGGAGGTTAAGGAAGCTAGTGGGCAGCGAAACCATCTCAACACGACGCGGCCAGGGGTACATTTTTAATGCGATTCCTTAAAAAGCCTGCGTCCGTAAAAGGAACCTTGCTTGCGCTGTTACTGCCCGCCGGAATTGGTCTAATGGGGGTGGCGTGGTTGGTCCATGGCTTGCTGCTCGACCGAATGTCTCGGGAATTCGTTGAAAGCCGACTGAAAGATGAAGTCGTTTTCCTTGAGCACCAGATTCGCGACGCGAATGGTGAAGTTGACACTCTCCAGACGGGCGATTATTTCCAGGATGTTTTTCATCATGCCTTTGCCATACATACACCCGAACAGACCATCATTTCACCCGATACTTGGGAGCCCTTGTTAACGCCTCTGATTGAAAACGAAGAAGACGGAACCGTTCGCGTAGAAGATGCCGAAACCACTGATACTCCCTTAGACATCCTCGCCTACCGAAAGTCTTTTCAGGTCGGTGAAACACCCATCGTCGTAATCGTTTCTGAAGATCTGGGTGCGCTGAAACGCAGCCAAGCTGCACTTCATGCATGGACCGCCGTAGTATCAGTTCTGTTGATTATGCTCTTGGTCGCCGTGCTCTGGTTCGGAATCACGATGTCCATGCGACCGGTTGTCACACTCAAAGCCGCATTAAAAAGACTCCAGGACGGAGAGATCTCCCGAATCAACGTTCAGTCGCCAGAGGAGTTCTACCCGCTGGTTCTTCAACTAAATCAGTTGCTGGACTCCTTAGATCAGCGACTGGAGCGCTCCAGGGACGCTCTCGCAAACCTGTCTCATAGCGTCAAAACCCCCATCGCAGCCGTCCGGCAGATACTGGAAGACGACACACGTCCTCTCGACACCAATCTAAGGCGCCAGATGGTGGAGCGACTAAGCGATATCGACAGGCAATTAGAAGCTGAAATGCGTCGAAGCCGTTTTGCAGGGCCCCAGATTGGAAAAAGCGCCTACCCCATAAAACAGGCACGGGATCTTTTGTGGATGCTCGGTCGTTTATATCCGGAAAAGTCGTTTGAACTATCGAGTTCTCTGCCTGAAGACAGCCGATGGCCGATAGAAGAACATGATCTTAATGAAGTATTGGGCAACTTACTGGACAATGCTGGCAAATGGTCTTCGAGATGCGTAGAGCTCTCTGTGGAACAAGGCAGCGGCTTCAAGCGAATAGTTGTTGCTGATGATGGCCCAGGGGTTAATCACAAGGATTTAGCCAGTTTGGGCCAAAGGGGTCTGCGGCTAGATGAGCAAACACCTGGGCACGGTCTCGGCCTTGCTATCGTTCGAGATATAGTGACTCGCTATGAAGGTAAAATCAGCTTTTCGACTAAGTCCTGTAGCGGTTTACGCGTTTCTATCGAATTATTAAGATAAACTCGAATGTTCGCTTTTGTTTAATAGCGAACAGAACATGCCTCAGACGATCATCCGGGGCGGAACGAGCTTTGCGAGCACGGCGATGGTCTTGGCCGATGGTTTCCTTCCGGGTGACCGAGCGCACTTCCACAGAGATTGCCGGCGCTATGGCCGAGAATCCGGGCCTGCAGCTCGTGCTGACGTTCTTCAGCGGCAAGCTGACGGCGATACGCCCGGGAAAACAGTTTTTTCAGGTAATGTGGAGCGCTTTAAGTTTGTCGCTGGTGATATCGAAGCGGCTGGCTGGAGGTGCCAGGTCACAAAAATTGGCACAGATATGTCACATATTCGTCACAGGGAAGTTTGGCGGCCCCAAATGCAAAAAAGGCAGACCAGTAAGCAACTGATCTGCCTTTCTTTTTTATGGTAGCGGGGGCAGGATTCGAACCTACGACCTTCGGGTTATGAGCCCGACGAGCTACCAGACTGCTCCACCCCGCATCAAACTGGTTGTTGGCTTCGGGGGCCAGCCCCGATCAACGTGGCGCGAATAATACGGGCTGGAATGCTGCCTGTCAAAGGTTATTACGGTTTTCCCGTAACTTAGCGCTCCAGGATCGCTGTTACGCCCTGACCACCGGCCGCACAGATGGAGATCAGCCCCCGGCCACCGCCCTTTTCCTCCAGCAATTTCGCCAGCGTCGCGACAATACGGCCGCCGGTTGCCGCAAACGGGTGGCCGGTGGCCAGGCTGGAGCCTTTCACGTTCAGTTTCGCCTTGTCGATGCTGCCCAGTGGTTTATCCAGGCCCAGCCGCTCCTTGCAGAAGGCAGGATCTTCCCAGGCTTTCAGGGTAGACAGCACCTGTGCGGCAAAGGCTTCGTGGATTTCATAGAAGTCGAAATCCTGCAGAGTCAGGCCGGCTTTCTCCAGCATCCGGGGCACGGCGTAGGCCGGCGCCATCAGGAGGCCTTCTTTCTTGTCGACAAAGTCTACGGCAGCCACTTCCGAGAAAGTCAGCCAGGCTTTTACTTCCATATTGTTGGCCTTGGCCCACTCCTCGCTGGCCAGCAGCACACAGGAAGAACCATCCGTCAGCGCGGTGCTGTTGGCGGCGGTCATGGTGCCGTTCTCACGACCAAAGCAGGGCTTCAGGGTGGCCAGTTTTTCCATCGTAGTGTCCGGGCGCAGGATGTTGTCTTTCTCCAGCCCGGCCATAGGCGTTACAAGGTCGTCGAAAAAGCCTTCTTCATAGGCTTTGGCCAGCTTCTGATGGCTTTCCCAGGCCAGCCGGTCCTGGTCTTCCCGGGCGATGTTCCATTCCTTTGCGGTTACCTGGCAGTGATCACCCATCGACATACCCGTGCGGGGTTCGCCGTTCTCCGGAATTTCCGGCACCAGGTGGCCCGGGCGGAACCGGCCCAGAATTTTCAGGCGTTCCTTGGTCGTTTTCGCGCGGTTAAGATCCAGCAGAATCTCCCGCAGACCTTCACCTACGCCGATAGGCGCATCGGAAGTGGTGTCTGTGCCGCCGGCAATGCCGCATTCAATCTGCCCCAGGGCAATCTTGTTTGCCACCAGAATGGCAGCCTCCAGGCCCGTGCCACAGGCCTGCTGGATATCGTAGGCCGGGGTTTCCGGGGCCAGTCCGGAGCTGAGCACGGATTCCCGGGTCAGGTTGAAGTCCCGGGAATGCTTGATCACTGCACCGGCAACCACTTCGCCCATTCGCATACCCTGCAGGTTGTAGCGGTCGACCAGACCGCGCAGTGCTGAGGTAAGCAACTCCTGGTTGCTGATTTTGCTGTAGGCGGTATTGGAACGGGCAAACGGAATCCGGTTGCCGCCGATCACCGCAACGCGGCGAACGGTCTGGGTATTTCCCTTGGTGCTGCCCGCGGTGCCAGTAGCGCCTTGGGTGGTTTTCTTTGCCTGGGCCATTGCAGTCTTCCCTTTCAATAAGTACGGATTCAGATAATCTGAGGTTACAGCAAAGTCTAGCGATTGACGCCCCGGGCTCATTGGCAAGCCTGACAACGCGGTCCCTGCGTTGAGTCAATCCATTAGCCGGCAGAATCTTTACCCTTTAGCCTAAATTGCACTCAACCGCATCAACAAGGAAGAAACCATGTCTGACCTCTACCTGAAAATCGTAAACACCCCTGTCGGCAAAACGGCCGCCCAATCCCTGGGCCTGCCCTCGCCGGCTCCGCTGAAACGCCTGAAGCGTGTGGATCAGCCTTTCATTGAAGGTGATGTGCTGATTGGTGCCGGTAACGGCGCCAGGGCCATCGCAACCCTCGGTTCTGTTCTTGGCGCCAGCCCGGCCAACCTGTTCCACGCCACCGGCCCGGACACCCTGGCGGAATCTTCCCAGGCCGGCAACAAGGCCAAGCCTTTTGAGCTGGGCGCCAACAGTGAAGGTAAGTTTTCCGCCCTGGTGTTTGATGCCACCGGCCTGAAAACCCCGCAGGATCTGCGGGCCCTGTACGACTTCTTCCACCCGACCATCCGCAAACTGGCCGCCAATGGCCGGGTGCTGGTGATCGGCCAGGACCCCCACACCTGCCGCAAGGCTCCGAACGCCGCCGCTCAACAAGCACTGGAAGGTTTTGTGCGGGCCGTTGGCAAGGAAATCGGCAAGAAAGGCTCTACGGCTAACCTGGCCTGGATTGCGCCAAATGCCGAAAACCAGCTGGACTCTACCGTGCGCTTCTTCCTGTCGGCCCGGTCTGCCTATGTGTCCGGCCAGGTCGTTCGTATCGGCAAGGCTGAGGAAGCCAGGGCCACCAATCCGGTTGCCCCGCTCACCGGCAAGGTTGCCCTGGTTACGGGAGCTTCCCGCGGCATTGGTGCAGCCATCGCCGAAACCCTGGCCCGGGACGGCGCCACCGTAATCGGCCTGGACATTCCCCCGGCCATGGAAGAACTGCAGAAGGTTACTGGCGCCATCAAAGGCAAGGCACTGGCTTGCGATATTACCGATGAAAAAGCCCCCAAGCTGATTGCCGATTTCATCGAAAAGGAAACCGGTGGCGTGGATTTTGTCGTCCATAACGCAGGTATCACCCGCGACAAAACACTTGGTAATATGCCGGAGCACTTCTGGGATATGACCATCGCGGTAAACCTGACTGCCGAGGAGCTGATCGACGAGGAACTGGCTGAGCGTAACCTGATGCGCGACAACGGCCGGATTGTGTGCATTTCCTCCATCAGCGGCATTGCCGGCAACTTCGGCCAGACCAACTACTCTTGCGCCAAGAGCGGCGTGATCGGCTATGTAGAGTCTATGGCGAAGCACCTGAAAAACGGCATTACCATTAACGCCATCGCCCCGGGCTTTATCGAAACCCAGATGACTGCTGCCATGCCGTTTACGATTCGTGAAGCGGGCCGGCGCATGAACAGCCTGTCTCAGGGCGGCCATCCGGTGGATGTCGCCGAAGCCATCGCCTGGTACTGCAACCCGGCCTCTGCCGGTGTAAACGGCAACATCGTGCGGGTATGCGGGCAGTCACTGATTGGCAAATAAAAAGATCGAGTAGGAGGGGGAG
>NZ_AXBV01000109.1:0-21337 GCF_000475255.1 Marinobacter sp. ES-1
GGATGTGCCGCAAGGAGCGGTTTTCGGAACACCGACCCACACCTGCGACAACACCCAACCACATAGGTATCAAGACGAATGCCCAACCACAACCGTTTAGTGTGGATAGACCTGGAAATGACCGGCCTGGATCCGGAGCAAGAACGGATCATCGAGATGGCCACGATTGTTACCGATTCGGAACTGAATCTGGTGGCCGAAGGCCCGGTGATTGCCATTCACCAGCCTGACAGCCTGCTGGACGCCATGGACGAATGGTGCACCAACACCCACGGCGCCAGCGGCCTGACTCAGCGGGTGAAGGACAGCAAAACCAGCGAGGCAGAAGCCGAGCAGGAAACCCTGGCGTTCCTGAAGCAGTATCTGTCTGCCGGCGAATCGCCCCTGTGTGGCAACAGCATCGGCCAGGACCGCCGGTTTCTGGTGAAGTACATGCCGGAACTGGAAGCCTTCTTCCACTACCGAAACCTGGACGTATCAACCATCAAGGAGCTGGCTCGCCGCTGGCGCCCGGATGTGCTGGATGGTGTGAAAAAGAAAGGCAGCCACCTGGCGCTGGACGATATACGCGATTCCATCGAGGAACTGCGCCACTACCGCGAGCACTTCTTCAAGCTGTAAGGCCGTGCCGGCGCAACGCCCAGGTAACGTGCTCCCGCACCAGTTCTGACGGGTGGTCCGCCCGTTGCTTCAGTGCCTCGATCACCGGAATGGTGCTCGGGGCATTGCCCAGTCCTACCGCCAGGTTGCGCAGCCAGTTCTCGTAGCCGGTTCTGCGTATAGCAGAGCCTTCGGTGTTTTTCAGAAACTGTTCTTCAGTCCACAGGAACAACTCGGCCAGGTTGGTGTTGTCCAGGCCGTGTCTGGGCTGGAAGTCGTCTTCCCGGGTGGGCTTGCTGAATTTGTTCCAGGGGCATACCAGCTGGCAATCGTCGCAACCGAATACCCGGTTACCCATTTTCGAGCGCAGCTCTTCCGGGATCGGGCCTTTCAGTTCAATGGTCAGGTAGCTGATGCAGCGGCGGGCATCCAGTAAGTGAGCGCCAACAAAGGCATCGGTCGGGCATACTTCCAGGCAGGCGGAGCAGGAGCCGCAGTGCTGTTTGTCGAAGGGCTCATCCACCGGCAGCGGTGCACTGGTGAAGATTTCACCGAGGAAAAAGTAAGAGCCGGCTTTCGGGTGAATCAGCATGTTGTTCTTGCCGATCCAGCCCAACCCGGCCCGTTGCGCCAGCCCCCGCTCAAGGACCGGGGCGCTGTCCACAAAGGCCCGGTAGTCGTAGCCACTGACGGCTTCATCGATCTGTTTGGCCAGGGTTGCCAGGCGTTTGCGCATCAGCTTGTGGTAGTCCCGCCCCAGGGCGTAGCGGGTGATGTAGGCGGTTTCCCGGTTAGTAAGCGCTTGTTTCGGGTTGTCGGGCGAAGGCAGGTAATCCATGCGCACGGAGATGACCCGCAGGGTGCCGGGTACCAGGGAGTCCGGGGTGTAGCGTTTGTCGCCGTGGTCGGCCATGTAGGCCATGTCGCCGTGGTAACCGGCGGCCAGCCAGCGTTGCAGGCGTTCGGCATGGGGGCCGGTGTCGGCCAGGGTAATGCCAGCATCGGCAAAGCCGAGATCCCTTGCCCACTGCCGGATTTGCTCCGGCAGGGCGGTCAGTTCGGTGCCGGGCGGTTGGTTTTCTGTGGTCTCGGGCTGGCTGGTCATGATCGCAACGTCGGCCTTTGAAGCCTGCAGAGATTTAATTTGATTAAGTTATGACCTTTTTTCCTGTTTTGCTATGCTTAACAGGTATCTGGCCAATTTTCTTAAACCGGTTTCTTTAACGGGATACCCCATGCGCTACGCGGACAGTCTACCAGAAGCCCTGTACTCCGCCGACTCGGTTCGAGCGATGGATCGGTATCTTATTGATCAGCAGAGTATTGATGGCTTTGAGTTGATGCAGTCCGCGGCCAGGGGAGCGTTTCGCCAACTGCTTCGGCACTGGCCGTCTCCCGCTTCGATTCTGGTGCTGTGCGGGGCTGGCAATAATGGCGGCGATGGTTACCTGATCGCCCTGAATGCCCATAAGCAGGGGATTCCGGTGCAGTGTGTGGCGGTCAGCCCGGCCGGCAAGCTGTCGGGAGATGCTCTCAAGGCCTTCAAGGCTGCCGAACAGGCCGGTGTTGCAGTGGCTGATTTCGCCGGGTTGCCGGAAGGTGACCTGGCCCGACGGCTTGCCGTTGCCGGCGTGGTGGTGGATGCCATGTTGGGTACCGGTGTGGCGGGTGCCCCCCGGGAACCGGTTGCCGGCATTATCCAGGCATTAAACCAGGCCCGGGTGCCGGTGCTGGCAGTGGATTTGCCTTCGGGCCTGAATGCTACGACGGGTGCGGCTGAAGGCGAGGTGGTTCGTGCCACGGTTACGGTCACGTTTATCGGCGCCAAGGCCGGGCTGTTTACCGGTGCAGGTGCCGGTGTTTGCGGGCGGGTGGTTTTTGAATCCCTGGGCGTGCAGGAGCAGTTGCAAGGCTATGCCGGCCAGCCGCTGGCAAGTTTGCAGTCCTGGGCCCGGTGCCGGGATTGGTTTCCTGAGCGGCCCCTGAACGCCCATAAAGGGCAGTTTGGCCATGTGTTGGTGGTGGCGGGTGATCGTGGCTTTGGTGGTGCCGGCATCATGGCGGCAGAGGCCGCGGCCCGTTCCGGCGCGGGGCTGGTCAGCCTGGCTACCCGGCCTGAGCATGTAACCGCGGCCCTGGCCCGGTGTCCGAATGTTATGTGTCATGGCCTGATTCATGGGTCGGAACTGGCACCGCTGTTGCAGCAGGCAGACATTGTAGTGTGTGGCCCGGGCATTGGCCGCTCGGCCTGGGGCCAGCAGATGTTGCAGCAGGTTCTCGACAGCGGGAAACCGCAGGTGCTGGATGCCGACGCCCTGAACCTGATGGCTGCCCGTGCGGTGGCAACGGCCGACAACCGTGTACTGACCCCGCATCCGGGCGAAGCGGCACGGCTGCTGGAATGCAGCGTGGCTGAGATTGAAGCAGACCGTCTGAGAGCGGCTACACGGATTCAGAAGCTTTGGGGTGGTATCGTTCTGCTCAAAGGTGCAGGAACCGTGATTACCGACGGGTCCAACACGCCGTTTGTGGTGGCCGGGGGCAATCCCGGTATGGCAACCGGAGGCATGGGTGATGTGTTGTCCGGCATGATCGGAGCGTTTCTTGGCCAGCTGGAGGATTTTACCCGGGCCACGGTTGCGGCGGCCTCTGCCCACCTGGCAGCGGCAGACCTGGCATCGGAAAGGGTTGGATACAAATCCCTGGTGCCGGCCGATGTCCTGGATGCTTTGCCGCCGGTATTGAAGCAAACTGAAACCATGTCATTCCATGACGACCGGGAGGCGCGATGAGTATTTTTGGCAACGAACGCCGGTTGTTTCTCGAAGGCGAGGCCGAAACCGTGAAGCTGGGCTCCGAGCTGGCCCGGCTGGCCCAGGCCTCGGAGCAGGGGCTGACTGTGTTTCTGGATGGCGACCTGGGTATGGGCAAAACCACCCTGAGCCGCGGTGTGATCCGTGCCCTGGGCCATGAAGGCGCGGTTAAAAGCCCCACCTATACGCTGGTGGAGCCCTATGAAGACCTGGAACCGCCGGTTTACCACTTCGACCTGTACCGGCTGGGCGATCCTGAAGAACTGGAATACATGGGTATCCGGGATTACTTCGCCAGCCGCAGTTTCCGCCTGATCGAATGGCCGGAGCGCGGCGAAGGCATATTGCCGGACCCGGATATCGAGATTCACCTGGAACGGGAAGGCGAGGGGCGTTCGGTCGTGCTCAGGGCACGTTCGGAACTGGGCGCCAGACTGCTGAACGAAATTGAGTTAATTGGGCCGGAATCATGAGAGTTGTACTTGGGTTCTTGTTGATGATGACTGCAAGCCTGGCCAGCGCCGCTGCTCAGGTGGAGGGTGTGCGTATCTGGCCGGCACCGGATCACACCCGCCTGGTGCTGGACACCGCCGGTGCAGTGGAGCACAACGTGTTTTCGTTGTCTGACCCGTCCCGGCTGGTTATCGACCTGAAGAATGTTTCCCTGAAAACCGACTTCAGCAAGGTGGACCTGGAAGGCAGCCCGATTCGCCGCATTCGCAGCGCGCGGCGTAATGGCAGCGACCTGCGCGTAGTGCTGGATCTTGCCAGTGATATCAAGCCCCGAAGCTTTGCCCTGGAGCCCAACCAGCAATACGGACACCGGCTGGTGGTTGACCTGATCGACGAGAAAGGCAGCCGCATAGAGCGGGCTACCAGCCCCACCGTCACCCAGGACTCAGCAGGCAAGCGGGATATCATTGTGGTGATCGATGCCGGCCACGGTGGCGAGGACCCCGGCGCCATCGGCCCCCGGGGCACCCGTGAGAAAGACGTCGTTCTGAGGATGGCGAAAACCCTGGCAGACCTGGTTAACAAGCAGCCGGGCTTTACCGCTAAGCTGACCCGCACCGGGGATTACTACATCGGCCTGCGTAACCGCACCATCCTGGCCCGCAAATACAACGCCGACCTGTTTGTGTCGGTGCATGCGGATGCGTTCCGCACACCGCAACCCAGTGGAGCCTCGGTGTTTGCGCTGTCCCAGCGCGGCGCGACCAGTGAGACGGCGCGGTGGCTGGCCCAGAGTGAAAACAGTTCGGACCTGATCGGCGGTGCCGGAGGTCTTTCGCTGGAAGGTCGGGACGAAATGCTGGCCGGTGTACTGCTGGATCTGTCCATGACAGCCAGCATCAATGCCAGCCTCGGTGTCGGTAGTTCGGTTCTGGGCCGGCTGGGCAACGTGGCCAAGCTGCACAAGCCCGGGGTGGAGCAGGCGGCCTTTGTGGTGCTGAAATCCCCGGATATCCCCTCGATCCTGGTCGAGGCCGGCTTTATTTCCAACCCCAAGGAAGAAAAGAACCTGGCCAGCCAGTGGTACCGCGACAAGCTGGCGAGCGCGATCATGGATGGTATTCATGAATACTTCCAGCGCACGCCGCCGCCAGGCACTCTGTTGGCCTGGCAAAAGCAAAACCAGGGTAGCCCGGAAGTGAGCCAGTACCGGATTCGCCGTGGCGATACCCTGTCGGGCGTGGCCCGGCAGAATCAGACCACCGTCAGTGAGCTCATGCGCTTTAACGGCATGAGCGATGATCGTGTTATGGTAGGGCAAACCATTCGTATTCCCTCATCCTGATCAAGAGGTAGTTCCCGGTTATGCCCCACATCCAATTGCTCTCGCCCCGGCTTGCCAACCAGATAGCCGCCGGCGAGGTGGTGGAGCGCCCTGCATCCGTAGTTAAAGAGCTGGTAGAGAATGCCCTGGATGCAGGGGCCGGCCGGGTAGATATCGAGATCGAGCAGGGCGGGGTCAAGCTGATCCGGGTTCGTGATGACGGTTCCGGTATTGCAGAAGCGGACCTGCCCCTGGCCCTGAGCCGCCACGCCACCAGCAAGATCCTGACTCTGGACGACCTCGAAGCGGTGGGTACCCTCGGCTTTCGGGGTGAAGCCCTGGCCAGTATCAGCTCGGTATCCCGCCTGTCCCTGACTTCCCGAACCGAGACGCAGGAAGCCGCTTCCCGGGTGGAAGTGGAAGGCCGGGATATGGACGCGAAAATCTCGCCGGCCGCCCATCCGGTGGGCACCACGGTGGAAGTGCGGGACCTGTTCTTCAATACCCCGGCCCGGCGCAAATTCCTGCGCACCGAGAAAACCGAATTCAACCACGTGGAAGAATGCATTCGCCGGCAGGCCCTGAGCCGTTTCGATGCCGGCTTTACCCTGCGCCACAACCAGCGGGTAGTGCAGAGCCTGAGACCGGCGGAATCGCCGCTGGATAAAGAACGGCGCATCAGTTCCCTGTGCGGCCAGCAGTTTATCGACAACGCCGTGGTGATCGATGCCGAGGCCAGTGGCCTGCGGTTGTGGGGCTGGGTGGCGCTGCCAACATTCTCCCGCTCCCAGGCGGATCTTCAGTATTTCTTCGTCAACGGCCGGGTTATTCGCGACAAGCTGGTGGCCCACGCCGTGCGCCAGGCCTACCGGGATGTGCTCTACAACAACCGCCACCCGGCCTTCGTGCTGTACCTGGAAGTGGACCCGGCCACGGTGGATGTGAATGTGCACCCCACCAAGCATGAAGTTCGCTTCCGGGATGGCCGGCTGGTGCACGATTTTATTTTCCGTACCCTGCACCGGGCACTGGCCGATGTGCGCCCGGATGATCACCTGCGGGGCGCCGTGGCGCAATCGTTCGGGCGTGAGCCGGAGCCTGCTGCTGGTGCGGGTAACGACGCTCCGGCATTCCAGTCGCAGGCGCACCAGATATCCGGGCAGCCGTCGGCCTTTAGTGGTCATTTCGGGCAGGCAGGAAGCCCACAGCCGCAGCAGGAATGGAAAGCCAGCGACCAGATGGCTTTCTATAATTCCCTGAACGAGGGCGGTGGTGTGGCCACCGCATCCCGGTCTGAAGGTTTTACGCCGCAGCCCATGCCAACGCCGCCACAGGATGGCGAGGAAGAACCGCCGCTGGGTTATGCCATTGCCCAGCTGCACGGCATCTATATCCTCGCCCAGAGCCGGGCAGGGATGATCGTGGTGGATATGCACGCCGCCCATGAACGCATTACCTACGAGCGTATGAAGCGTGCGCTGGTAGAGCAGGACCTGAAAAGCCAGCCGTTGCTGGTGCCCGTGTCCCTTGCCGTCAGCCAGAAGGAAGCGGCGCTGGCGGAAACCCATGGGGAAGAACTGCAGCACCTGGGCCTGCAGATTGAACGCATCGGGCCGGAAACCCTGGCGGTTCGGCAGATTCCCGCGCTGCTGCGGGGTGCCGACACTGAACAGCTGGTGCGGGATGTGCTGGCCGACCTGATCGAGCATGGCCAGAGTGACCGGGTAGAAGCCGTCACCCACGAATTGTTGGGCACCATGGCCTGCCATGGATCGGTGCGGGCCAACCGGCAGTTGACCATTCCTGAAATGAATTCCCTGCTGCGGGATATGGAAGCCACCGAACGCAGCGGCCAGTGTAACCACGGCCGGCCTACCTGGACCCTGGTGACCCTGTCCGAGCTGGACAAGCTGTTCCTCAGGGGGCGCTGATCGCCATGACCCAGCCCTCTGCCGGTGCCGGACAGCCATTGCCCTCGGCCATTTTTCTGATGGGGCCCACAGCCTCCGGTAAAACCGACCTGGCCATGGCCCTGTGTGAACGGTTGCCCTGCGAGATCATCAGTGTCGATTCCGCCATGATCTACCGCGGCATGGATATCGGCACCGCCAAGCCGAGCGCTGAAGAGCTGGCCCGGGCACCACACCGCCTGATTGATATTTGCGACCCGGTCGATACCTACTCGGCGGCGGACTTTCGCCGGGATGCACTGGCAGAAATGGCCGATATCACCCGCCGCGGGCGAATACCGCTGCTGGTGGGCGGCACCATGATGTACTTCAAGGCCTTGCTGCACGGCATGTCAGGCTTACCCTCTGCCAGCCCGGAGTTGCGCCGGCAAATCGAGCAGGAGGCCGAATCCCTTGGCTGGCAGCACCTGCATGATGAGCTTTCGGCTAAGGACCCGGTGGCGGCTGAGCTGATTCACCCCAATAATCGCCAGCGCCTGATGCGTGCTATCGAGGTGATTCGCCTGACCGGCCGGCCGATTTCTGAACTCTGGCAGGCAGAGTCGGGAACTTCTGCACAGCAACATCGGTCCGGTATTGAGGATTACACGTATTTCACCAGGTGGCAGGCAGACGAAACTGGCGACCTGCCGTATACTGTTTTCCAGTTTGCTCTGGCCCCCGAGGAGCGCAAGGTTCTTCACGAGAGAATCGAAAAACGCTTCCTGCTGATGCTGGAGTCCGGTTTTCTGGAAGAAGTCCGGAGCCTGATGGCCCGGGGAGACCTGAACCCGGAGCTGCCGTCCATGCGTTGCGTGGGCTATCGACAGGCATGGGAATACCTGGCTGGCGATTGTGACTACGAAACCTTTGTAAACCGGGGCGTGGCGGCTACCCGCCAGCTGGCAAAGCGCCAACTTACCTGGTTGCGAAAATGGCCGGATTTGCACTGGCTGAACAGCGGTGATCCGCAAGTGGTGCTGGAAACCTTGAAAAAGTCCGGACTACCCACCACATTTAATTCTGAAAAATGACGATCTGCACTTACATATAAACAGGAGAATAAACATGTCAAAAGGGCATTCCTTACAAGACCCTTACCTCAACGCTCTGCGCAAGGAACGCATTCCGGTTTCTATCTTTCTGGTAAACGGCATCAAGCTGCAGGGCCAGATCGAATCCTTTGACCAGTTCGTAATCCTGCTGAAGAACACTGTCAGCCAGATGGTTTACAAGCACGCTATTTCTACCGTGGTACCGGCCCGCAATGTGCGTCTGCCGCAAGCGACCGTGGCAGGAGAGGAAGAGTCTGAAGACTGATACCTCCGGAGTTTCCGGTTTTAACACCCGCGTTCCAGGACAGCCCTTGAGCTGGAGTGGCCGCGGGTGTTTGTTTTTATGGAGTAGACCGAATCTTGTTTGAACGTCCTGACGTCGGAGAACGGGCGGTTCTCGTCCACATCGATTTTACCGCCCACGAAGACACTGAAGACCCGGGCGAGTTCCGGGAACTGGTTACCTCGGCCGGCGTTGAGCCGGTTGCCAGCGTAACCGGAACGCGAAAGCAGCCCAGCCCCCGGCTGTTCGTAGGGGAGGGCAAGCTGGAGGAGATCCGTGATGCGGTTGCCGCCAGCGAGGCCGACGTGGTGCTGTTTAACCACGCCCTGAGCCCCAGTCAGGAGCGCAACATCGAGCGGGAGTTGCAGTGCCGGGTACTGGACCGTACCGGGGTTATCCTGGATATCTTTGCCCAGCGCGCCCGCACCCACGAAGGCAAGCTGCAGGTAGAACTGGCTCAGCTCGAGCATATGTCGACCCGGCTGGTACGGGGCTGGACCCACCTGGAACGCCAGAAGGGCGGTATCGGCCTGCGCGGCCCGGGTGAAACCCAGCTCGAAACCGACCGCCGGCTGCTGCGTGAACGCATCAAATCCATTCACAAGCGCCTGGAGAAGGTGCGTAAACAGCGGGACCAGGGCCGGCGTGCGCGGAAGCGGGCGGATATCCCGACCCTGTCCCTGGTGGGCTACACCAATGCCGGCAAATCCACCTTGTTCAACCGGATTACAACTTCCAGCGTATATGCTGCAGACCAGTTGTTCGCAACGCTGGACCCGACCCTGCGCCGGCTGGAACTTCCGGACATAGGGCCGGTCGTAGTGGCGGACACGGTGGGCTTCATCCGGCACTTGCCTCACAAGCTGGTGGAAGCCTTCCGCGCGACGCTGGAAGAAACCATCCAGGCGACGATCCTGCTGCATGTGATCGATTGTCATGACGATCGTCGTGATGAAAACATCGAGCAGGTCGAAGAAGTGCTGGTAGAAATCGGCGCCGACGAAATTCCCCAATTGCAGGTGTTCAACAAGATTGACCTGCTGGAAGATTTCGAGCCCAGGGTAGACCGTAACGAAGAAGGTATTCCGGTGCGGGCCTGGGTATCGGCCGTCACCGGCGCCGGCCTGGATTTGCTGTTCGATGCCATTGTCGAGCGGCTGGCAGAAGACGTCGTGCATCACTTTGTTGTGCTCGGGCCGGCCGATGGCAAGCTTCGGGCATTGCTGCACGAAGCCGGCTCGGTGCTGAGTGAGGAGCATCGGGACACCGGTGAATCGGTAGTAGAAGTAAGGTTGCAGAACCGGGACTGGCAGCAACTGCTGAGCCGGGCAGGGGTGCGTGAAGACGCCATACGCCTTGAGCAGCGGAACGCCTGAATCCACCCGGCTATTGCCGGGGGCAGGATAAATCCCTAGTATTTGCAGCCATTCGATAAAACACGAACGGAGAGAACTATGGCCTGGAACGAACCGGGTGGAAACCGCAACGACAACGATCCCTGGGGGACCGGTGGTCGTCGCGGCAATGATCAGGGTCCGCCAGACCTCGACGAAGCGCTGAAAAAGGGCCTCGACAAACTCAACCGGATGCTGGGCGGCAAAGGCGGCTCTGGCTCCGGCAACAACGGCAGCAGCTCGGGCGGTAGCAGTGGTGGCTTTGGTGCCATCCTGGCGATCGCGGCGATCCTGGTGGTCGGTTACGTGATGTACCAGTCGTTCTACACCGTAGACGAACAGGAGCGCGCCGTTGTGCTGCGTTTCGGTGAATTCAGTCGTACCGAGAGCCCGGGCTTGCGCTTCAAGGTGCCGTTGATTGATAACGTGTACAAGGTGCGGGTAACGAACGTACGTACTGCCCAGTCCTCCGGCCAGATGCTGACCCAGGACGAGAACCTGGTGACCGTGGATCTTCAGGTCCAGTACCGGGTGGGTGATGCCAAGGCCTACGTGCTGAACATCCGGGATTCCAACCAGGCCCTGGCCTTTGCCACCGACAGTGCCCTGCGCCATGAAGTGGGTAGTTCATCCCTGGATGACGTGCTGACCGAAGGCCGTGCCGAGCTGGCTGTACGGGTTGAACAGCGGTTGCAGAGCTTCCTGCGTGACTATGGCGCGGGTCTTGAGATCGTTCGTGTCAACGTGGAAAGCACCCAGCCTCCGGGACCGGTGCAGGACGCCTTCCGTGAAGTTCAGCGTGCCCGTGAAGACGAGCAGCGCCTGAAGGAAGAAGCGGAAACCTACCGTAACAAGATTGTTCCGGAAGCCCGCGGCCAGGCCCAGCGCATGATTGAAGAAGCCAGTGCCTACAAAGAAGAGGTGATCGAGCGGGCCCGTGGTGAAACCGCGCGTTTCAACCAGTTGCTTGCCGTGTATGAAAACGCCCCGGCGGTTACCCGTGAGCGTATGTACATCCAGGCCCTGGAACAGGTTCTGGGTAACAGCAGCAAGATCTTTGTCGACACCGAAAGCAGCGGCAACATGATGTACCTGCCCCTGGATCGTCTGACTCAGGGTCGCCTGCCGGCGAACAGTTCCGGTAATTCCGGTTCCGGTAACCAGCAGCTTGATATCCAGACACTGACCGACCAGGTACTGCAGGAACTGCGTACCCGTCAGGACACCAACATCCGGAGGAGCAGATAAGCCATGGGACCTAAAGGTGTAGTGGGTCTTGCAGGCGCCCTTATTGTTGTCCTGCTCGTGCTGTCCAGCGTGTACATCATTCCCGAAACCCATCGGGGCGTGAAACTGCGTTTCGGTGAGTTGGTGGAAACCAATATCCAGGCAGGCATCCATTTCAAGGTGCCGGTGATCGACCAGATCCGTGAGTTCGATATCCGGGTGCTGACCATGGACCTTCCCTCCCGTCAGTACTTGACTATCGAGAAGAAGCCCCTGGACGTGGACTCCTACGTGGCTTGGAAAATTCGTGATGTGGATCAGTACTATCGGGCTACCGGTGGCGATGAGTTCCGTGCCCAGACTCTGATCCTGTCCCGCGTGGACAATGGCCTGCGTGACGAGTTCGGTATCCGTACCATGCACGAGGTGGTATCCGGCCAGCGTGATGAGCTTATGCACACCCTGCGTGACCGTGCCAACGAAACCGCCATCGCGGAATTCGGTATCGAAATCCTGGATATCCGGGTCAAGGCCATCGAACTGCCGGGCTCCGTCAGCGAGAACGTGTATCGCCGGATGGCGACCGAGCGCCAGAAGTTGGCCCAGGAATTCCGTTCCCGGGGTCAGGAGCTGGCTGAAGGTATCCGTGCCGATGCGGACCGTCAGCAAACCGTTATCCTGGCAACGGCCTTTGCCGAAGCGGAGGAAACCCGCGGTGAGGGTGACGGTGAAGCCGCCCGGATCTACGCGGACTCCTATGGTGCTGACGAGGAATTCTACAGCTTTTACCGTAGCTTGCAGGCGTACCAGAACACCTTCGCCGGCAAGGATGACATCATGGTCATCGATTCCGACAGCAACTTCATGAAGTTCCTGAAGGACCCTGCCGGCGCCAACTGATCGGCCCGCAGGCACTGAAAACCGGAATACTCAGGTATTCCGGTTTTTTTGTGTCTGCCAAGGGTGTAGAATTCTGGCGGTTTTGTGCGGGTATTTTTGGCCCGCTCATCCTGAACCCTGAGTCATTCCCCCGGCACGTGGCCGGAAAGGGAAAAACGGACAACCGAATCTCATGACTGTATCTGATCGCTGGTTACTGCCAGATGGTGTCGAAGATATTCTTCCACCGCTGGCCGGACAGATCGAATCCCTGCGCCGGGAAGTAATGGACACCTGCCAGCGTTGGGGCTACCAACTGGTAATTCCCCCGCTGATCGAATATCTCGAGTCCCTGTTTACAGGCACCGGACACGACCTGGAACTGCAAACCTTCAAGCTCACCGACCAGCTGACTGGCCGGATGATGGGTGTGCGCGCCGATATGACGCCCCAGGCCGCCCGCATTGATGCCCATACCCTGGGCCAGGACGGTATTACCCGCCTGTGCTATGCCGGCCATGTTCTGCATACCCGCCCGCGCCACATGCTGACCGGCCGTACGCCGATCCAGGCCGGTTGCGAACTGTTTGGCAGTGCCTCTGAATCTGCAGACCTGGAAGTGATCAGCCTGATGCTGGAGGCCCTCCGGGTGGCTGGCCTGCCCCGGGTGCACCTGGACCTTGCCCATGTTTCCATCTACGAAAGCCTGATCTCTGCGGCCGGCTTTGACAAAGACACCGAAGCCTCGGTGTTTGATGCCATGGCGCGCAAGTCGGTGCCTGAACTGGATGAACTGTTGGGCGATTGCGCCGAAGGCTCAGCCGGTGCGCGCCTGCGCAAGCTGGCTCGGGTAAACGGTGGCGTGGAAGCGCTGGATGAAGCCCGCAGTATTCTGGGTGGCGCTTCCGATGCCCTGGATGCTGCCCTGGACCAGTTGTCCCGGGTGGCAGACATGCTGCAGAGGGACTATCCGGAAGTGAGCCTTGGCTTCGATTTCTGCGAGCTTCGCGGCTACAACTATCACACCGGCCTGGTATTTGCCGCCTATGTGCCCGGCCACGGCGACTCGGTTGCCAAGGGTGGTCGCTACGACGCCATCGGCAGCGATTTCGGCCGCGCCCGCCCGGCGACCGGTTTCAGCCTGGATATCCGGGCCCTGGTGGCCCTGGGGCAGCGCTCTGTTCAGCGTCCGGGCTCTGTCTGGGCACCGGCAGATGCCGATCCTGCCCTCGAGCAGGCGGTCGCCGCGCTTCGGGCAACCGACACCGTCATTCGGGCACTGCCTGAAGATGCACACACCGATCCGGCCTCAAAGGGCTGCGACCGGCAACTGGTCAAGCGTGACGGCCAGTGGATTCTGGAAGCTCTGGGCTGAGACAGCGCCCGTTGCTTGCTGATATTTTCGCGTAAATTTGCAAGGCGCCTGCCTCCGGGCTGCCTGATGTGAGAGAGAATCATGGGTAAAAATGTAGTTGTGCTGGGCACCCAGTGGGGTGATGAAGGCAAGGGCAAGATTGTCGACCTTCTGACAGACAAGGTGTCTGCCGTTGTACGGTTCCAGGGTGGCCATAACGCCGGTCATACCCTGGTAATCGATGGCAAGAAGACCGCGTTGCACCTGATTCCGTCCGGTATTCTGCGTAAGGACGTCCAGTGCCTGATCGGTAACGGTGTGGTTCTGTCGCCGGAAGCCCTGCTCAAGGAAGTCCGTGAACTGGAAGCTAACGGTGTGCAGGTTCGTCAGCGCCTGAAGATCAGCCTGGCCTGCCCGATTATCCTGCGTACCCATGTTCGTATCGACCAGGCCCGCGAGCGCGCCAAGGGTAACGACAAGATCGGCACCACCGGTCGTGGTATCGGCCCCGCCTACGAAGACAAGGTGTCCCGTCGCGGCGTACGTGTCGGCGATCTGTGCAACAAGGCCGACTTTGAAGCCAAGCTGCGCGAGATCATGTCTTACCACAACTTTGTGCTGACCGAGTACTTCAAGGAAGAAGCGGAAGATATTGATGCGGCCCTGGAAGAGCTGATGCAGATGGCGGAGGAAATCCTGCCCATGTCTGCCGATGTAACCGACATCCTGCACGACTACCGCAAGCGTGGCGAGCATATCCTGTTCGAAGGTGCACAGGGTTCGCTGCTGGATATCGACCTGGGTACCTACCCATACGTAACGTCGTCCAACACCACCGCGGGCGGCACCGCCACCGGTTCCGGTTTTGGTCCGCTTTACCTGGACTACGTACTCGGTATTACCAAGGCCTACACAACCCGCGTGGGCTCCGGTCCGTTCCCCACCGAGCTGTTTGATGCCATGGGCGAGCACCTGGCCGTGAAGGGTAATGAAGTGGGCACCACCACGGGTCGCTCCCGCCGCTGTGGCTGGTTTGACGCCGTGGCCCTGCGGCACGCGATCCAGATTAACAGTGTGTCCGGCATCTGCCTGACCAAGCTGGACGTTCTGGACGGCCTGGAAACGGTAAAGGTATGCGTGGGTTACAAAACGCCGAACGGCGAGATTACCCGTCCGCCCATTGGCTGCGACAGCTATGCCGACATCGAGCCGGTGTATGAAGAGCTGCCGGGCTGGAGCGACAGCACCGTGGGCCTGACCAGCGTTGACCAGTTGCCGGAGAACGCCAAGGCGTACATCCGCTTCCTGGAAGAGCAGATTGAAGCGCCGATCGACATCATCTCTACCGGTCCGGACCGTATCGAGACCATTACTCTGCGCCATCCTTTCGGGGAGTAACGGCCGGGAGTAAAAAAAACCGCCTGCAGCGAGAGCTTCAGGCGGTTTTTTCGTTTCTTTTCTTTTCGTTTCAGGGTGACAGACTTCAGGGCTTTTCAGCGATGATGGTTGCCCGCTTTGGCCCCGGGTAGCCTTCGATGGTTTTCGAGGGGTCGTCCGGGTCCAGGAAATCTTTCAGGGAATTGAAGCGCATCCAGTCGGTACTGCGCTGCTCATCGGTGGTGGTGTCGCTGACATCCACCACCCGGGCATTGCGGAAACCGGTGCGTTCGAGCCAGCGCAGAAGGGTGGGGCAGCTGGGCAGGAACCAGACATTGCGCATCTGCCCGTAGCGGTCTTCCGGCATCAGGCTGTAGCCCTCCGGGCCGTCCACCACCAGTGTTTCCAGTACCAGTTCGCCGCCCCGGCGCAGGGTGCCTTTCAGTTCCAGCAGGTGATCCAGCGGAGAGCGGCGGTGGTAAAGCACGCCCATAGAGAAGGTGGTATCGAACAGCTCCAGGTTCTCCGGCAGGTCTTCCATACGCACTGGAAGCAGGTCGACCGGTACGTTGTCCAGATACCCCTTCACCGCCAGGAACTGGAACATGAACAGCAGGCCCGGATCGATACCCACCACCCGCCTTGCCCCGGCCCCGGCCATACGCCAGCAGTGATAGCCGGAGCCGCAGCCCACATCCAGGATGGTGCGCCCGTTCAGGTCCGCCAGGTGCGGTGCCACACGGTCCCATTTCCAGTCTGAACGCCATTCGGTATCAATGTGGGTGCCGAAAAACTCGAACGGGCCTTTGCGCCAGGGCATCAGGCCGCGCAGGCCCTGCTCAAGGCGTTCCGCCTGCTCCGGAGAAAGAGGCTCTGGGCCTGACACCGACACCGCAGAGGTGTCGAGGTTAACAGAGGCGCCAGGCACCGCCGGAAGCGCCTCAAGGGCGGCCTGCCAGCGGGCCATGTCGCCGTGCGGGTTGTCTTCGAACCGGCTGACCAACTGGCCGGTGAGCACGCTGGCCCAGGCCTGCTGGTTCTCGCCGTTGAGATAGTCCAGGAACGGAGTGAAATGAGTGCGCCAGTCGAAAGCTGCCATGGGTCTTGGAGGGCCTCGGAATCAGGGGTTCTTGATGGCCAGCATGGACACAAAGTTGAAGCACTGGTACCACACCAGTACCTGGTCAAAGCCGGCGTTCATGAGCCGTTCGCGGTGAGCGGCCAGGGTTTCCGCGATCAGCACCTTTTCAATGGCGGCACGTTTCTGGCTGATTTCCAGGTCAGAATAGCCGTTGGCCCGCTTGAATTCGTGGTGCAGGCGGGTCTGGGTATCCTGCTCGGCGTCTGACTCAAAGCGGATTTTTTCGGACAGGATCAGCACGCCACCCGGGAGTGTCGCATCGGCAATGCGGGTTAACAGGTCCAGCCGCTGTTCGGGGGGCACAAACTGCAAGGTGAAGTTCAGGGTTGTGACCGACGCCCGGCTTAATTCTGTCGCCAGAATGTCTTCGCACCGGAGGCTGACCGGCAGCTCGTGGTCATCCAGGGCAATGTAGTGTTCACAGCGTTCGATCATGGCGCTGGAATTATCCACGCCCACCAGTGTGCAGTCGCTGTAGGGAATGCCGTGGCGCATGGCCAGGGTAGACGCACCCAGAGAGCAGCCCAGGTCGTAGCAGTGGGACCCTGGTTGCACATACTGCTCGGTGATCACTTCGATCATCGGAATAATGGTGGTGTAACCGGGCACAGACCGGCGGATCATGTCCGGAAATACGCGGGCTACCGAGGCATCAAAGCGGAAATCTTCCGGGTTGCGTTCGGTGGCAAACAGGCGGTCGGTCAGTTGCTCCGGCTTGGCTGGCTTGCGGTCACTCATGGCCGGATTCTCCGGCAGGCTCTGAGGCCAGGTCCTTGTCGGTGGGTGACGGCCGCTGGCAGCGAACGCCGCGGTTCTTGTAGTCCACCAGGATACCCCGGAATGACGGGTCCACATCGGCCGCAATGGCCAGGTAACCGTTTTCACACACCGCGTGCAACTCGGACGATTTCCGGGACATGCGGAATTCTTCGCCCGGCTTGACGTGGATGGCCTGGAAGTCACCCACCGGCACGTGGTCCTTGTTGTCCGAATGGCTGATGCGGCCGCTGGCTTCCAGTGCCAGCACGGTGCCCACCACAGCCACCAGCGCGGTGACAATCAGGCTGCGCACGGAATAACGGTAGTCGTTGTCGCTCATTGCTTACCTCCTTACGGAATTCAGTATTGCCCCGGAAGGGAAATAGCCGGCTCCTGCAGGGCCGCCAGTTGCTCACGCAATGCCAGGACCTGGTCGGACCAGAACCGGGGCTGGGCAAACCAGGGGAAGAAGCGGGGGAAGGCGGGGTCTTCCCAGCGCCGGGCCAGCCAGGCGCAGTGGGCAATCTGGCGATAACAGCGCAAGGGTTCAATCAGGTGCCGCTCCCGGCGGTTGAACTCCCGGAACATTTCATAACCTTCCAGCAGCTCGCCTAGCTGGCTGCCCCTTTCCGTGGCCTCGCCGTTCAGCAGCAGCCACATATCCTGCACCGCAGGGCCGGTGCGGCAGTCATCCAGGTCGACAAACAGCATGGTTTCGTCACGACACAGGATGTTGCCGGCGTGGCAGTCTCCGTGAATGCGAAGGGTGTCGACAACACCGGCCTCTTCGATGCGCTGCTGGCAGCCCCTGACCAGGTCCGGAATCAGGCTGTCCCATGCCGGCCGGAGATCGTCCGGTACCCAGCCACCATCAATCAGCAGGGCATTATGATCCTGAATGCCTTGCACCAGATCAAACCCGGGGCGGTGCTGAAAGCTTTTGGTGGCGCCCAGGTTGTGGATCTGGCCCAGCCACTGGCCGAGACGATACAGGGTGTCGGTAATGCTGGTGTCCGGCGCCTGTCCGCCCCGCTGGGGGAACACTGCGAACCGGAAGTCGGCATGCCGGCCGAGGGATTCGCCATTCTCCATGATCATGGGGGCGATGACCGGAATATCAGCGGCCTGCAGCTCCAGGGAAAACTCGTGTTCTTCCATAATGGCTGCGTCTGACCAGCGCCCCGGCCGGTAAAACTTGGTGATCACCGGCGGGCCCTCTTCCAGCCCTACCTGGTACACCCGGTTTTCATAGCTGTTCAGGGCGAACAGCCGGCCACTGACTTCAAAACCGGCGTCTTCCATGGCGTCCAGGATCACTTCCGGTGTGAGACTGTCGTACGGGTGGGTAGACGCGGCTATGTCTGAAGACTCGGTGTTCATAAGGCCCAACTGGAAGCAGGATTTGGCGCAAAGTATACCTGTTATGGGGGCTCAGGTAATGCAATGGCCCGCTAACTGCGGTAATTTCTGCAGTCCGTGCCGGAAAGCAGGAATGGGTGTGAGCGAAGACAGTTACAAGGTACAAACGGTGGTGATCGGCGCCGGCGTGGTGGGGCTGGCGATTGCCCGCGAGCTCGCCGCTAGCGGGCGGGAAGTCATTGTTCTGGAAGCGGGCCCCCGCTTTGGTGAAGGCATTTCTTCCCGAAACAGCGAGGTTATCCACGCCGGCCTTTATTATCCGCAGGATTCCCTGAAGGCCCGCTTCTGCGTGCGTGGCCGCCAACTGCTGTATGACTACTGCCGGAGCCACAAGGTTGGCCACCGCAAGTGTGGTAAGTGGATCATCGCCACAGACGCGGCCCAGAGCGAAAAGCTGGCCGGCATTCGTGAACAGGCGGCCCTGAATGGCGTTTCGTTGCTGCTGGCAGAGGGTCAGGACATCACCCGGAAAATTCCGGTTATTAATGCCGAAGCCGGGCTTTGGTCACCGGAAACCGGCATTGTCGACAGCCATGGCCTGATGTTGTCCTTGCTGGGGGAGCTGGAAGACGCTGGTGGCCAGCTGGTGCTCAACAGCCCGGTGACGGCCGTTTGCTCGGACGGCCCGCTCCATACCCTGACCGTTGGTGGAGTTGCAGGCGTGACCCTGCAGGCCCGGGAAGTGGTCAATGCCGCAGGCCTCGGCGCTCCGGCCCTGGCCGGTAGCTGGCAGGGCTTGCCGGATACTGCCCGCCCCCGACAATGGCTGGCCCGGGGCGTCTATTTCAGTTATAGCGGCAATCATCCTTTCGATAGCCTGATCTATCCGTTGCCAGAACCGGGTGGCCTGGGCGTGCACCTGACCCTCGACCTGGCGGGCCAGGCTCGCTTTGGCCCGGATGTGGAGTGGATTGATGCCGAAGATTACACCGTGAACCCGGAACGGGTGCATCGGTTTGTGGAAGGTATCCGGGCCTGGTGGCCGGGCGTGGACGCCGGTCGCCTGCAACCCGCCTACGCGGGAATCCGCCCCAAGCTTGCGGGCCCCGAGGGCGGCTTCTTCGATTTCCGCATCGATGGCCCGCAGCAACATGGCCTGGCCGGGCTGGTTAACCTGTTCGGCATAGAGTCCCCGGGGCTCACATCCAGCCTGGCCATCGCCGGGTATGTGAAATCGTTGCTCGCCGATACCTAACCCGGAGTTCGTGCCAGCGCCCAGACCTGAATGTCCCGGGCACCGGCGTAGCGGAGCGCATCAGCCAGCAGCTTCACCGTTGCCCCGGTGGTCACCACGTCATCCACTATGGCGACACGCGCCGGCACCGGACCGCACACCTCGAAAACCCCCGCCAGGTTGACCAGCCGCTCGGCCCGGTTCAGTTTCCGCTGGGCCGTCACCCGCCGCCGACGCCGAACCACATCGCCAGCGACCGGAATATCCAGCTGTGAACCGACGAATTCGGCGATATCCAGGGCCTGGTTGAAGCCTCTCTGCCACCTGCGTGACCAGTGCATGGGGGCGGGAATAAGGGCATCGGGCCGTTGATCGGCAGCCAGTTGTTGTTCGACAAACTCGCTGAAGCCGGCCAGAAGTGGCCGCACAAACTTTCGGTGGCCGTTGTACTTGTAGCGGCCGATCATGCCGTCTACCGGGAACTGGTAGCGCCAGGGAATCAGTGCGCGGGAAAAGGGTGGTTTTGCCACCTGGCATTCCCCGCACTGGAGCCCGGGGGTGGCGAAGGGCAGCGGCAACGCACAGGTGTGGCAGGCCCAGCGAATGGCTGGAAGGTCGTCCCGACAGCCCTGGCACAACCCGAAGCTGGCATGGGGCGAAAGACAGGTGACGCAGCGGCCACCTTGTTTTGCGCTGTTAACCTTTTGGTCGATCAAGGTTGACAGCGATTTCAGTCCGTTTATCATCGCGGTTTATCCGTAAACCAAAAACCTTGCGAAGGTTAACAGGACTTTGCCATGACCGCTACTGCCCTCCGTCACGACTGGACGCTTCAGGAAGCCCGGGATCTTTTCAACTTGCCGTTCAACGATTTGCTGTTCCGCGCGCAGACGGTTCACCGGGACCATTTCGACCCCAACGAAGTGCAGGTCAGCACCCTGTTGTCGATCAAAACCGGCGCCTGCCCGGAGGACTGCAAGTACTGCCCCCAGAGCGGTCACTACAACACCGGGCTGGAAAAGGAAAAGCTGCTGGAGATTGAAAAAGTGGTCGCAGAAGCCCGCGCAGCGAAAGAGAAGGGCGCGTCCCGGTTCTGCATGGGCGCTGCCTGGCGTAGCCCCTCCAGGAAGGACATGCCCTACGTGCTGGATATGGTAAAGCAGGTGAAATCTTTGGGTATGGAAACCTGCATGACCCTGGGCATGCTGAAAGAGGAAGAAGCCCGGGAGCTGGCTGACGCCGGGCTGGATTACTACAACCACAACCTGGACACCTCCGAGAAGTACTACAACCACATCATCACCACCCGAACCTACCAGGATCGGCTGGATACCCTGGATAACGTGCGCAAGGCCGGCATGAAGGTGTGCTGCGGCGGCATTATGGGTATGGGCGAAGACGAAGACGACCGGGTAGGGCTGCTGGTTCAGCTCGCGAACCTGCCCCAGCATCCGGAGAGTGTGCCGGTGAATATGCTGGTGAAAGTGAAGGGCACGCCGCTGGAGAATGTAGACGACCTGGACCCCTTCGAGTTTGTTCGGATTATCGCGGTGGCGCGGATTCTGATGCCGGCGTCCCATGTTCGCTTGTCCGCGGGGCGGGAGCAGATGAATGAGCAGATGCAGGCGCTGTGCTTTATGGCGGGTGCCAACTCCATCTTCTACGGCGAGAAACTTCTGACCACGTCCAACCCTGAGGCGGATGCGGATATGCAGTTGTTCCGTAAGTTGGGTATCCGGCCGGAGCAGCGGGAGCAGTGTGCTACCGAGGAGCAGGAGGTGGAGGCGCTGTCTGATGCCGTCGAGTATGAGGCGACGCGGCATCTGTTCTATGACGCGAGTCGGGAGTCGGCTGCCTCAGTCTGACTTTGGTCTTGGCCTTTTACCGGGGCTCACGGTGGAGGGCCGCAGGGCGGGGTCCCCTTTCCGGGACTCGCTCAAGACGTCCCTGTGCGCTCAGGTCGGGCCATCCATGGCCCTCTATGGTCCCGGAAAGGGGACCCCGCCCCGCGGCCAGTAAACCTGGGCGATTGTGACCCTGCAGGCTACGCCCCAAGTGAGCGGCGAACCGGGTAGGGCTTTCCGGGACTATCTTTCGCCAGGGATGGCGAAAGCTAAGCGCACAGGGATGATGGGA
>NZ_AXBV01000110.1:0-690 GCF_000475255.1 Marinobacter sp. ES-1
CATGCATCTGTATCTGGCGATTGGCCTCTCTCCACTCTTCCAACAGACTCTGTAAGGCCTCTCTGGCAGCACAGGTCAGTGGGTTCTCCGCGTCCTCCAGCAACTCTGGTAACGCCTTGAGCAATCGTTCCTTGCCTGGCGCAACGATGACGCCGTACTCGTTCAGAAAGCCCCGGATCTGATTGATCAACGCGGTCCGGGCCTGGACCTTCCGATTGATCAGCTTATGCAGCACCAGTATGTCTGTTTGCTCCAGCGATCTCGGTTCCACAAACCGCATCCTTGGTCGCCGGGCAGCTTCTGTAATCGCAAAGGCATCGTTCCGATCGTTCTTGTTGCCCTTCACAAACGGCTTCACATGCTGGGGCGGAATCAATAACACCTCAAAGCCCAGCTTCTTTAGCTCCCGACCCCAGTAGTTCGAACCACTGCAGGCCTCCATGGCAATCGTCGCTTCCGGATACTGCAGCAACTTCTCAATCAGCCTATTCCTGCGCACTTGATGATTGAACGCCGGGTTGCCGCTTCGGTTCACACCACAAACCTGAAAGACAGTTTTTGCCAAGTCGATTCCGATTAGGGTAACGTTCATCTGAACACCTCTTGTTGTTGACCTATTGATTTCGCACATCTAATAGTGGCGCTTTGACGCCGATCTCAACAAGAGGTGTTCATCCCATCATCCCTGTG
>NZ_AXBV01000111.1:0-8324 GCF_000475255.1 Marinobacter sp. ES-1
AACTCCCCCTCCTACTCGATTCTGTCCGAAATATGATCAGCCGCACAACCCGCCGCACCCGAAAAAGTTAATATTCATAAAAGACTGGCCAACCAGAACCACAAAAAGAGCCGGCAACAGAGACACTCATCAGTCCCCTTACGTTTTCGCTGCGTTTTCATATACGGCAGTCGGGTGAGACTATGAGTAAAAAGCTACAAGCAGTACTGGCCAGCGCCCTGATTTTGCCTGCCTCCGCAATTGCAGGCCTGGATCCTATTTCTGATGAGGAAATGTCTGAGGTTACCGGTCAGGCCTTTCTTTCCGTTGATCGTGATTACCATCCGGACCCCGCTCAGAACACAGCCTATACTCGGGTCAATCTTGGTATGGATATCGAAATCCAGACCAATGTCGATGTGCTCGAAGTTGGTCGCTATGAGCGTGAAGGGGAGCGCGAAGGCTCGTCTGATGTCCTTATCAATGATTTTGCCCTTGGCTATATTCATAGCGAAGACTACTTCCTGAATAATCCTAAAGCCGCGCGACAACTGAAGCCCGACGGCACAGCTTACGCCGAAGGGGAAATCGTACCTTTCCGGATAACGGATCCGTTTTTTGAGTTCGCGTTCGACGAGACCACTAATGAAGTTGTCGGTGTTCGTCTTGGCTTCGGCGAAGCGATGGGTGTTTTGTCGGGCAGCATTCAAAGTCTCACGGGTAATGTGAATATCGACATTATCGATCAAGGGCAAGGGCTTAGTGCGGCTGAGAGCCAGGGAAACGCATTCGACAGGCTGATCGGCCTTTTAACGCCAGTCCTGGCGGGTAGTAGCCCCCTTATAACCAAGGCAAGGCTTGTTGAGGGACCGGATTCCCCCAATGCCGGTAACCCTGACCCGGTCCGTGCGCAGTATATCGGTGTTCCCAATGGAGAAGCCTTTGTGCTGGAGGGCGTTAACCGAAATGTAGCGGGCATTATTGATCTGATAAAAGGAACGCTCAGTTCGGATTTGTCCGTAGGTAATTGCCAGGGTGGATTTTTGGGTTTCGGTGGCACATGCGACGTGATCGTCGTAGCTCAGGGCTGTGAGGTGCTCGGTATCGAGGCCTGCTTTCCGCTGGAGCAATATCAGAGCTTTCCAGTTGGCGAGCTTACCGCCGATGAAGATGAAAACCGTTTTATTACCTCCCCGAAAGAGGGTGCCTTCATTTCATTTCAAACCAAAGACCTGGAATGGCTGAAAGATGTCCGAAACACCAGTGCGAGCCCCGAAGACTTTATCCGCACAACATCCGGCGCATTCTTCAACATTCCGAATGGTGCTGTTGAGGTTAATCTCGCCGAAGCACTGAACGGCATTGCGCGACAAAGAACGGAATACATTGACCGTGGCCGGGGGCTGTTCTGATGGTTTCGCCCTCCAAATCCACGTTCTTAAAGGTCCTCTTGCCATCCCTGATGTTCGGCCTTTCGCTGTTGCCCGCTACGGCCACAGCAGAACTCGAAAAGCTCAACGACGGCGAACTCTCTGAAATCGATGGCGCCGGCATTGGCCTGGTATTGGAAAACTTCATCTTCTCCCACGGCACGGATGCGCCGGACGTTAACGGCGAACAGGCCCGGATCTTCCGCATTGCCGGTATACAAAGCACGGACGGCCGTGAGGTCGATATCACCGTTAACCATCTTTACATCGTCGGTTCTGGTAGTGACTACGGAACGAACCTGACTCCGGTGAATCTGGGGCGCTTGCTGAATCCGTGGCGCATTGACGTGGTCGACGGTAACGACATCGGAATCACTAACAAGGCGGTTCTCGAATTCGCCGCCCCTGCCATGGTAGACGCTGCGCAGGGTTACGATTGCCTTGGTGGTTCCGCTGCTGTTGGAAGTGGTACCTGTTCCAGCCGCCCGGCTACGCAAGACTGGCAGGGCGAGCGCGCGGATATGGGTATGCAGATGAACGTTGCCGTTGGCGATGACCGCTCTGCCAACCTGAACCTGCACGCCCGCAGTGCGGTAATTGATGGCAGTTATCTCCGGCTCTGGGGGGATGACGAACGGCGCCAGATGGCCGGTGAATTCCGTCTTAACTTTTACTCGCCGGAACTCACCATCAATGCCTGTAGCCAGGACGGCAGCAATTGTGGCTCCAATATTGTGATGTCGGACTTTGTGCTGCAACTGGCCCTTGGTAACAGGCTCCAACCTATCTACTTCGATGTCGACGGCAGCGGTAATTTCCTGCTTGAGATCGATACCATCGATGCCCCGGGCACTGGCCAGATTGCGGCCAACGGTCAGCGGGCGGGCAGCGATGCCGCCACCTGGGATTTCTATAACGACTATTACTCCAACCCGGAATTCCGCAGTAACGTTCACATCGGCGATTTCAGTGTCGGCGAAAAGAATTTCGGATCGGCACGGGTTGAAGGCATGCTGATCCAGCACCTGCAAATTCAGACAAAGGATCTGGCGCAATGAGCAGACACCAACTTCTGAGCAAGGCAGCAGCAATAGTGGCCGCGCTGATGTGCAGCCCATTCGCCATTGCGGAGATGGCCCCTCTGGACGATGCGGGTATGGCAGAAGTTTCCGGCCGTGGTGGCATTTACTTGTCTGGCGATATCAGCATCAACGAACTGGGCGGCCCGATCCAGAACGATTATTTTGGCCGCTGCAACGAGCAGGACAAGAAGTGCGGTGCCCGCCTTGCCTATCAGTTGAAAGAAGGTGGCGGCTGGATGGTGCTGGACGAGATTCGCGGCATGTTCGCCTTCGAGGGGCTTACGTTGCGGGTGCGCTCAATCGATTCCGGTTTTGGTGGTGACGGCGAGTTGTTTAATCGCGACGTCATTGAACTGGGCCTGCCGGATACTGTGCGGTTCAACGATGTGCAGTTCAAGATTGCCGCCAGTAACACACCCAGACCGACGGATCCCGGGTTCATGCAAACGGATATCTTCGCCGTGGAAATGCAGGGCGATGTGCTGATGCAGGGGAATCTGCTGGTGTTTCCGGAAGGGAATCCATAGGGGGAGAAGATTATGGCCAAGGTGATTGGTTTACCTAAAACCTGCGCGGCCCTGATGCTGGTTGCTACCGGGGTGCCCGGCGGTGTTGCCTGGGCGGATATGCAAAGCCTGGATGACGGCGAGCTGTCCCGGATCCAGGGCCAGAGCGGCATCACGCTGGAGATGGATCTGCAGCTGTCCGCAGACCGGGTGTCCTACTACGATGACGGCAGAGGCGCGCACCTTGAAGGCTTGAAGGTAGGCTCGTCAGAAACGCCCGGGCAGGGAGCTTTTCACCGGACACGTATCGATATCGGTGCCGATGCCTCGCTAAACCTGGATTACCTGGTGGAAGACCGTCGGGTCGAGTTTTCCGATATTCGCCTGGCAGGGGCGCCCGGCGTCAGTATGGGCGGGATCTTCTTTGACCATTCGCTGCAAGGCACCCTGAGTATCCGGGAGGGCGGCGGTGTTGGCGGCAGTGGCTACACCTTTGATTCGGCCTACACCATGACCGGCGGCCGGTTGGGGTATCGGACCAACGGCAACTCGGTGTTTCTCGACGACATCACCATGAATGTGGAAGCTCTGGGAATCACCCTGGAGCAGGTTGGGGACACTCTCGAACTGATCTCGGAGAATGTAACCGGTAACTGGAAAATCGGCGCGATCCGTTTCAGTAACGATCCGCTCATCTATGGTCGCGCAACAGATGCGAGCGGGGCGCCCCTGGCCAGTTATGGGGGCCTGGAGGGCGATTACCGGATCTCGTCCCGCACAGGAATCAAGGCAGGCGGCCGTGAGGGCCAGGGCCTGAGAATCGATAATGAAACAACCATCCACAGCGCCAATTTCTTATACCTTGACGATGGCAACGCCCTAGCATTAAGGGACATAACCGGCGAGTACCGGATCCACGACTTGCGGATTGATGTCACCAATGACAATCAGGGCCGGCCAGCCTTGGGGCTCACTCTGGGTGGCCTGGAAGGGGAGCTGGCTGTGGGTTCGGTTGAAGTGGGAGCCAGTGGCCAGAGCTTTGGCTCGGTTAACCTCGCCTTCGCCTTCGAAGACCGCGCCTTCAATGGTCGAAACTATACCAACGCGGTTTATCTGCAAGGTGGTGGCCACCAGGATGCCGGCGCCCAGGGTTTGCGCCTGGCTGCCGAATGGAGCCTGTCGAATGCAGACTTAAGCTACACCGACAACGGCAATCGGGTGATCGTGAGCGGGTTGCAGTCATGGGGGCAGGGCGATTTAACGGTGAATGTCACCCGCAATGAAATTCGCAACGGTACCCGCTTCTATGATGGTTTAAGGATCGGGTTTGAAGACCTGAGTGCCGGGTACCGTATAAACGGCCTGAGGGTGGGGGATGAAAATGCCCCTCTGCAAGGGGGTACCGAACTGCTGCTGGCCCTGGGGTTCTATCCCGCCTACGAATTCGATATGGATGGGCATATCACCCTGGGCGCCGGGGGCGCTTCCGGCGAGGGGCTGACGATCAATTCCGATATCCATGTCCGCAACGGAAAAGCTGCGGTGGTTGCAGCGCCCTATGATGAGGGTGCTGGCGAGGTCCCCCAGAAAGGCCTGTGGCTGACCGAAATGACCTATGACGGCCACGTCCGTAACATGACCGTGGATGTTACCGAAGAGGGGCTCGCCATGGCCACCGAAGAAGCCTGGGGCACTATGGATGTGGGCAATGTTCGGGTTGGAACCAGCGATGATGGCGCAAGCTTCGGTCGCCTCCGGATGCAAAGCTATGAGAAAGACAGCAGTGCGCTGATACGACCCGGCGGCGCCGGTGATGTCTGTGTGGGTGGCAGTGGAAGTTCTGCGGCGGCCTGTGGGGCTTCAGGTGGCACCTGGGAGACCCGGGGCGACGAGGGCGTTTCAATCGCGATGGCAAAGGTGCTGGCACCGGCTGCAAGTGACGACAAGAAAAACGCCTTGCTGTGGGAAACCAATCGCAGCGTGGACGGGCAGGGCCGGCCGGTAAACGGATCTGGCACTGCGATACTGCTGAATGATATCCACACAAGCGACGGCGGTGATTTCGACGGCGATGGCCAGGACGACAATACCTACGGTATCCGAACCGATCTTGCAGTTGATGTGTATCCAACGCGGGTCATCCGGACGGTTGACGGTGTAAAGCGGGTTGAGAACCCTCTCGGGTTCGCTGTGCAGGCACAAAGCAGCTTCAAGGAGCTGTCCATCAACAATATCGATATGATTCACCCGGTGGGCGGCGCGCAGACTGCGGTATACGGTGCTGTGTTACAGAACGTGGATATTCGGGCAAACCTGACCGCAACGCCTATCCCCTGATGACCATCCGGCATGAGAAAAGGGCAGCCCGGGCGCTGCCTTTTTGTTTTTTCGGCCGTCCTGTTGTTTAATCCGGGGCTGATTCTTTGCACCCCTGGAACCGGTTTCATGAAATCCAACACCTTGTTGTCACTGCTGAGCGATCGCGCCGTTCATTCCGGAGAGTCCCTGGCGAAAACCCTGGGAGTATCCCGCACGGCTGTCTGGAAGCAGCTCCGGAAAATCATGGATGAAGGCGTAGAGATAAAAACTATCCGGGGGCAGGGCTATCAGCTGGTCACACCGGTAGACCTGCTGGATCGCGGGCAGGTGTTGGCGGGTTTACCCGGCGAGCTGTTGTCCGGTATCAACCTGGAGGTATTACCGGAAGTGGGTTCCACCAATGCCGAGGTGGCGCAGCGTTTATCCGGCGCCGGAGGGGCTATACCGGTGGTCATTGCCGATTGCCAGACTGCAGGGCGCGGTCGCCGGGGGCGTAACTGGGCGAGCCCGAAAGGGCAGAATCTGTATCTGAGTATGGGGCTGACCCTGCAGGGTGGGTTCGCCGCGCTGGAAGGTTTGAGCCTGGTCTTGGGCGTAGCGGTGGCCCGGGCTTTGGAGGCTATGGGTGCCGAAGGTGTTGGCCTGAAGTGGCCGAACGACCTGTTTGCCGATGGCCGGAAGTTTGCCGGTATCCTGGTGGAAATCCAGGGTGAATTGCAGGAAGGCGTCGTCCAGGTAATCGCAGGTATTGGTATCAATGTGCATATGACCCGGGCGGAAGAGGTCGATCAGCCATGGATCAGCCTGGCTGAGCGCTGGCCGGATATAGCCTGGGCGAGGAATGCCCTGGCGGCAAATGTTATCAGGGAGATCCTGGGTACCGTTGATGCGTTCGAGCGACAGGGCTTTGCAGTGTTCAGGAGTGCCTGGCAGGAAAGGGACATATTCTGCGGACAGGAGCTGGTCAGCCGTGGTGGCGAGGTTGCCGGAACCGGCGCCGGTATCGATGACGGCGGTAACTACCTACTGAAAACCGACGCTGGGGTGGTGCCGGTTCGCGCGGGCGATATCAGCCTTCGGGTGCAGCCATGATGTTGTTGGTCGATTCTGGTAACACCCGGATAAAGTGGCGTGTGGTTCAGGGTGGTCAGGTGAAGGCTGAGGGTGCCGCGATGCTGGACGAGAAGGCGCCTTTTGCAGGCCTGGCGCACTTCGGTCCTGACATTACGCGGGTTGCCGTATCTTCTGTCGCAACCGAGCAGAATTGCCGGGAGCTGGAGCAAGCCCTGTCCCGCGTTACCCGTGCGCCGGTAACCTTTTATTGGTCTGAATCATCCCGTCAGGGGCTGGTGAACTCCTATCAGGATGTCCGGAAAATGGGCGCCGATCGCTGGCACGGAATGGTGGGCGCCTGGTCGCGTTATCCCGGCGGGTTTGCAGTTGTTGACGCGGGGAGTGCGGTTACCGTGGATTACGTGGCCGAAAGCGGTGCCCACATCGGGGGCTATATACTGCCAGGGCTGAGAATGATGCGCCGAAGCCTGAAGCTGGATGCCGCACGTATCGGGTTCGAACACGACGACCAGGTCAATACCCTGCCCGGTCGCTCAACCGGGGAGTGTGCCAACCATGGGTTGGCGTGGCTGACCCTCGGGGTTATCGAGCGTATTAATGCTGACGCCAGGGTCCACAATTTACGCCGCGTCTTGCTTACTGGCGGCGATGCTCAAAGATTTGTTGATCTCGGCTTGCAGGCCGAGGTTCGTCCGGGCCTGGTGTTTGAGGGCCTTCAGGCCGTAGCACAGGGTGGGAAGGGCGAATGAAGTGGATTGCGTTCTTTCTCCTGGCCGTCAACCTGTTGGTGTGGTGGTTGCCGCAGTGGCAGGGTATCGGGGGAACTGATCCTTCGTCCGGAGGAGCCTTGCCCCGAGTGACCAGCCTGAAAACATCAGAGCCCGTTGTACCTGTGCCGGGGCCTGGCGTGGAAACCCTGTGCGTGCGTGCGGGGTGGTTTGACAGCGACGCCGAAGCGAGGGCGGCGGGAGAGGCCGCGGGGCTGGACTACGTCGTCGAAGAACAGGAGGTGGAACTTGCTCCACTGAACTGGGTCTTGATACCCCCTCAGCCGGAACAAGCTGCTATGGATCAGTTCCGGGCCTTGTCGGCCCGGGGGGTCGAATCCTATGTGGTGGCGTCCGGAGAGTACCGGAATGCCATATCCCTGGGGCTTTTTGAGTCTCGGGAAGCTGCTGAAACGGTACTGGCAGAAAAAAAACGGGATAATCTTAATGTAGTACTGGCCAAGTTCCCCCGTAATCGTATAGGATACGCCCTCGTTTTTGATGTGGAATCTGACCGGGAAACCGAGACGGTTCAAGCGGTTGAAGCGGAAATCGGCAAAAACTTCGAGTTTGTTGAAAGTGGTACCTGCAAAGGTGTTGCAACGCCGAAAAAAAATCCGTAGTATACCGCCCTCGCTGACGAGGCGAATGTGAGCTGGCGTAGCTCAGTTGGTAGAGCAGCTGACTTGTAATCAGCAGGTCGGGGGTTCGATTCCGTCCGCCAGCTCCACTTTAAGGTTTTAGCAGATTCGCGACAGCGAATTTGTACGGGAGGGGTTCCCGAGTGGCCAAAGGGATCAGACTGTAAATCTGACGCGAAAGCTTCGCTGGTTCGAATCCAGCCCCCTCCACCACTAATTGCTCGCGGGCATCGTATAGTGGCTATTACCTCAGCCTTCCAAGCTGATGACGCGGGTTCGATTCCCGCTGCCCGCTCCAATTTGGTTTTAATGCTCATGTAGCTCAGTCGGTAGAGCACATCCTTGGTAAGGATGAGGTCACCGGTTCAATTCCGGTCATGAGCTCCACTTTTTTTTCCGGTCAACGTTACGATCCTGGTTGATTAGGGGGATTGGTCGAATGTCTAAAGCAAAATTTGAGCGTAACAAGCCGCACGTAAACGTGGGCACCATTGGTCACGTTGATCATGGTAAGACCACTCTGACA
>NZ_AXBV01000112.1:0-1156 GCF_000475255.1 Marinobacter sp. ES-1
CCTTCACGAATCGCGAAGCGCAGACCATCTTCCATGGCGATCGGAGCGATCAGGGTAACAGTCATTTTCACGTTGTCACCCGGCATTACCATTTCTACGCCTTCCGGCAGTTCGCAAGAACCGGTCACGTCAGTGGTCCGGAAGTAGAACTGCGGACGGTAGCCCTTGAAGAACGGAGTATGACGACCACCTTCTTCTTTGGACAGTACGTACACTTCACACTCGAACACAGTGTGCGGCTTGATGGAGCCCGGCACACACAGAACCTGACCACGCTCAACGTCGTCACGCTTGGTACCACGCAGCAGAACACCTACGTTCTCACCGGCACGACCTTCGTCCAGCAGCTTGCGGAACATCTCAACACCAGTACAGGTGGTCTTGGTGGTGTCGCGGATACCCACGATTTCCACTTCGTCACCTACCTTGATGATGCCACGCTCAACACGGCCAGTTACTACGGTACCACGACCGGAGATGGAGAATACGTCCTCGATCGGCATCAGGAACGGCTGATCGATGGCACGCTCCGGCTCAGGGATGTAGTCGTCCAGGGCTTCTACCAGCTTCTTAACAGCGGTAGTACCCATCTCGTTGTCGTCTTTACCTTCCAGAGCCATCAGGGCAGAACCGGTGATGATCGGAGTGTCGTCACCCGGGAAGTCGTACTGGCTCAGCAGATCACGAACTTCCATTTCTACCAGCTCAAGCAGCTCTTCATCGTCTACCATGTCCGCTTTGTTCAGGAACACAACGATGAACGGTACACCTACCTGACGGGACAGCAGGATGTGCTCACGAGTCTGCGGCATGGGGCCGTCAGCTGCGGAGCAAACCAGGATAGCGCCGTCCATCTGGGCAGCACCCGTGATCATGTTCTTAACATAATCAGCGTGGCCCGGGCAGTCTACGTGAGCGTAGTGACGGGTCGGAGAATCGTACTCAACGTGGGAGGTCGCGATGGTGATACCACGCGCACGCTCTTCCGGTGCGTTATCGATCTGATCGAAAGCACGGCTCTCGCCAGTGCCCCATACTTCGTGACATACACGAGTCAGGGCGGCTGTCAGAGTGGTCTTACCATGGTCAACGTGACCAATGGTGCCCACGTTTACGTGCGGCTTGTTACGCTCAAATTTTGCTTTAGACACGGTTA
>NZ_AXBV01000113.1:0-264 GCF_000475255.1 Marinobacter sp. ES-1
TGGTGCGCCAGGCATGGCGCGTAGCGCCTTGAAGGGTGCTGTTCCGGTACAGGTGGTGCTGGCCGGATGACTTGGGGGTGCAAGTCCCCTGTGGGCCCGGCAAGGGGAACCACTAGCCGGACGGCAAGGGTGTCCACCGCGAGGTGGAATCTGAAGGAAGCCGCAGGCAAAACACTGGCCCGACGAACAGGAATCGCATGAGGCGGTCACACCGGGCAAGGCGGCCAATATCGTCAAAGCCCAGTACTTGCACGGAAGGTGTGG
>NZ_AXBV01000114.1:0-1384 GCF_000475255.1 Marinobacter sp. ES-1
GTAGTCGTCACAGACCAATTTGCCCTGCCAGTCACCCAGGAAGGTACGGGCGTGTTCACCCGCCCGGCTTGGGGCGAAGTCGTAAACGGTGGCTTTCAGGTCCGAGAACGGTGTGGTGCAGTAAGCCCAGACGTAGGCCTTGTGGGCTTTCTTCTTACCCGGAGCCAACATGCTGACCGGCGTTTCATCGGCGTGCAGAACGTTGTGTTCCAGCAAGGCGTTTCTCAACGCATCTGCTAGGGGCTGCAACTGCACACCGCAGGCACCGACCCATTCGGCGAGTGTTGAACGGGGTATTTCCAGGCCGGCACGGCCGAAGATGCGTTCCTGACGGTACAGTGGCAGGTGGTCCGCGTACTTGGCCACCAACACCTGAGCCAGCAGGCCGGCGGTGGGGATGCCCTTGTCGATCACCTGCGGTGGTACCGGTGCCTGGATCAAGGTCTCGCACTGCTCGCAGGCCCACTTGCCCCGGATGTGGCGCTCCACCGTGAACTCGCCCGGGACGTAATCCAGCTTCTCGCTGATGTCTTCGCCAATACGCTTGAGCTGGCAGCCACACTGGCACCGGGTATTGTCCGGTTCGTGGTGGATCAGGGTACGGGGCAGCTCCGGTGGCAGCGGGGTGCGCTTAGGCTTCTGCTTGGGTCGAGCGGCCTTCTGCTCCTCAGTCATCGCCTGGTCCAGCTCGGCTTCGATGGCAGCCAGGTCGCTGTCGATCAGCTCGTCCAGGAGCTTGCCCTGAACGGCATCGAGTTGCTCACTGCGGCGGGCGAACTTGTGACGTTTGAGGATGGCGACTTCGTGGGTCAGCTTCTCGATGATGGCATTGCGGCGCACCAACTCCCGCTCCTTCCAGCCCAAGGCTTGATCCTTGGCGTCCAGAGAGTCCATCAGTTCCGTCGCCAGAGCGCGGAGCTGATCGGCTGAGAGTTGGTTGATATCGGGGCGCTGAGTCATGCCGCCTAGTATGCCAAGTCTCTGTTCGGCAGGCGATTCGCGGTTCTGGCTATAGCGGCATCACAGCACTTGTGATTACAGGATGCAGATGACGCCCTCCGCGCCAATGCGCTGCCAGGGCAGGCCCTGAACCAAGGCAGACAACTGTTCCTCGGTCAGGCGCAGTTGGTCACCACGCCAGGTTTCGCCCCAGTGGAATTTGCCCCGGTTCAGCCGGCGGGCGCACAACCAGATGCCCAGGCCATCATGGATCAGCACCTTCATCCGATTGCCTCGCTTGTTGGCGAACAGGTAGGCGCAATGGGGTTTAGCCGAACCGAATACCTGAATAACCCGCGCCAGGGCCTTGTCGGGTCCGGCCCGCATATCCAGCGGTTCGGTGGCCAGCCAGATCTCATCAATGCGGATCATCCCAACAGATCCC
>NZ_AXBV01000115.1:0-14423 GCF_000475255.1 Marinobacter sp. ES-1
GCCATGCCTGGCGCACCAATAGATACAGGTCACGTCTGATCGTGCCTGATTGAGCATTGTGTCTATGGCGATGGAGGTTTTTCCGGTCTGGCGATCACCAATAATCAGCTCCCGCTGGCCCAGCCCCACGGGCACGGCGGCGTCAATGGCTTTGATGCCGGTCGCCAGGGGCCGGAAAATGGCTGAGCGGCTGAGCACACCCGGTGCTTCGGCTTCAATAGGCGTGTCTGCTACCGCGGCTATGTCCCCCAGGCCGTCCCTCGGGCGGCCCATGGCATCCACCACGCGCCCGAGTAAAGCCGGGCCCACAGGCACGCTCACCACTTTGCGGGTGCGGCGAACATCTTCGCCCAGAGAAATAGATTCCGAGGGGCCGAGCAGAATCACGCCAAGCCTGCCAGGTTCCAGATCCAGTACCATGCCGCGCACACCGCTCTCGAACACCAGCAGCTCATCTGCCAGGGCGCGGGCAAGGCCGGTAACCACCGCCACACCGTCGCCCACTTCGGTTACCTTGCCAACTTCGGTTATTGCCGGGGTTGGTGCAGGCACTGCCAGCAGTGAGTTGCGCCATGCCTCAAACTGCTCGGCTGAGTGCAATTCTGTGTGTGATTGCGGGAGTGGTTCAGAAGGGTTTTCTGAAGCACTGCGATGAGTTTCGGCCATAGCGTCTCACTTATCCTGTTTGTACCTGCCGTATTCAGGTCTCGACGGGCGGTAACCGCCCGGACGCGCCGGCAGCCATGCGTTCGCTTAATAAAGCGTCAAATTCATCGGTGTAACTGTCCACTGTCCAGGCCACCTGGGCGCCGCCAACTCGAAGAACCAGGCCCGGGGCCTGTTGCGGGTCGGTTTCATAGCGCAGGTTAATACCGGGAAGCAGATCTTTGATATCGGCTCGCAGCAAAGCTTGTGCTGGTTCAGGCAAGGGATCACGAGTGGTTGCTATTGCCTCCTTGCTGTTGCCCGCAGCGTCTGACAGCTCGCTGGTCATGGGTCGTAAGCGCGCGCTGACGTGGCGAACGATAGCCTCTTCCAGGGATTCGTCCGCAAGATCCCGTAAGGCTTTGCGGGTAAGCTCCAGCAGAGTTTCTTCGCCGGCCCGCTGCAATTTTGCGGTGAACTTGCGGCGTTCACGCTCAAGGTATTTGTGCCAGTCTTGTTGCTCCTGCTCAAGCCTGGCGCGGGCATCGGCCAGAATGTTGTCGCGCTGGTCTTCTGATTCCCTGAGCGCCTGTTTGACCATGGCATCCTGGTCTGAAAGCAGTTGCTTTTTCTGCTGGCGAAACTCTGCTTCGGCAGCCTGGGCTTTCTTCTCGGCCTCTCCGGCTTCGGCCATGCGCCTGGCTATTTCAGCCTCACGGGCATCAATTCCGTCAAGTATCGGGCGATAAAGAAACCGCTTCAATAGCCACACCAGTACCAGAAAGTTGGCGATCTGCGCGATAACGGTAACCCAGTCAATGGACATGATCGGCTCTAACCTCCTGCGGCAACCTGCATGGCATCCCAGAACGGGTTGGCAAAAATCAGAATCATTGCCACCACAAAGCAGTATATGGCGGTGGATTCAATCATCGCCAGACTCACAAACAGGGTTCGTGACAGGGTTGGAGCGGCGTCCGGTTGCTGTGCTATGGCAGCAATCGCGGCTGCGGCTGCTCTCCCTTCGCCCAGTGCAGGGCCAATGGCCCCAATGGCAATGGTCAGGCCGGCGGTAAATATGGAAATCGCCGCAATAATGGCAAGATCGGTCATGATTTGTCCTCTTTCTTGAGCACTGGGTGGTCTGGGTCTGCTGTGGCAGACGAAATGTAAACGGTGGCAAGAATGGCGAAAATGTAGGCCTGAATCATGCCGGTTAACAATCCCAGCATGTCCATGACCACCGGGAAGAAAAACGGCGCGACGGTCAGCAGAATGGCAGCAATAACCGCGCCACTCATCACGTTGCCGTAAAGACGGATGGCCAGGGAAATGCCCCGGGAAAACTCACCAATAATATTGAACGGCAACATGATGACTGAAGGCTCAATAAACGTTTTCAGGTAATGCCCGACGCCGCCGCTGGCTATACCGAAAATCGGTACTGCCACCAACACAGACAAGGCCAGTGCTGCCGTGGTGGATAGCGACGACGTTGGTGGCGAAAACCCGGGGATCACCAGCATCAGGTTTGATAGGGCAATGAACAGGAACAGGGTGCCGGCAAAGTACATTACGTGGCGTGCCGAGTTGCGGGTAACTTCTTCGATCTGACCCTGGATCAGCTTAACAATCACTTCCAGTGATGTGCGCCAGCGATTGGGTGGCACATCAGGGCGCAGGTTGCGGGTAATCAGCATGGAAATGCCCACAAGCAGAGCCATTACAATCCAGGTGTTAACGATGGTGGCGTTGACCTCCCAGCCGGCGAGTGTGAAAACAATAATGTCATCGGGGGTAAGCTGCATTACGCGCCCTCCTGTGGTGCGGTTGTGGGTGCCTTGCCGGCTCTGGCCCGGAATACAGCCACCAGTCGCGTCAGGAAAAATGCCAGTGCGTAACCGGCGATGGCCCAGTTGCTGCCGGCGTAAGCGGTGCCCCCTGCACCAATGCCAAGCAGCACCGCAATCCGGCAGAATGAACTGGCCATCAGCCAGAGCCCGGGCCGCTCAGAGGCCAAAGCCTGCCGCATGCCCCAGGCCAGCCCTATAAAGAACAAGGCGCTGATGGGTAAACCAAAAGAAAAACCCAGCAGTACCGCTTGCCAGTTTACTGTTATCACCGTTTGTCCCCCTTTTGATCCGGCCCTTCTTTTTCGATCCAGCTCCAGGCAATGATGCCTCCTACAACCACACCGCCAAGAATCAGCGCAATGGGCCAGGAAAAGTTCTGGGGTGCCACCTTGTTCAACCATAACCCCAGGAAGGCGCCACCCACAGTAGGCACCGCGATTGACCAGCCGATGATGCCGAAGGCGCCCAGCCCGCGGAGGGGACTGACTCCTGGCTCATTGCGCGCGCGCTTCATGCGCTCGGCACTGCGCCGGATGTCGTCTGCCGAGCGATCATTTTTCGTGCTCATACCGCGGGTTTCCGTAAGTCGCCGAAACGCCGCACTATGCCCGCTTCCAGCCGGGACAGGGCTGAGCGTGCCACCCGCTCTTCTTCATCCACTTCGATAAATGCAGCCTGTATGGTTTCGTTGAGAGTTTCCAGGTCTTTGCCCTGAACACCGCGGCGTATGGCGATGTCCACCTGGTGGCCCGTCTTTACCAGCACACCTTCATCGATGCCAAAAAACGTTTCGGTACCCTCGGCCGAGGTGAGGATCAACACCGAGGGCACTAAAGCTGTCACGAAATCCGTGTGGTTCGGGAGCATGCCAAAAGCGCCGTTTTGCGCGGTCGCAAACAGCTTTTTCACGCTGCCTTCGAACAGGGTCCGGGTGGGCAGTCGCAGCGTTACCCGCATGGATTCGGCAAGGCTCATGGTTTTTTCTCCAGATCCTGCAGGGAGCCGATCATGTAGTAGTCGGTTTCGTTATCGTGAAATTCGGTCTGGTTCAGGATGGTTTCGCAACCGTCCAGCGTGTCCTTGATGGACACGCGCCTGCCGCTGTCGCCGGTTAACGCACCAACGGTGAAAAACGGCTGGGTGAGAAAGCGCTCAAGCCGTCGTGCCTGTGCCACTGTGGCCCGGTCTGCGGCGGAGAGTTCTTCCATGCCCAGCATGGCAATAATATCCCGCAGATCTTCGTATTCGGCCAGGGTGCGCCTTACCGCCCGGGCAATATCGTAATGGCGTTGGCCTACAATGGCCGGCGTCAGCATCACGGAGGCGGAGCCAAGGGGGTCCACTGCCGGATAAAGACCTTCACTGGCGCGCTTGCGCGACAGCACCACAGAGGCGGAAAGGTGCGAGAAAATATGCGCTGCTGCCGGGTCCGTGAAGTCATCGGCGGGCACATAGACTGCCTGAATGGAGGTGATGGCACCGTTGCGGGTGGATGTGATGCGCTCCTGCAATGTGGCGAGTTCAGTCGCCAGTGTGGGCTGGTAACCCACCCGGGAAGGCATGCGACCCATCAATCCGGAGACTTCAGAGCCTGCCTGCACAAAGCGGAAAATGTTGTCGATGAGCAGTAGTACATCCTGCTTCTGCTCGTCGCGGAAATACTCCGCCATGGTGAGTGCGGTTTTGCCCACCAGAAAGCGCACTCCCGGGGCTTCGTTCATCTGCCCGAACAGCATCACGGTTTTATCGCGCACACCGGCATCGTCCATTTCGCGGTACAGCTCTTCGGCTTCCCGGGAGCGTTCACCTATGCCGCAGAACAAGCTTACGCCCTGGTAGTGCTGAACTGTGTTGTTGATCAGTTCCGTAATCAGTACGGTTTTGCCCACCCCGGCGCCCCCGAAAAGCCCGGTTTTGCCACCACGTTCAATGGGGGACAGCAGATCGATGGCCTTGATGCCGGTTTCCAGAATATCACTGTGTATTACGCGGTCTTCCAGCGCTGGGGGAGGCTGATGGATGGCGCGGTACACTGAGGCTGCAGGAGCCGGTTTGTCGTCAATGGGTTCGCCAAATACGTTGAGCATGCGACCCAGGACGGTATCACCCACCGGAACCTGAATGGGTGCCCCGGTGGCCCGAACCGGCATTCCCAGCCCCAGCCCACGTACAGGCGCCAGCGCCATACAGCGCACAACCCCGTCATCAAGGAGGGAAGTTACCTCCAGCGCAAGGCTGCCGGCGTAAACCAGGTCCTGAATACGGGGCGAGGTTGCCGGGAACTTCACATCGATAACACCGCCGCGTATTCCCACGATCTGTCCATCATCGACGATCTGATCCAGCATGGATAACGAGCCCGAACCTTTAAGTGTTATGGGTAGCGTTCCTGGTGATAAGCGTACCCGCGCGCCCATCGAGAATATCGAGAGCATCTTCCAGGCGGCCAATTCCGCTGATACCGCCAAAGTCAGCAAAATCGCAGGCCGCCGCCACCTTTGGCCCCATTGAACCGGCCGGAACATCCAGCTTCCGTCCTTGTTCGGGGGTTACTTTTTGAACGGGTGCGGCAGCAGGTGTACCAAAGTCACGATACACCGCGTCCACATCGGTTAACAGCAGCAGTGCATCAGCCCGCAACTCTCGTGCCAGTAAGGCACTGGCCGCATCCTTGTCAATCACCGCTTCTACACCAGTCATACTACCGTCATTGCGACGCAATACCGGAATGCCACCGCCTCCGGTGCAGATAACAACCACTCCCTGATCCAGAAGCAACCTCAGCACCCGCATATCGGGTATTTCTTTGGGTGCAGGCGAGGGCACAACTCTGCGCCACTTATCGCCGTCGGCCGCAATATGCCAGCCGGCAGCGGCTGCCCGGGATTCGGCTTCTGCCTTATCATAGACCGGGCCGATAAATTTGGTGGGATTTTTGAAGGCAGGGTCCTCACGCTCAACCACAACCTGGGTAAGCAAAGTTGCCACAGGGCGGGAGTGGTTGAGGGCGTTTTCCATCTCCTGTTCGATCATGTACCCGATCATGCCACCGGTTTCCGCCCCCAGCACATCCAGTGGGTAGGCTTCCTCAGGCTTGTATGCCGCGCCCTGCAATGCCAGCAACCCCACCTGGGGGCCGTTGCCGTGGGTAATCACCAACTCATGCCCGGCCTCTACCAGTTTGGCCAGTGATTTCGCAGCGATTTTCACATTGGTGCGCTGGGTTTGGGCGGTTAATGGCTCACCGCGCTTTAAAAGGGCGTTACCGCCCAATGCTGCAACAATCAACATCCTGTGTATCCTTTTTAGCAGCCGGGGCCGGCGTCAGGCCCCGAGGGTGGCTACCAACACCGCCTTGATGGTGTGCATACGATTCTCTGCCTGATCAAACACGATGGATGCAGGGCTTTCGAAAACCTCGTCTGTCACCTCCATGGCACTTATGCCGAACTCCGCTTCTATTTCTTTACCCACGGCTGTTTCTGTATTGTGAAAAGCAGGCAGGCAATGCATGAAGCGGGCGCGCGGATTGCCGGTTTTTTCCATCAGTCCGGCGTTCACCTGGTAGGGCATTAACAGCTTGATCCGCTGGCCCCACTTCTCTTTCGGCTCACCCATGGATACCCAGACATCTGTGTACACAAAATCGACCCCGGCCACGGCCGTATCAATGTCGTCGGTAATGGTAATGCGGGCGCCGGTTTCCCGGGCAATAGCCTGAGCTTCATCTTGTATGGCCTCTTCAGGCCAGCATTCTTCGGGTGCACACAGGCGCACATCCATACCCATTTTGGCACCGCCAATCAGCAGGCTGTCCCCCATGTTATTGGCAGCGTCGCCAATAAAAACATAGGCCATTTCATGCAGTGGTTTTTCAACGTGCTCCTGCATGGTTAAAAAGTCTGCAAGAATCTGGGTTGGGTGGAACTCATCCGTCAGGCCGTTAAAAACCGGTACACCTGCATACTCTGCCAGTTCCTCAACAATTTTCTGACCAAAGCCCCGGTATTCAATGCCGTCATAAACACGGCCCAGCACCCGGGCAGTATCTTTTACCGACTCCTTGTGGCCAATATGGGTGCCTGAAGGTCCCAGGTAGGTCACTCTGGCCCCCTGGTCGTAGGCGGCCACCTCGAACCCCACCCGTGTCCGGGTGGAGTTTTTTTCGAAGATCAGTGCGAGTTCCTTGTTAACAAGCTGGGGAACCTCGGTGCCGGCATATTTGGCGGCTTTCAGGTCTTTGGCCAGTTTCAGAAGAAAACTGATCTCTTGCGGGGAGAAATCCCGCAAGGTCAGAAAGTCACGATTTTTCAGGTTAAAAGCCATGGTCTGAACCCTCTCCGGTCAAACGGGATCGCGCATTGTGGGGCAGCTCATGCAGCGCCCACCGCCGCGGCCACGGCCCAGCTCTGCACCTGGAATAGCCAGCACTTCGATGCCTGCTGCCTCAAGAGCTGCGTTGGTGTCGTCGTTGCGGTCGTAGCCAATAACCACACCCGGACTCAGGGCCAGTACGTTGTTACCATCGTTCCACTGCTCCCGCTCACGTTCGGCCGGGTTATCGCCTCCGGTTGGAACAACCTCCAGGGACTTATAGCCAAGCACGTCTGCGACTACGTCGAACAAGGGCCTGGGGTCCTGGCGGAAAGACAGGTGTTTACCGCCCTCACCCGGGCGCAGGTCGTAGCAGATCAACTCCTCTGCGACTTCTTTGAAGGCTGTAACGACGTTGCCACCGCAGAAGGTAAAGATGGTATCAAGGTGCATGGCCGCGCGGGATTTCGGGATCTGACAGGCAATGACCCGCTCTGCAGTACCCTTCCTGAACAGAGCATTGGCCAGCTGCCCGACGGCTTGTGGTGATGAGCGCTCACCCATGCCCACAAGCACGGTGCCATTACCTACGGGCATCACATCACCGCCTTCAAGTGTTGCAAGGCCATGGTTTTGTGTTGGATCACCCCAGAGCACGTCCACCTTCCCGGCAAATTTCGGGTGGTAGCGGTACACGCCGGCCATCAACAGTGTTTCGGGTTGCCGAGCAGACCAGTACATGGGGTTGAGGGTAACGCCATCGTAGATCCAGGAGCTGTTGTCCCGTGTGAACAGGTAGTTAGGCAGCGGTGGCAGCACAAATCCGTAGTGCCCCAAGTGGTTGCCAAAAAGCCCGGTTGGATCAAAGGGCAAATCGCCCACTTCAAGGCCGCCAATCAGATATTTTGAAAGCTCGGCTCCCGGCAACTCGTCCATCCAGGCGCGCAGGTCGGAAATCATCCCTACACCAATGTCGTTCCACGTAATCCGGTGGTCCAGGATCCATTTACGGGCTTCCGGAATATCCAGGGTCTCTGCCAATAATTCGTTAACATCCAGTACTTCAACGCCTCGCTCGCGCATCACGCTGGCAAACACATCGTGATCTTTCTGGGCCTGTTTGACCCAGAAAACGTCGTCAAACAACAGGGCGTCACAGTTGGATGGAGTTAGCCTCCGGTGGGCCAGGCCAGGGCGGCATACAACCACCTGCCGCAGCTTTCCGGTTTCCGAATGTACTCCAAGCTTGTGATCAGACATGGTTCAATCCTCTTTTAGATGAGTGCAGCTATGCTGATAACCACTGAAATGAAAATGGTGAGAATCAGGAGCAAAGGCCAGATAAACGCGATCCAGCGGTCGTAGGACACACGGCCAATTGCCAAACCTCCAACGACGACTGCAAACGTCGGGTTGATCAGGTTTACGAGTCCGTTGGCTGACTGGTACGCGGTGACCACCAGATCCCGGCCTACATGAGCAAAATCTGCAAGAGGTGCCAGAATCGGCATCGAGAGAACCGCCAGGCCGGATGACGATGGTACAAAGAAGCTCATGCCCACCTCGATCCAGAACATCAGGTTAATAAAGGCCAGTTCGGGTAAACCGCCCAGGGAGGTTTCGGCGCTGTGCAAAATGGTGTCTGCAATCATGCCCTGATCCATGATCACCACGATGCCTCGCGCAAGCCCTACTACCAGGGCCACACCCAGGAGATCACGGGCACCATCCACAAAGCTGCCGGTCAGCTCTTTCTCGCCCAGGCGGGCAATGATGCCGATAACAAGCGCAGAGCCAAAGAACAATGCCCCCATGCGCGCCATCCACCAGTCCTGGGACGATACGCCCCAGATCATCACTACGAAGGTGGCGGCAAAGATCAGCAACGCGACAATCTGTGTTCTGGTCAGAGTGGAAGCCTGAACTTCGTCGGCATGCTTGCCCAGGAAAAGTCGACGGTGTGCATCCCATTGCCTGGAAACCACCGAGTGAGAAGGGTCTGACTTTACGCGAACGGCATAACGCATAACGTAGCCGGCGCAAATCAACAGGCCGCCAATAAGCAGAATTAAGCGCACGACAATACCGTCTGTAAACGGAATTTGCGCTGCATTGGCGGCGATAACCGTGGCAAACGGGTTAATGGTAGAGCCCAGAACGCCAATGCCGGCCCCGATCAGGATAATGGCAACGCCGGTTACAACGTCGTATCCGGCGGCCATCATCACTGGAATCAGAATGGCATAAAACGCCAGGGTCTCTTCAGCCATGCCATAGGTGGTGCCGCCGATGGCAAATAAACTCATCAGGATCGGGATCATCCAGACCTCACGACCCTTGAGATGTCGCATGGCGCTGCGTATCCCGGTATCTATGGCCCCCGTAGCGTTCATCACGCCGAGGAAGCCGCCCAGGAAAAGTACGAACAAGGCAACATCAATGGCGTTTGCGACATAACTGTCCGGATCATAAAACCCGGCCGTTGGCGCCAGCATTACTTCCATAAAGCCCTGAGGGTTGGGGTCGACCGTCTGGTAGGTGCCAGGCACGGCCACTTCACGCCCGACTTCCTCGTTCATTGCCCGGTCGTATTGGCCGGCAGGTATAATCCAGGTCAGGGCTGCAACAAATATAATCAGCAGAAACAGAATGGTATAGGCGGTGGGGAACCGCGTTGCCAAATCCTGCTCAGGGTCGTTGGGTGAGTTTTCCAAAGATTTATCAGAAGGGGTTTCGGTGAGGTTATCATTATCATTCACAGCGCTTCTCCTTTGTGCACATCGACAGCTATATAGAGCCAATGAAGGGTCTCGATCCCGGCTGTGAACTTTTTGCTCTCATCCAGCCAGGAGTGAGCACGATTTCCGGATCGTTCATCTCCAAGATAGACGAGAAACAAAAAAATGAAATGAGTTAGGTCACTATTAATACAACTGTGACATTAATTTTCGGGTACCCGTCAATACTTCAAAGGCGAGACATTATGCGTTTTTCAGAGATTCATGAGCGTGCCATCGCCCGTAAAGGCGGCATCGAAGAGCTGAACGCCCTGCTGCCAAAACTGCCGCCAGCCACGGCCCTGGAGGCGCGATCGGATGATCGTTACCTCTCGGAAATCACCCGCTGCGTATTCAAGGCTGGTTTTGTGTGGCGCGTTATAGACAACAAATGGCCGGGTTTTGAAGCGGCTTTTCATGGCTTTGTGCCTGCCTACTGGCAACAGGTGCCACCAGACGTTTTGGAAGAGTTGGCGCAGGATGAACGGATTGTGCGCAACATGCAGAAAATACGTACCGTGCCGGAAAATGCCCGCATGATTGTGGATGCTGCGCGGGAATACGGCAGCTTTGGGGCTTTCTGCAGCAATGGTCGTCAGAAGATCAAGTTGGCTTGTTGTTGTGGCTAAAGCGCAATGGCTCCCGCTTGGGCGGTAACAGTGCTCAGTATTTTCTGCGCATTGTTGGCTGGGATGGCTTTATTTTGTCTCACGATGTTGTTGCCGGCCTGCGCAACGCCAATCTTCTGGATGCTTCACCAACGAGCAAGAAAGGGCTGCAGCAGGCGCAGGCTGCGTTTACCGGTTGGCACCAGGAAACCGAGTTGCCATACAGCCAGCTGTCCCGCATTTTGTCGTATTCGGTGGAGAGTTGAATCCCTGAATTATAGTGGCTCAGGGTTAGGCACAAACTTTGTGTAGGCGCTATCATGCCAGTCACTATTGGATTTGTTCCCACCGCACCCGTAACTAAAGGCAGTTCATGAGCAAGGCGTCTTCCCCTGTAAAAAAGAACACCCGCACCTTCGAACAAACCCTCTGGGACACCGCTGACAAGTTGCGCGGTACGGTGGAATCGTCGGAATACAAGCACGTGGTGCTCAGCCTGATCTTCCTCAAATTCGTTAGCGATAAATTTGAGGCCCGAAAACAGGCGCTGGTTAAGGAGGGGCAAGAGGCCTATGTAGACATGGTGGAATTCTACACCATGAAAAACGTGTTCTACCTGCCCGAGCATGCCCGCTGGAATACCCTGCAGAAACAGGCCAAGCAGGACGACATAGCGGTAAAAATTGATTCAGCCCTGTTTTCCATTGAAAAACTGAACCCGTCGCTGAAAGGCGCACTGCCGGACAACTACTTTTCCCGCATGGGGTTGGAGGCCAGCAAACTGGCGGCGTTGATTGATTCCATCCGAACTGGCTCCGTATTTCCTACCACTCAAACAAAAAAGGTGGCCAAACTGACCGCCCAAAATCTTGGTCGACGGGGGCTGGTTAACCCGCCCGCTTTGCATCAAAGTAGCGTCGAGTTTCCATGAGGTGCTTCATGGAGCCTAGCGCCATAAAGTCCAGGGCAGACGTTCCAGCGAAAGGAACTTCACTGGTTACCAGGCGAATCCGGTGATTGGCGCGCTCGGCCGTTGGGTACATGACTCTCAAGGATTTGTAGATGCCCAGGATGTAGCTGATGCGCTCCAAGGTATCCTGCGAGAGCGTTACATGTGGCAACGTCTCATACTTGGCCAGCGTGCTCCGGGACACACCGCCGAGCAACTGCATCATCTCTTTCTGGGTGCAGTCCCATTCGCGACAGATACCAAAAAAGCCTTTGAGAGCCACATGCCCTCTAGTTTTTTCGTCATCGAGGGCCATTATGTTCGTCCATCCTTGGGCTGCTCTCGATCTTCCACAAAGTCGTCACTGACGCCTTCAGAGTCGAACCACTCGTCCCAAACCGGATCGGTTGGTCGCTCGTAGCCTTTGACTGTCCCCTTTAGGCGTTCCAGAGGTGTAAGCTCCTGAGGGAGCGGCTCGGCCAGCTCGTCAGCATGGGCGGTGTGGGCATCTAGGCCGTCCAGGAGTTCTTTTTCGGTTGGGCGTTTGGTCTTCATGGCACACTCTCCGCAATCACAAGCAGGCCAACTCCGGGGCAGTAGGCTGCAGATAGTATGACTTTACCACCCGAACGAAGCGAGCCACATAGCCGCACTCGCCCAATTGCATATTCCGGCCCATCGTGACCGCCCATTCCGTTTGAACGTGACCGCCTGTTCCGGTTGATCGTGACCGCTCATTCCGTTTTATCGTGACCGATTTCGGGCGTTTTTCCGGAATCGCCGGTCACGATGCCGGAATCACCGGTCACGTTCCTCCGGAATCACTGCCAACACGCTGGAATTCTTCAACTTTATCCGGCATACCCGTTTCTTTTTCATCACGAGGAAGGGCGGATGCCGGCAGCGAGGATTTCCATGCGACAGATCATCGAGGTCTTGCGCCTCAAGTACGAAGCGGGCCTGAGCCATGAGCGCATTGCCCGTGCCTGCGGGCTCTCCAAGGGCGTGGTCGGCAAGTACGTCAGCTTGGCCACCGCGCAGGGCATCACCTGGCCTTTGCCGGAAGGCACGGATGAAGTACGGTTAGAAGCCCTGCTGTTCCCGGCCAAGACACCCCCATCTCGATTTGCTGAACCCGACTACTTCCAGGTCCACCAGGAACTGAAGACCAAGGGCGTGACCCTGCAACTGCTGTGGGCCGAGTACGTGGAACGTCATGGCGACAAGGCCCGCCGGTACAGCCAATTCTGCCATCATTACCGGCTCTGGCGCGGCCAGCAACGGCGCAGCATGCGCCAGGTCCACCGGGCCGGTGAGAAGATCTTTATCGACTACTGCGGTCCCACCGTGCCGGTGGTGGACCGCAGCACTGGCGAGATGCGCAAGGCTCAGGTCTTTGTGGCCGTGCTGGGCGCGTCCAGCTATACCTTCGCCGAGGCTACCTGGAGCCAGAGCCTGCCGGACTGGATTGCCTCCCACCAGCGAATGCTGGCGTTCTACGGCGGGGTAGCTGAACTGCTGGTTCCGGACAATCTCAAGGCAGCAGTCACCAAGGCAGACCGATACACGCCCCAGCTCAACGAGACCTACGCGGAACTGGCAACCCATTACCAGACGGCGGTCTTACCGGCCCGCCCCTACAAGCCCAAGGATAAGGCGAAGGCCGAAGCCGCTGTGCTGCTGGTTGAACGCTGGATCCTGGCCCGGTTGCGTCACCGAACGTTCTTCTCACTGGCCGAACTGAACTCGGCGATTGCAGACCTGCTACCGGCACTGAATCAGCGCCCGCTCCAGGGACGCTCCGAGAGCCGCCAGAGCCTGTTCGAGGCACTGGATCGTCCAGCACTGAGGCCTCTGCCTGCAACACCTTACGTCTATGCCGAGTGGCGCAAGGCGCGACCCGGCATCGACTACCACATCGAGATCGACAAACGCCTGTACAGCGTGCCTCACGCCCTGGTGGGGGTGAAGCTAGATGTTCGGGTTACCGATACGTCCGTTGAGGTCATGCACAAAGGCCAGCGGGTGGCCCTGCACCCTCGGCATGGCAAGGGCCGCTTCGTCACCCTGACCGAGCACATGCCCAAGTCCCATCAGGCCCATCAGAACTGGTCGCCCGGGCGGTTCCTGAACTGGGCCACTGACATCGGTCCCGCCACGCTCGACGTGGTACAGCGACAGCTTAAGGATCGCCCGCATCCGGAGCATGGTTACCGATCATGCCTGGGGCTATTGAACCTGAGTCGACGTTACAGCCGTGACCGGTTGGAGCAGGCCTGTAGCCGAGCACTGGCCATCAACTCGGCCAGCTATCAGAGCATCAGCTCGATCCTGAAGCAGGGGCTGGATCAGCTCCCGTTACCCCTGGCCGAGGAGGAGTCGGAACTGACTGAGCTGCCAGTACACACCAACGTTCGCGGCCCCCGCTACTACCACTGATCCCGGAGAAACTGATGTTGACTCAAAACACCCTCGACACCCTGCGCCAACTCAAACTGACCGGCATGTGCGGTGCCCTGGAACAGCAGCGGGCACAGCCCGACACCCACGACCTGGCGTTCGAGGAACGCCTGGCCTTGCTGATCGACCGGGAGGTGCTACATCGTGAAAATCGCCGTCTGGATCGGCTGCTGAAGGCTGCCCGGTTGCGGGTCGCGGCCTGCGTGGAAGACGTCGATTACCGCCATCCACGGGGGCTGGAGCGCTCCCGCATGGCGGGCCTGGCCAGCTGTGACTGGATCCGCCAATCCCTGAACCTGTGCATCACCGGCCCGACCGGTTGCGGCAAGACCTGGCTGGCCTGCGCCCTGGGCAACCAGGCCTGCCGGCAAGGGCTCTCGGTTCGCTACTTGCGCGTGCCGCGCCTGTTCGAGCAGGTGCGCATCGCCCACGGCGATGGCAGCTACGCACGGCTGATGAACCAGTTGCTGAAGACCGACCTGCTGATCCTGGACGACTGGGGCATGCAGAAGGTGACGGCACAACAACGGCAAGACCTGATGGAAGTAATCGAAGACCGGCACGGGCGAGGCTCAACGCTCATCGCGAGCCAGTTACCAACCGAACACTGGCACGACTACATCGGCTCCGCCACGCTCGCCGACGCCATCCTGGATCGGCTCCTGCACGGCGCTCACCGACTCAATCTGAAGGGGGAATCACTGCGAAAAGCGACAGCACAAAATACGGAATCGGTTGACCCATCGTGACCGTTCAGCGTACAAAACCGACTCCAGCGTGATGGCCGTGTGCAAATCTGCGTAAACCGCTGAAGGTT
>NZ_AXBV01000116.1:0-8198 GCF_000475255.1 Marinobacter sp. ES-1
CACCAGATTTGACAATAACTCGTTCTCGGTAAGGCGATAACTGATGTCCTGACTGGTCATTACCCGAAACCCCAAACCAAACCGACCAGCGTATTCTTCAGCAGGCGGACTTCTGTATCGCCCTAACGCCTCATCAAAAGCAAAACGCCCTGGCTTATCCTCCGCGAGCTGAATCACCGTTTCGAGAGGTTTCCACTCCTCCCATCCGACGAAATCGTCACTGATCACAAAGAAGTCGGCAGTGCTTTTCGCTTTTACCTTCCTGCGTGTCTTGCTCCGATATTCCAGAAAAAGAGATTCAGAGGGCTGGTCATAGAATTCGAGAACTGAGCGGTCAAATTCATGCTTATAAATAGCGGGTAGTTCGATAGAGAGGCTTTCAGCTTGAATCGTCTGCCCCATCTTTCGGCTGGCAAAAGTGAATGCCGACGAGCCGACTCGAGAGGAGCTTCTCACCCTTCTAGCCGGCGGCGAAGACCGCACGGCGAGCGCAATTTCTATTCCCTTCTCAGAGACACCTCTCTGAGCACATCTTTCGACAACTTCTTCTTCGGAGAGCATTTGACCACTCCTGGTTTATCGTCGATTATGTAACTTATAAGGCACTATCTGTAACTTAGACGACGGATCTCGCATGTCAAACAAACAAGAGCAATTTCTGATCAATTTCGGAAAAAGAGCGCGTGAACTTCGACAGAAGAAGGGGCTCACTCAAGAAAACGTTGCGAGACTGTGTGGCTTCCAGCGCCCCTATTTAAGCGACGTGGAAAGAGGGAGGCGCAACATCTCCGCCAAAAATATGAGCAGATTGGCGGTAACCCTGGGCGCTGACCTTCGACTTGATCTGGTGGATTAAAGACGTGCCGGCCAAATAATCCAACCCAGCGTAACTTGACAAAACTTGACACCAATCTAAACTGCGGACCATGCAAAAAAGACTAGACACAACCAAAGCTCAGCAAGCAATGCAAGATGCCGGCCTTACGCAGACTGCTGTGGCCGACGCACTCGGCGTTACGAAAGAGGCTGTTTCCCAGTGGCTCTCGAGTAAGTCTTTTCCGCGCCCTAACAAACTACTGCAATTCGGCAAGTTGCTGAACCTTCCTTTCGATGATTTGGTCATCAAAGAGGATCCTTATGCTCCTAGGGTAGCGTTCCGCAAAATGCGCGGCACCAAAACCAAAGATCATCACATCGAAAAAGCGCAGGAGATTGGACGCTTTTTGCGCCACCTCGTACCATACTTGCCGTTTGATACTTTTGAAATGCCACCAGTGCTCAAATCACCCAGTTGCGATTATGAGTATCTGCGCGTGGTGACAAAAAAGGTCCGAGAAGATATTAATCTGGAGCCGGCAGAGTGTGTGGATTTCAATCACCTGATTCGCCGTTTTAGTGAACTTCAAGCGGTTGTGGTGCCGGTAATGTGGGGGGCAAAACAGCGCCATGAAAATGCCGTGCACATACACCTTCCTGATTCAGGAAGTACATGGGTCTACTTGAATCTGGATACCAATATCCACGACTTCAAGTTCTGGATGGCCCATGAGCTGGGGCACTGCTTATCGCCAAGCCTTGAAGGCGAGCAAGCTGAAGATTTTGCGGATGCCTTCGCCGCAAGCTTACTCTACCCGCATGAGCTTGCTGCCCAAGCTTATGAGGCTCTGGCCAGAAAGCCATCGACAGCGGCAAGGATCAATGCGTTAAAGCAGATGGCCGAGCAGCAGGTAATTTCACCAAACACAATTCTTCAGCAGGTTAACAAGTACGCAAACCATCTGAGTAAGCCTGAAATTGAAATGGGTAGATCGTTTTTCGGGGCTGTAACGAAATTTAATCAGCAGTTCCCAAGTCTTAGCGAAGCCCTTTTCGGGGGTACCGAGCTCGACGAGCATGGCAAACCGAGCGCTCATGACTACATCCAAAAGGTAGAGGGTTCTTTTGAAACCCCGTTCTTCAACCTGCTCCGAAAATACCTGAAAGAGCACGATAAAGGACCCGGATATGTTCAAACTGTGCTGGATATGCCGCTACTTGATGCACGGAGTATCCACGCAGAGTTGACCTAATGCCCCAATCGAAGATCCTCGTTGATACCAACGCATACCTGAGGTTGGCCAAAACCATACGCCCCTTATTGTTCGTGCCCTTTGGTGATGACGAGTACTGCCTGTACATCCTGCCTGAACTCAATGAAGAGCTGGCAGCCACAAAGTTGCAAAGCAAGTTCCCCTGGGTGGATGAAGAGGAATTCACTGAGAACCGCAAATATTTTCCACAAGTTGGCAGAAAACAGAAAAGGTCCATCCAACAGACCTTCGGATTCGTTTGGGATCATGTACAGACTGAGTTGCCAGGCCCGTCCAGAGTGGATGCATGGTATATCGCCTATGCGTTGGAGCTAGGTGTTCCAGTGGTTACTGATGATCAGGACATGACCGAGTTAGCCGAGACTTTCGATGCACAGGTAATGCCGACATTAGAGCTGCTCAAAATCATGCTGGACTGTGGCCATACCGACATGGAAACCATCCATGGCCTCGCTGGGTTCTGGAAATATGTTTCAGACATGCCCGCCAACTTTAAGGCCGATTTCGAGCGCTTGTTTGGCGAAAAATAGCTTGAATCGCTTTTGCCCTTGTTCTTTCTTCGGGCCCGTGTAGGTTGACTGTATTCAACACGACCGTGCCGGCATCAGCGATACGAATAAATCAGAAGATATCTAGGAATTAGGCCCCATGGCACAACTGGAAAACATCGAAGCGATCGAAAAACGACTGTGGAAGGCAGCCGACACCCTACGGGGTAACTCCGAGCTGGCCAGCAACGAGTACTTCCTGCCCGTCATGGGCCTCATTTTCCTGCGGCATGCCTTCAGCCGTTACCTCGCCGTGAAAGACGAGATCTCGAAAACTCTACCCAGCCGGGGCGGTAAAACCCGAGCATTAACCAAAGAGGATTTCTCCCAGAAGAGCGCCATCTTCCTGAAGCCCGAGGCGCAATTTGATTACCTAGTAGCGTTGACCGATGCCGACAACCGGGCTGAAGCTATTATCCAGGCCATGGAATCCATCGAGGGGGATTACAGCAACCTGCGTAATCAGCTGCCCAAACAGGAATACAATACTATCCCGAACGAAGTGCTCGGAACCCTAATACGGCATCTGAACCCGGAAGAACTTCAGCGGGCCACTGGAGATATCTTCGGGCGAATTTACGAATACTTCCTGACCCAGTTTGCCGACCAGGGTGCGCATGACGGCGGTGAATTCTTCACTCCGGTGTCGCTGGTTCAGCTGATCGTCAACATACTGGAACCAGACCATGGAAAGGTATTTGATCCGGCCTGCGGCTCCGGCGGCATGTTCGTACAAAGCGCCCACTTTATGGAGCGCCATGCCCAAGACCCTCATGAACTCACCTTTTACGGCCACGAAAAGAACCGGGTAACCACCCGCCTCGCCAAAATGAACATGGCAGTACACGGGCTGGAAGGTAACGTAGAAGGGGGCGAAACGGCCATCACCTATTACAACGATCCACACGATGGCCTGTTTGGCACCGTAGACTATTTGATGGCTAACCCCCCGTTTAACGTGGACGAAGTTGATGCCGACAAGATTAAAGGCGATCGACGCCGGCTTCCGTTTGGGCTGCCCGGTGTTAACAAGAACAACAGAGTGAGCAATGCCAACTACCTGTGGATTCAGTACTTCTACAGCTACCTGAACGAGACAGGGAGAGCTGGGTTTGTAATGTCTAGCCAAGCTTCCAGCGCCGGCCGGGATGAAGCCAAAGTGCGGGAACAACTGGTGCGAACCGGCCACGTCGACATCATGGTGGATATCCGGGGAAACTTTTTCTATACCCGCTCCGTGCCCTGCCAGCTCTGGTTCCTGAACAAAAACAAGTCGGAACACCTTAAAGATAAGGTGCTGATGCTGGATGCCCGCAACGTTTACCGCAAGGTCACCCGTAAAATCTACGACTTCAGCCCCGAACAACAGCAAAATCTGACTGCGATTGTCTGGCTTTACCGTGGGCAGAACGAGCGGTTTATCGAACTAGTTAAGAGCTACATAGACCGCTCACTGCTGGAGGCCAGGGCCTGCGAGCATCTCGAAGAACCATCCTGCCAGCCTTTGCCGGATTTCCTCAGCCAGCTCGAACAACTGACAAATGTCTTTCAACCTTTTATGGATAAGCTGGAACAGAATGGCATGGACGTTGAAAACTACGTGGACTTTCTTAATGCCAAAGAGTCTGCAGGGGGCGGCTGGTCCGCGCTCGAGATTGCTACCAACGACCTGCAAAAATGGTGGCGCCAGTACGATTACAGCGATGTCCAAAGCCTGCTGGAATTCACGGAACAGGATACCTGCCTAAAAGACCTGGCCAACCAGAGCCGGGACCTGATCAAGGAGGTGGACCTGGTGTACAAACTAGCCACAAGAGTGATCGAGCTGGCCGAAGCCAACGGTGCCAAAGACAGCGAACTCTGGGACAGCGCACTGCTCAATGGCCGTGGCCGTAAAAACCTGAGAAAAGCCGCCGACGAAGCCCGCAAAGTGGCCGTAGAGCAGTTGAAACAGGTCCGTTACTTCTACAAACAAGCCCATTGGCTGCTCAGTCGTTTCCCCGAAGGCCAATTGAGGGATGTGGAGGGTCTGGTCAAGTTGGTGAATATCCGCGAGATCGAAGCCGCCGACTGGAGCCTTACTCCCGGGCGCTATGTCGGAGTAGCACCGGAAGAGGTGGATGAAGACTTCGACTTTGAAGAAACCCTCAAAGACATTCACGTCGAGCTAAAGGGGCTGAATGCGGAGGCAAAGGAGCTGGCAGAAAAAATTGCCGCCAACTTCGAGGAGTTGGGGGTATGAGTTGGCAAGAATTCTCAATCGATAGTATTTCGGAGTTGGTGACAAAGGGCACTACACCAACAACCTACGGAATGCCCTTCACTGATGAAGGAGTAAAATTCATCAAAGCTGAGGCCTTGAATGGTGATTCCACACTGGACTCCGGCGGATTTAATTTCGTTTCCGAGGACACTCACGAGAAATTAAAACGCTCTCAGCTCCAGGAAAATGACGTCCTAGTTACAATTGCTGGTGCCAATGTTGGTAAGTGCGGGATAGTTAACGAACGCCATCTTCCCGCAAACACAAATCAGGCCGTTGGCATTGTCCGAGTTGATTCGGCTCGCGCATGCCCTAGGTTTATCTACTACTGCTTCAAAAATCCAGCGACCTTTAGAGCATGTCAAAGCTTAGGTGGACAGGCAGCACAACCTAATATTAATTTGACCGTTCTTAAAAATTTGGTTTTCCGAGGTCCAAAAGATCCTCGAGACCAGGCGCGGATAGCTGACTTTATTGCTAAATATGACAGCTTAATCGAAAACAATCTTCGCCGGATCGAACTACTAGAAGAGTCAGCCCGACTCCTGTATCGGGAGTGGTTCGTGCACCTGCGATTCCCAGGCCATGAGCAGGTCAGAATTACTGATGGTGTCCCAGAGGGTTGGAGCCAGTCATCAGTTGGTGAACTCAGCTCTTATCTTAACCGAGGCATAACACCAAAGTACGATGAAAACGGTGAGTTCGTTGTAATAAACCAAAAATGCATAAGAAATCGCATCCTTTCTTTTGAGAAAGCTAGAAAGCAATCCAAGGAATTTAGCGATGAGAAAAAATTACAGATTGGAGATGTTTTAGTTAACTCAACTGGAACAGGTACTTTAGGTCGAGTGGCCCAGGTTTGGGACGTCTTAGAAAAAACTTGCGCCGATACACATGTAACAATTGTAAGGCCGTCTGAGGAAATTCCATACCTGTGGCTCGGCTATACATTGCTGGGTATGGAAAAGCGTCTTACGGACATGGGTGAAGGTGCAACAAATCAAAAAGAATTAAAAAGGCAATATATATCCGCTACCCCATGTGTAAAGCCTCCACATTCTTTAATGGAGCTTTTCCACGATACTGTTCTAAAAAACACCAAACAAATTCAGAACCTTATAAAAACGAATAAAGCATTAGCTGAGGCCCGAGACTTGCTATTACCCAGAATCATGGCCGGAGAGCTTACCGTATAACTCCATCAAGGATCGATAATGAACAATCAGACGGATAGAGCTAACGCCGAACAACTGCTTCAAACTGCGCTGACCAATCCCAACGCAACTTTCCGGGAGGGGCAGTGGGAGGCCATCAATGCCATCGTCAATCAACGGCAGAAATTGCTTGTTGTTCAGCGCACAGGCTGGGGCAAAAGTTCAGTGTATTTTATCAGTACCAAAATCTTCCGGGACCGGGGGCTAGGGCCAACCATCATCGTCTCGCCCCTGTTGGCCCTGATGCGTAACCAGATCGAATCAGCCCGCAACCTCGGCATTGTGGCCGAGACCATGAACTCGACGAATAGCGATGACTGGCAGGCCGTTACCCAGCGCATGTTGAATGACGAAATCGACTGCCTGTTGATCTCTCCGGAACGCCTGGCCAATGATCGCTTTATAGAAACCGTACTCCAGCCCATAGCAGACCGGATTGGGCTGATGGTGGTTGACGAGGCCCACTGTATTTCTGACTGGGGCCACGACTTCCGGCCCGACTACAGGCGCATTGTGAGTATCCTCCAACAGCTGCCGCCAAACACGCCAGTGCTTGGCACTACAGCAACCGCCAACAACCGGGTAGTCGAAGATATAAAATCCCAGCTGGGCGATATTGAAATCCAACGTGGCCCGTTGATAAGGGAGAGTCTTGCTCTCCAAACATTAGTGCTACCAGATCAAGCCTCACGGCTGGCTTGGCTCGCTCAGGTTATTCCTGAACTTTCAGGCACCGGCATTGTATATGTTCTAACTCAACGGGATGCGGAGCTCGTTGCGCACTGGCTCCAAAAACAGGGAATCGATTCTCTTCCCTACTACAGCGGAGTGATACACCCTGAATTCTTAGATGCTGCTGACAAACCAGATACCAATGCCTACCGCCAGTTTCTCGAGGAGCAACTACTTAAAAACCAATTGAAAGTGTTAGTGGCGACAACCGCGCTCGGGATGGGGTACGACAAACCTGACCTCGGCTTTGTCATTCACTATCAGGCTCCGAGTTCAATTGTTGCCTACTATCAACAAGTGGGCCGAGCCGGTCGAGCTATCGATCAGGCCGTAGGTGTACTAATCTCAGGAGCAGAAGATCAAGACATTCATGCTTATTTCCGGAGAACCGCATTTCCAGGTCAGCAAGATGTTGAACGGCTTTTGGATGCGCTTGAACAAGCAGATGGACTCTCCCCGGAGCGACTCGAAAAAGAGGCCAACCTGCCACAAAAGCGCATCGAACACGCGTTGAAATACTTGAGGACCGAGAACCCTTCACCGGTTTTTGCATCTGGAAAGACCTGGTATCGAACTCCCATTCATTACCAGATGGATCTTGACCATATCGATAGGATCACGGCAATACGCGAACAAGAGTGGGGCGAGGTGCAGGACTATCTGAACACCGAACGATGCTTGATGACAACTCTTAGGATCGCATTGGATGACAATACCGCTGGAAGCTGTGGCAAGTGCGTCAACTGCATTGGCCACCCGATTATTGACACAAAGTTTGACCAGGAGTTGGGGGTTCAGGCAACACGATTCTTGAGGCAATCTGAAGAGCCCATTAAGCCAAGAAAGCAGATTGCCGCATCAAACGATGAAGCCACGACAACCTTTTTGGAATACCGATTTCCTCGCCTTCTTGGTGAACTAGCGGCTCAAGAGGGCCGAGTTTTATCCCGCTATGGTGATGCCGGGTGGGGTCGCTTGGTAGCTGACCAGAAACATGCTGGGAGATTCAGTGACGAGCTGGTAGACGCTCTCGCGGAGATGATCCTCCAACGCTGGCAGCCCAACCCTGCCCCTGAGTGGATTTGCTGTGTACCCTCACGAAACCATCCAGAACTGGTGCCGGATTTCGCCCGCCGCCTGGCGGCCAAGCTTAACTTGCCCTTTTTAGATGCAGTGTCCAAGATCAAGGACAACCAACCCCAAAAAGGACAAGAGAATCGTTTTCATCAATGCCGGAATTTGGATGGTGCCTTTTCGGTTGCCGAAGACATACCAGACAAGCCGGTTCTGCTTGTAGATGATATTGTTGATTCAAGGTGGACGTTGACTGTTAGAGTTATGGTGATTTCTG
>NZ_AXBV01000117.1:0-1653 GCF_000475255.1 Marinobacter sp. ES-1
ACCAGAAATCACCATAACTCACCGAGAACTTTCAGTATCTCAAAGACTTTCTGTATACCGAGCCAGAGAAGTATTTCGAGAAGGATAACGAAAGTGAGATTTTCGGTGATTGTCGATGGGTTTTTCTTTCTGACGTTCTCGAGACTGGCAGCGTCAATCCTGACGACCTCTTCCATTGGATTCTCAACCAGGATGTCTTTGTCGATCTGGAAAAGGACCTACTTCGTCAACCAAGATACTGCCGAATATTTAGAACTCAGGCAGATTCCCTGTTACTTGCCGATGTGAAAAGCGCCTCCCGGCATACAGAACTTAGGCTTGGTGATCGGGTAAATTTTTGCGGCAATGTTTGCCGCGTCTCGTCTATCCACCCCCAGTTCTATCTCCTGGAGGATGACGCTTGTAGCGCAAAAAGCATTCCGAAAAAACTTCTGGAAGATCAGCTGGCGAGTGGTACTGCATTCCTTCACACAGAAGATCAGGGTGCGGTATTTAATCTGCTTCAGAAAGCTGGGCCGCGCGAGTTGGAACAAGCCAATCACCGTCTAAAGATCCTTGATGAGATCAAGGGTGGAAAACCGATGGACGAAGTTGCAAAGAGCCATAGTATTTCTGAACGCACCGTCAGAAACTGGCGCCGCCAATTTAACCTCGCCGAACAAGAGCTTGGCGAAGGCTTTGTAGGGTTGATTCCAAAGATTTCCGCAAGGGGAAACAGGGAGTCGCGGCTCGATCCCGCGACCAGCTCTCTCATCGAATTGACTCTTGAGGAGCACTACCTCAACAAGAAATCACCACCGCTCTCACATGCGTATGGGTTGTTTCTTCACGCCTGCGAAAAGAGCGAAATTCCAGCAGTCTCTCTCAAGACGTTTTCTTCATTTGCAAAAAGAATCGATACCGCCAAGAAGGTCCGTGCCAGATCAGGTGACAAAGCCGCCTATCAGCATGAAAGCGGCTCCAACAAAGGCAGGAAAATGCCTTGGGATTTGAGTGGTCAGTTTGCTATGGACGTTGTGCACACTGACCACACTCAGCTCGATATTGAGCTGGTGTCGTCGAAAAATGGCTTGGGTCTTGGTCGTCCCTGGCTAACGCTTTTTCTAGACGGGTTCAGCAGAAAGCCTGTCGGTTTCGCGATCCTTTACGATCCGCCCAGTTACCGGAGTCTTATGATTGGTATCCGGCAGATGGTCAAGAGCACTGGATACTTTCCTGCGTCGTTTGTGGTTGATGGCGGAAAAGAGTTCCAGAGCGTTTATTTTGAAACCCTGGTTGCCTCTAAAGGATCGTCAATCCAGAAGCGGGAGGGTAAACCCAGACAAGGAGCGTTGATCGAGCGTTACTTCGGTTCTGTCACCAGCCAACTCGTTGATAGGTTGCAGGGTAATACCCAGCCTACGAAAAACGTTCGCCAAATGTCGAGAGATATGAACCCGAAACGAAGTGCTATTTGGACCCTGGAGTCGCTTCACTCGGCGCTTGATTCGTTCTTAGGGCTTTATTCTAGTTCCGACCATCCCGCACTTGGCTGTTCTCCGGAGTACCAGTTCGAGAGGAGTATGGCCAGAGATGGCGCACGAACAATTAGAAAGGTGGAATACAACACCGATTTCACGATTTTGACATGTCCACCGTAAGCGTCCGCCCATC